>NZ_QLAD01000003.1:372406-373317 GCF_024355235.1 Pseudomonas sp. S12(2018)
CCCGCCGATGGCGCGCAGCACCTCGCGCCGGGAGGTGCCGGGCTGCATCAGCACGCGCCGGGCTTCGCCGGCCTGGCCGGGCAGGCGCTGGTCCAGCGCCCGCACGGTGCCGAACGCGCCACCCAGGCGCTCCTGCAGCCGGCCCCAGGCCTGGGCATGGGCCGGGTCGCTGTTGAGCCAGGTATCGAAACGGGCGTGCAGGCGGGTGTCGTTGCGGTCGGCGCTCAAGCGCACCATCCAGTCGATGGCCTGCTCCGCGGCCGGGTCGAGGCGGGCCTTGCTCATGGTGCCATCTCGGCCAGGTAGCACTGGCGCAGGGCCTGTTTCATGTAGCGGCTGACGGTGCGTTCCGACAGCGCGAGCTTGCGCCCGATCTCCACATAGCTCAGGCCATCGAGCTGGCTGTAGAGGAAGGCTGCCTTGACCACCGCGGGCAGGCCGGTGAGCGCTCGGTCGATGGCCACCAGCGCTTCGACCAGCAGCAGTTGTTCCTCCGGGGAGGGCGCTACCTGCTCGGGTAGGCTCGACAGGCGTTCCAGGTAGGCATTTTCGAGTTGGCGGCGGCGGTGGCGGTCGAAGATCAGCCGGCGCGCGATGGTCGACAGAAAGGCCCGCGGTTGCTGGATGCTGTCCGGATCAACCCGCGCCACCAGCAATTGGCAGAACGCCTCGGCAGCCGTGTCTTCGGCGTCGGCGCGGTTGCGCAGGCGCTTCTGGATGTGTTGCAGCAGCCAGCGGTGGTGGTCGCTGAAGAAGAAGCCGAGCTTGGAGGAAGGCGTGTGCACCGGGAACGACTCGACAGTGAATGTGAATAGTTCTCAATACTACAGTGTCGCAATGCCTGTGTGTAGCCTGGGCGGGGGTGCAATCGCGCGCGGGTTGCGCCAGGGCGCGTTGCCGGCTCTGCCGGC
>NZ_QLAD01000003.1:373749-432095 GCF_024355235.1 Pseudomonas sp. S12(2018)
CCGGCTCTGCCGGCAACGCGCCCCAGGCATGGCCGTCAGGCGGCGGCCTGGGCTTGCAGCACCAGTTGCCCGTCGACCTCGACAACCAGCCCGCTGGCGACGAACAGTGGCACCAGGCGTTTGTGCAGCTGTGGCTCGACGAAGGCCTTGATGGCGTCCAGGTCCAGGTTGCCACTGACATCCAGTTCGGCCTTGGTGTAGGACAGCCAGGCTTTTTTCAGGACCATCAGCACATCGCTGGCGGTGGTGGTGGCGAAGCGGCGATGGGTGACCTGGCCCTGGAAGTCGAAGGTATGGGCGAAGGCGTAGCCGCTCTCGTCGCCCTTGTTTTCCAGGCAGCGGCTGCATGCGCAGGCGCCGTCGGCGAATGCGGCGCGCAGGTAGGTGTTGAAGTCCACCACGGGTTTGAGGCCCAGGCGCTTGTCGACTTCGAACAGGTCCCCGGTCATGTTCGCATCAGCGTTCAACGTCATTTCCTCACAGTCATCCAGTTGGGTTTGCAGGGCGGCACAATACCAGCCTGGGCTGCCAGTGGGTACTTGCGCAGGGATGTCGCGGGTTCAGCTAAGCACTACGACGTCTGGCCCACTCATCCACCACATCCCCCATCGTCCGCGCCGTACCATCGACTATCCACGCCATCAACGGCCGGTCGAACCTGAAATCCTCGCCACACTGCTCACGCATGAACCGCCGCACGTTCTGCGTGTTGCGGTAATCCTCGCCCACCGGTGTATCCCGGGTAATCACCCCGCCATGCCAGTCAAAAGCCATACCGTGTCTCCTTGCGTCGTTTGAGGGTTTCACTGGGCAACTCCTTGAACAGCGCCTGATAACTGCTGGAAAACCGCCCCAGGTGCCAGAACGACCAGCGCATCGCCACTTCCGCCACGGTGTGGCCGCGCGCGGTCAGCAGCTCGCGGTGCGCGCCATTGAGGCGGCGCAGGCGCAGCCAGTGGCTGGGCGTGATGCCGGTGTACGCCTTGAACGCATGCTGCAACTGACGCACCGAGCTGCCGGCCACCTGCGCCAGTTGCAGCAGGTTCAATGACTCCTCCGGCGAATCTGCCGCCCATTCGCTGACCTTGCGCATGATGATGCGCTCCTCGGTGCGCCGCCACAGCTCGCCGCGGTCCAGGCACACCGAGGCGGTGTCGAGAATGTACAGACAATCGTCCAGCAACTGCCTGGCCAGCACCTGCTGGCACGGCGCGTCCTCGCTCTGCGAGAGGCGCGTCAGGGTACTGCTCAGCCAGCCGCTGAACAAGGCATTGCGCTGGGAATTGAGCGGTGCCATGAACAGACCTTCGAGCGCCGCAACGTCCACGCCGTGCTCACGCACGAACGCAGGGCCGAACACGACGGCCACTTCCTGGTAGTTCTCGGGGGTGATCCAGATGTTGCGGCTTTCGCCATTGAGCACGTACAGGCTGTTGTCACTGCGGTCGAAGCAGAACGACAGCGAACCGCCGGGGGCGCTGAAGCTCTGCTCCACCCGGGTGTTCATGCGCTCTTCGTACACCTCCACGCCCTGCAGGTCGAGGCAGCGCACCATCCCGGCAAAGTGCCCGGGTGACATCTGCTGGTAGTGCTGTGCCCAGCCTGGCGTGGCGCGTACCTGTTCGGCCACATCGGCACTGGTGAAGGCCTGTACCCGCAAGGGCGACGGGGTTGTCATGAGAACCTCTGAATGCACTGCTTTGGTGCATTTTCTTCTGCTCAAAGTGGATAGATGCAGCCGCAGCTGCGGCACCAAGATAGACCTCAACGCGGCGCAGGGGAAGCCAGGCCTTGCCCGCCCGCGCCACACACACCCTTGCGCATGCCCTGCATCACGACAACGAGGTTCTCATGAATACCCCCTTCGATCAGCTGTCCACCTGGCTGAAAGAACACAAGATCACTGAAGTGGAATGCGTGGTCACCGACCTGACCGGTATCGCCCGCGGCAAGATCGCCCCCACCAACAAGTTCCTGCATGAGCGAGGCATGCGCCTGCCGGAAAGTGTGCTGCTGCAGACCGTGACCGGCGACTTCGTCGAGGACGAGATCTACTACGACCTGCTCGACCCGGCCGACATCGACATGCTCTGCCGCCCCGACTCGACGGCCATCTACCCGGTACCCTGGGCGCTGGAGCCCACCGCGATCGTGATCCACGACACCTTCGACAAGCAGGGCAACCCCATCGAGCTGTCGCCGCGCAACGTGCTCAAGAAAGTCCTCAAGCTGTACGCCGACAAGGGTTGGCAACCGATCGTGGCACCGGAGATGGAGTTCTACCTGACCCAGCGCTGCGAAGACCCGGACCTGCCGTTGCAGGCGCCACTGGGCCGTTCGGGCCGCGCCGAAAGTGGCCGCCAGTCGTTCTCCATCGATGCCGCCAACGAGTTCGACCCGCTGTTCGAGGACGTCTACGACTGGTGCGAGGCCCAGGGCCTGGACCTGGACACGCTGATTCACGAAGACGGCCCGGCGCAGATGGAAATCAACTTCCGCCACGGCGACGCCCTGGACCTGGCCGACCAGATCACCGTGTTCAAACGCACCATGCGCGAGGCCGCACTCAAGCACAACGTCACCGCCACCTTCATGGCCAAGCCGGTGGGCGACGAGCCGGGCAGCGCCATGCACCTGCACCAGAGCGTGGTCGACAGCGCCACCGGCAAGCCGATCTTCGTCAATGACGACGGCAGCATGAGCGAGCTGTTCCTGCAGCACATCGGCGGCCTGCAGAAGTACATCCCCAAGGTGTTGCCGATGTTCGCGCCCAACGTCAACTCGTTCCGCCGCTTTCTGCCCGACACCTCGGCACCGGTGAACGTGGAGTGGGGCGAAGAGAACCGCACCGTGGGCCTGCGCGTGCCCACCTCCAGCCCCGAGTCGATGCGCGTTGAGAACCGCCTGCCCGGCGCCGATGCCAACCCGTACCTGGCGATTGCCGCCAGCCTGCTGTGCGGCTACCTGGGCATGGTCGAGGGCATTGCGCCCAGCGCCCCGGTGCAGGGGCGTGCGTATGAGCGTCGCAACCTGCGCCTGCCGATCACCATCGAGGACGCGCTGGCGCACATGGAAGACTGCCCGACCATCGAACGCTACCTGGGCAGCAAGTTCGTGCGTGGCTACGTGGCGGTCAAGCGCGCCGAGCACGAGAACTTCAAGCGCGTGATCAGTTCGTGGGAGCGCGAGTTCCTGCTGCTGAGCGTGTGATGCGCTGACCTGCCGATCATCGATAAAACAATCAGAAGAGGTGTCGATATGCGTCTGTTGAAATCCGTGTTGCCGGTGGCCCTGGGGTTGCTGTGGGGGGCCGCCGCACAGGCCCAGCCAAGCGTCAGCGTGTACAACTGGACCGATTACATCGGCCCCACCACCCTGGCCGACTTTCAGGGGGCGACCGGGATCAAGGTGATCTACGACGTGTTCGACTCCAACGAAACCCTGGAGGGCAAGCTGCTGGCGGGGCGCACCGGCTACGACGTGGTGGTGCCGTCCAACCACTTCCTGGCGCGCCAGATCAAGGCCGGGGCGTTTCTGGAGCTGGACCGCTCGCAACTGCCCAACTGGAAGAACCTCGACCCGGTGCTGCTCAGGAAACTGGAGGACAACGACCCCGGCAACCGCCACTCGGTGCCCTACCTGTGGGGCACCAATGGCATCGGCTACAACGTCGACAAGGTCAAGCAGGTGCTGGGCATCGACCATATCGATTCGTGGGCGGTGCTGTTCGAGCCCGAGAATCTGAAAAAGCTCAGCCAGTGCGGCGTGTCGTTCATGGATTCGGCCGACGAGCTGTTCCCGGCAGTGCTCAACTACATGGGCCTGGACCCGCGCAGCGAAAACCCGCAGGACTACAAGAAGGCCGAGGCCAAGCTGCTGGCGCTGCGCCCGTACATCACCTACTTCCATTCCTCCAAGTACGTCACGGACCTGGCCAACGGCGACATCTGCATCGCTTTCGGTTACTCCGGCGACGTGTTCCAGGCGGCCAACCGCGCCAGGGAAGCCCACAACGGCGTGAACATCGCCTATTCGATTCCCAAGGAGGGCAGCAACCTGTGGTTCGACCTGCTGGCGATCCCGGCCGACGCCACCAACCCCAAGGAGGCGCACGCCTTCATCAACTACCTGATGGACCCGCAGGTGATCGCCAAGGTCAGCACCCTGGTGGGCTACGCCAACCCGACGCCGGCTTCGCGCCAGTACATGGCCGCCGACCTGGTCGACAACCCCGAGGTGTATCCGCCCCAGGCGGTGCTCGACAAACTGTACATCTCCAGCACCCCCACGCCGGCCATCATGCGTTTGATGACCCGCTCGTGGAGCAAAGTGAAATCGAACAAATGAACAACGTGAATGGCAATGCGCAACACGCCCGTTCGTACTACGCAGCGACGGCCAGAAGCCAGGCCGACTACCCGACGCTGGAGCAGGACCTGATCGCCGATGTGTGCGTGATCGGCGGTGGCTTCACGGGCGTCAACACCGCCATCGAACTGGCTCGCCGCGGGCTCTCGGTGGTGTTGCTGGAGGGGCGGCGCATCGGCTGGGGTGCCAGTGGGCGCAACGGCGGGCAACTGATTCGCGGCATCGGCCACGAGGTGTCGGGGTTTGCCCGCTACGTGGGGCAGGAAGGGGTGGCCTACCTGCAACGCGCCGGCATCGAGTCGGTGGAGGTAGTGGGCCGCCGGGTGCAGGAGGACGGCATCGACTGCGACCTGCGCTGGGGCTTCTGCGAGCTGGCCAATACCCCGGCGCAGTACGCAGCGTTCCAGGCTGAACAGCAGAGCCTGGAGGCGTTGGGCTATCGGCACCAGACCCGACTCTACGGGCCGCAGCAGATGCACGAGGTGGTGGCCTCGAAGGTGTATGCCGGCGGGCTGCTGGACATGGGCTCCGGCCACCTGCACCCGCTCGACCTGGTGCAGGGCGAGGCGCGCCTGGCGGCGTCGCTGGGGGTGCAGGTGTTCGAGCACAGCACGGTGCTCGCACTGGTGCATGGCCCCACCGTGCAGGTGCGCTGCGCGCGCGGCAGCGTGCGGGCCGGCAGCCTGGTGCTGGCGTGCAATGCGCACCTGGACGACCTGGAGCCACGCCTGAGCGGCAAGGTGCTGCCGGCCGGCAGCTACATCATCACCACCGAGCCGCTGTCGGCACCGCGCGCCGCCGGGCTGATCCCGCAGAACCTGGCGCTGTGCGACCAGAAGGTCGGCCTGGACTACTACCGCCTTACTGCCGACCGGCGCCTGCTGTTCGGCGGGGCCTGCCATTATTCCGGGCGCGACCCGGCGGATATCGCCGGCTACATGCTGCCCAAGCTGCTCAAGGTGTTCCCGCAGCTGGCGGATGTGCGCATCGACTTTCAGTGGGGCGGCAAGATCGGCATTACCGCCAATCGCTTTCCGCAGGTGGGACGCCTGCAGCAGCACCCCAACGTGTTCTACGCCCAGGGCTATTCGGGGCACGGGGTGAACGTCACCCACTGGACGGCGAAGTTGCTGGCCGAGGCGATCCACGCCGGGCATAGCCAGGGCCTGGATATCTTCAGCAAGGTGCCGCACATGACCTTCCCCGGCGGCCCGGCCCTGCGCTCGCCACTGCTGGCGATGGGCATGTTGTGGTACCGCCTGCGCGAGCTGCTGGGGTAGGGCGGCGCAAATCGCCGGTTGCAGCTACTGTGCATCTATCAGAGGCTCACAAGAAGGCTCGGTCATGCGCTCATTCGCTGCAGTTTGCTGTCTTGCCGTGTGGTTGATCGCTGTTCTGCCGGGCTCTGCCGCCGCGGCGCCGCCTGCGGCGGTAGCCGAAGACAAGGCCCAGGTGCTGGAGCAGAAGGCTGCCGAACAGGGGCGCGAGGCCAGCGTACCCAGCGACCAGGCCATCACCCGCAGCGAAGTGCAGGCGGTCGACCCCAAGGGCGAGGCCGCGCTGGATGACGCGATCACCTGCCTGGCGCGCACCCTCTACTGGGAGGCCAAGGGCGGTGAGGCGGCGGACATGCAGGGTGTGGCCAGCGTGGTGATGAACCGGCTGGGGCACGAAGGGTTTCCGGGCACCGTGTGCGAGGTGGTCAAGCAGGGCATCAAGGAGCGCACATGCCAGTTCTCGTGGTGGTGCGACGGGCGCTCGGACGATGTGGAAGAGCCGGTGCAGTACACCGTGGCCAAGGAAATCGCGCGCAAGGCGCTGAATCAGCAACTGACCGACAGCACCGATGGCGCGATGTACTTTCATGACCGCCATGTGCATCCCGCGTGGGCCAGGACGTACTTGAAGACCGCCGAAACCCCCAGGTTCCTGTTCTACAAGCCGCGTGCGGGGGAGGCCCGTTGAAGGGGCGAAGCGGTTACGAGCAGCCCGGGTAGGTGGTGCACTGGCGCCCGTCCATCTCGAAGGTGCTGAAGGTCTGCTGGCGGTAGCTGCAGGAGGCTTCGCCAACCCACTTCCATTGTGAAGCGCAGGGCTTCATGCCATCGCCGACCGGTGACCAGTTCTCGGGGTAAAGCGGCCACTCCTTGTCGATGAGGCGGTACACGAAGCGCAGGTCGGTCTTGTTCAGCTGGGTGTAGGCGACGTTGGCGACCGGGCCGGGGTGCCTGGAGGTCCGCTCCAGCGGTTGCCAATGGCTGTCGGCGGCGAGGCAGTCGATGTCCCTGGCCAGCACGTGGCGCTCATGCCCGGGCACGATGTGGTAGGCCGTGCCGCACAGGCGGCGCACAACCAGCTCGGGGTCTGCGTCGCGCACCGGCCCAGTGCCGTCGGGCAGTGCCGGCAATACCTTGACCCCCGCCAGGCTGTACCGCCCGCTGGGGGACTTGATGCTCACTGTGATGTTGTCCAGTTGCTGGGTGCAACTGCCGGTGGTGTAGGTCAGCGGGATCCTGAACGTGACGGTGCGCGCGTCGGGGTGCGCATCGGCCTGGTCGGTGCGGTACTGGTTGGGGCGCGAGCGCATGCCGCCGGTGGCGGGGGAGGCCACGGTGCAGCGGTACGGGTCGAGCGGGGCGTAGCTGGCGTTATAGGTGACGCCGTGGTTGGGCGGGAGTTCGGCGATCAGCGTGGTGCTGCTCAAGCCGTAGTGGCTGGTGGCGCCCACGACGCTTTCCTTGGCGACGAAACCGATCAGGCTGCAGGCGGGCAGCAGGGGCAGGGCCAGTAGCAGGTACAGCGGTTTCATCCGGGGCCATCCGTGGGCAAGTGCGGGAGGGGATGGTGCGCGATTGTGCGGGTGTGGGCAAGGGGCTGCACCGACCCAATCGCGGGTCAAGCCCGCTCCCACAGGGTCACCGCAGTCATGTGGGAGCGGGCTTGACCCGCGATGGGGCGTTGGCCGTCATGCCAGCCCCTCAGAACGACCGCACGATCCGCCCCAGCGTCTCCATCGCCTGCTCCGACTGCTCGGTCCAGGGGCTGCCGTAATTGAGGCGGATGCAGTTGCGAAACCGCCGCGTCGGCGAAAAGATCGGCCCCGGCGCAATGCTGATGCCCTGGGCCAATGCCATCTGGAACAGCTTCAGCGAGTCCATCTGCTCCGGCAGCTCCAACCACAGGAAGTACCCGCCGCTGGGGTGGCTGACCCGCGTCTGCGCCGGGAAGTGCCGGGCAATCGCCGCCAGCATGGCGTTCTGCTGCTCTTCCAGCGCATAGCGCAGGCGCCGCAGGTGGCGGTCGTAGCCACCATGCTGCAGGTAGTCGGCAATCGCCGCCTGCGCCGGCATCGATGCACACAGCGAGGTCATCAGCTTGAGCCGCTCGATCTTCTGCGCATAGCGCCCGGCCGCCACCCAGCCGATCCGGTAGCCCGGCGCCAGGCTCTTGGAGAACGAACCGCAATGCATCACCAGCCCTTCGGTGTCGAATGCCTTGGCCGGCTTGGGCGCCTGCTGCGCGTAGTACAGCTCGGCATACACGTCGTCTTCGATCAGCGGCACCTGGTGCACGCTCAGCAGCTCGACCAGCTGCTTCTTCTTGTCTTCCGGCATGCTCGCGCCCACCGGGTTCTGGAAGTTGGTCATGCACCACACGGCCTTGACCGGATGCCGCTCCAGCGTCTGCGCCAGCACCCCCAGGTCGATGCCTTCGCGCGGGTGCACCGGAATCTCCACCGCCTTGAGCTTGAGCCGCTCCAGAATCTGCAGGCAGGCATAGAACGCCGGTGCCTCGATGGCCACCAGGTCACCCGGCTCGGTTACCGCCTGCAGGCACAGGTTCAATGCCTCCAGCGCACCGTTGGTGATCAGCAGTTCTTCCATCGGCAGCATCAAGCCGCCGACCATGTAGCGCAGGGCGATCTGGCGGCGCAGTTGCGGGTTGCCCGGCGACAGGTCGGTGACCACCATGCGCGGGTCCATCTCGCGGCTGGCGCTGGCCAGCGAGCGCGCCAGGCGCGGCAGCGGGAACAGGTTGGGGCTGGGGAACGCCGAACCGAAGGCCACCGTCTGCGGGTCCTTGATCGAGTCGAGGATCGAGAACACCAGCTCGCTGACGTCCACCTCGGTCGATTCGCTGGCCTGCTCGATGATCTGCGGCTCGTTGAACTGGCGCGGGGCGTGGGTGTTGACGAAGTAGCCCGAGCGCGGCCGGGCCCGGATCAGCCCGCGACGCTCCAGCAGGTAGTAGGCCTGGAACACCGTGGACGGGCTGACCCCGTGGGTCTGGCTGGCGTAACGCACCGACGGCACGCGCTGGCCGGGGCCGAGTACCCCGGAGCGAATCAGTTCGGCAATGTCGTCGGCGAATTTCTCGTAGCGTTTCATCATGGCTCTGGGCGGTCTGACTCAGCGGAGTGTATGTGATCAGCGGTTCAAAGGCGCGACAAAACGGCTGCGCGCAAGGCTGCGCACGCTCGGCTGGTCGGTGTCGATGAGTTCGAAGCTGATCTCCTGGGAGCTGCTGGGCGCACGGTCGGCCAGCATCGCCACCGAGACCGGTATATCGCTCATCTCGCTGGCCGCCAGGGTGAACTCGGTCTTGCCATGCAGTTCGAAGCCCTCGGCGTCCACCAGGCGCAGGCGGTAGGTCTGCGGCTGCTGGGTCTTGTTGATGACCTTGAGGGTGTAGATGTTCTCGATCTGCCCCAGGGCGTTCTCGCGGAACAGGCCGCGGTCCTTGATCACGTCCATCGACACCATCGGGCGTTGCTGCAGGGCGATCACCAGGGCGCCGATCATCACCACCAGCACGGTCACGTAGCCCAGCAGGCGCGGACGCATCCACTGGGTGGTGCCGCCTTGCAGGGTGTGCTCGGACTTGTAGCCGATCAGCCCGCGTGGGTAGCTCATCTTGTCCATGATGCTGTCGCAGGCGTCGATGCAGGCAGCGCAGCCGATGCACTCCATCTGCAGGCCGTCGCGGATGTCGATACCGGTGGGGCATACCTGCACGCACATGTGGCAGTCGATGCAGTCGCCCAGGCCCTGGGCCTTGTGGTTGGCGTCCTTCTTGCGCGGCCCGCGCGACTCGCCGCGCTGCGGGTCATAGGCGATGGTGAGGGTGTCCCTGTCGAACATCACGCTCTGGAACCGGGCATACGGGCACATGTGCATGCACACCGCCTCGCGCAGCCAGCCGGCGTTGATGTAGGTGGCACCGGTGAAGAACAGGATCCAGAACAGGCTGACGCCACCCAGCTGCAGGGTGAACAGCTCCTGGGTCAGTGGCCGGATGGGGGTGAAGTAGCCGACGAAGGTCAGTGCGGTCAGCAGGCTGACGCCCAGCCACAGGGTGTGCTTGGCTGCGCGGCGCGCCAGCTTGTTGGGGCCCCAGGGCGCCGCATCGAGCTTGATGCGCTGGTTGCGTTCGCCCTCGGTGACCTTCTCGCACCACATGAACACCCAGGTCCAGGTGCTTTGCGGGCAGGTGTAGCCGCACCAGACGCGCCCGGCGAACACGGTGATGGCGAACAGGCCGAAGGCGCAGATGATCAGCAGCGCCGACAGCAGGATGAAGTCCTGCGGCCAGAAGGTGGCGCCGAAGATGTGGAACTTGCTGTCGGCCAGGTCCCAGAGGACCGCCTGACGCCCGTCCCAGTTGAGCCAGACGGTGCCGAAAAACAGCAGAAACAGAAAACCCGCGCCACCCAGGCGCAGGTTTCGGAAAAAGCCGGTGAAGCTACGGGTGTGGATGTGTCTGTCGCTGCTGGCGGCCTTCTTCTTGAACGTGGAGGGCTCGGCAATTTCAACGATCTGGACGGGAATTCGTTCGCTCATGGTTCGTCGCTCATCAGGCCTCGATCAGGCCAGAGCACTATGGCGTCCCATCTGTTTGCATAACAGGTGCAGATATCTGGATAAAAACCGTATCAGATTATCCCTTGAAACCCTGCAGCCCTTATATGATCGAGCCCTCCTCGGAGGTCTTCAAATGCCTGCGACTATCCACCGCACCTGCCACGGTGAGCGCGTCAGCCTCTGCCTCGGTGATCGGCACCCGTTGCCCGGCCAGGGTCGCGATCGACATGCGCAGGTCGGCATCGGTGATGATCTGCACCTCTGCCGCTTCACCTTCGATGTTAAAGTCGTCGGCTATCAGGGTGCAGCGCTTGGTGGTTTCGTTGATTTCAATGGGCATGGCGGTGTCCTCGAACGGGGGGCTTACAGCTGTGACTCCGTTGCCGGCCGGGTTGCTGAGCGTGGCCGATCAGCGGTCGACAGCACTCGCGCGCCAGGCTGTTGTCCATCCAGTATCCCCTTGCTGATGGACGCTGCTCATGGACGCCTGGTGGCACCAAGTCTGGTCGACACTGATTGCCGAATTCGCCGATATCACCGATGCCAAGCAACTGACGCAGGTGACGGTGCGCCTGTTGATGGCTGCGCTGCTGGGGGCGGTGCTGGGCTTCGAGCGCGAGCTCAAGGGCAAGGCGGCGGGAGTACGCACGCACATGCTGGTGGCCATCGGTGCGGCGCTGTTCGTGCTGGTGCCGCGCATGGCCGGGGCGGACGACGCAGCGTTGAGTCGGGTGGTGCAGGGGATCGTCGCCGGCATCGGCTTTCTGGGGGCGGGCACCATACTCAAGGGCAAGGAGGACGATGCGGGTCATGTGAAGGGCCTGACCACTGCTGCGGGCCTGTGGATGACCGCCGCCATCGGCGTGGCCGCAGGCATGGGGCGCGAAGCCACTGCGCTGGTGAGCACGGTGCTGGCGTTGCTGGTGCTGGGGGTGATGCCGTGGGTGGTCGACCGCCTGGAGAAGCGCAAGCCAGAGGATGACCAGCAGAACGAGTAGGGCAGCAAGCACTGAGGGGAGCCTGGGCTCCCCTCAAATTTTGTTGCGTGTGCTCTTTTTATTATTGGAGGGTGGTCTATTGTTGTTTTTGGCGACCCTTGCCTCTTGTTGCGTTGCGATCCCCATCCGGGATCAAGAGCAAACGTATTTTTTTGAGCGCTGATCGACCTTTATCATTGCTGATCCAACCGAGACGGGCGCTACCTTGGGGTAGTTTTATTGTTCTCTGTCAGGTCGCGGGGCACGCCCCCGAAAAGCCATCCACTTCAAAAAAATCTGTTAGCTGCGCCTCTGCCGTGTTGTTCTTGTTATGTCAGAGCCGGTACGTCTTATTTTTATTGGGTTGTCGCATTTTTTATTGTTGTTGTACGAAAGATATAGCAGGTGCCGTGCCAACTTTTTAAAACCCAATAAAATCAATGGTTTGCTGGTTTGGTGGAAAAATCGTCACGGGAAATTGTGCTGATTTGTTTCCGTGTTACCCGGATTTTCCCTGTCGGGTGTGGGGGCGGTAACACTCACCCCCCATTGGCCCTGTTGCTGCGCACCGTTACCGGGCAGCGCGTGCCCTGGCCACACGCGAACCGCTGGCGCGGCCCAGCACGGCACTGATGCGCTGGCCGGCGTCGATCAGCTTGTCCAGGTCGATGCCGGTCTCGATACCCAGGCCCTGCAGCAGGTACAGCAGGTCTTCACTGGCCACGTTGCCACTGGCGCCCTTGGCATACGGGCAGCCGCCCAGGCCGGCGACCGAACTGTCGAACACGTTGATTCCCTCCAGCAGGCTGGCGTACACGTTGGCCAGCGCCTGGCCGTAGGTATCGTGGAAGTGCCCGGCCAGCTCGGCACGTGGCACCTGCGCGCCGACCACTTCGAACAGGCGGCGGGTGGCGCCCGGGGTGCCGGTGCCGATGGTGTCGCCCAGCGACACTTCATAGCAGCCCATGTCGCGCAGCTCGCGGGCGATGGGGGCGACCTGCTCGGCATCTACCTGGCCTTGATAGGGGCAGCCCAGCACGCACGAGATATAGCCGCGTACCTTCACCCCGTGTTCGCGCGCCGCCTGCATGATGGGCGCGAAGCGCTGCAGGCTTTCGCTGATCGAGCAGTTGATGTTGCGCTGCGAAAACGCCTCGGACGCGGCGGCGAACACGGCCACCTCCTTGACGCCTGCGGCCAGTGCGTCTTCGAAACCGCGCAGGTTGGGGGCCAGCGCCGCATAGGTGATGCCGGGCTGCTGGCGGATGCTGGCGAACACGTCGGCCGAACCGGCCATCTGCGGTACCCACTTGGGCGAGACGAAGCTGCCCACCTCGATATAGGACACACCGGCGTCGGTCAGGTCATCCACCAGGCGGACCTTGTCCGCCACGCTGATGGGTTGGGCTTCGTTCTGCAGGCCGTCGCGGGGGCCGACTTCGACCAGACGCACATGGGTAGGCAATGACATGGCTAGGGTTCCTGTGGGCCTCAATGGCCGTTTTTCTGATTGTTCAGGGTGGTGGCCAGCGCCTGCTGGCAGCGCTCCTCGGCGGTGTCGAGTTCCAGCTGCATCTGCTGGATGTCGAGCAGTTGCTGTTCGAGCTGGGCGCGGCGCTCGGCGATCTTCGCAAGCATGCTGTGCAGCTGTTTCTGATTGCCGCTGGTGGGGTCGTAGAGTTCGATCAGCTCGCGGCACTCGGCCAGCGAGAAACCGATGCGCTTGCCGCGCAGGATGAGCTTGAGGCTGACCTTGTCGCGGGCCGAATACACACGCTCCAGGCCACGACGTTCGGGGCTGAGCAAGCCCTGCTCCTCATAGAAGCGGATGGCCCGGGTGGTGATGTCGAGTTCGCGGGAAAGGTCGGAGATGCTGTAGGTCTGGCTGCTCATTGCATGGCTCGGGGAAGGGGGCATGCGGCTAAGCTACTGGCTGGTTGACGTATACGTCAAGCAGGCATTCGGGGGTGCCTGTCGCGGGTCACGCCCGCTCCCACAGCTTCAGCGCAGGTCGGGGGGAGCGGGCTTGACCCGCGATGGCTTCAACGCAGCCTGCAGCTTATGCGCGCGCCTCCCGCTCGTCCTGCGCCACCACCGCCTGGCACAACTCGATCATCTGCTCGCGCATCCAGCGGTTGGCCGGGTCCTGGTCGGTGCTTTCATGCCAGTACAGGTGGGTTTCCAAAGGCGGCACGTCGCCCACCGGCAGGCTCACGTAGTTCAGTTGGTGGCGCCGCGCGAAGCGCTCCGGCACGGTCATCACCATGTCGGTCTGCTGCAGCACCTGCGAAGCCATCAGGTAATGCTGCGAGCGCAGCGCGATCTTGCGCTTGAGCCCCTGCTTGCCGAGCGCCAGGTCCACGTAACCCAGGCCGTTGCGCCGGCTGGAGATCTGGATGTGGGTCAGGCTCAGGTAATCCTCCAGGCTGATGCTGTCCCTGGCCAGCGGGTGGCCCTGGCGCATCGCGCACACGAACGGGTCCTGCATCAGCTTGACGTGACGCACCTGCGGGTCAGTGTTCAGCGGTGCATCCACGGCAAAGTCCAGGCGTCCGGCGGCCAGCTCCTTGGTGGTCTCGCGGCGCTTGCACAGAAAGCTCTCGATCACCACGTTCGGCGCCAGCCGGCGCAGGCGCTGGAACAGCGATGGCAGCACCACCGCCTCGGTAAGGTCGGTCATGCTGATGCGGAAGGTCTTGTTGGCCTGCAAGGGGTTGAAGATGCGGCTCTCCTGCACCGACACCCGCAGCAGCGACAAGGCATTGCGCACCGGGCCGATGATGTTCTGGGCCATGGGCGTGGGCACCATGCCCTGGGCCGTGCGCACGAACAGCGGGTCGTTGAAGGTCTCGCGCAGCCGCGCCAGCGCATTGGACACCGCAGGCTGGGTGATGCCGACGATCTGCCCGGCACGGGTCAGGTTGGCTTCGGTGTAGATCGCATCGAAGACGATGAACAGGTTCAGATCGACCTTGCTGAGGTTCATGGATGCCGCTCTTGTTGGAGTTATGGCCCGATCATATATCGGTTATGAATGTTTATACACGCCGAGAATAGGCTAGGTGGATTTTGCCCGGTGATCTAGCATCCAAGCCAGATCTCTTAAATCACTCGCCTTTCCCAGCAGGTACCGCTCATGGATTTCGCCTATTCACCCAAGGTCCAGGCACTGCGCGAACGCGTCACCGCGTTCATGGACGCCTATGTATATCCCGCCGAGGCGGTGTTCGAACGCCAGGTTGCCGAAGGTGATCGCTGGCAGCCGACCGCGATCATGGAAGAACTCAAGGACAAGGCCAAGGCCGAGGGCCTGTGGAACCTGTTCCTGCCCGAGTCGCAGCTGGGCGCCGGCCTGACCAACCTGGAGTACGCGCCCCTGGCCGAAATCATGGGTCGCTCGCTGCTGGGGCCGGAACCGTTCAACTGCTCGGCCCCGGACACCGGCAACATGGAGGTCCTGGTGCGCTACGGCAGCGAGGCGCAGAAACGCCAGTGGCTGGAGCCGCTGCTGCGCGGTGAGATCCGTTCGGCGTTCGCCATGACCGAGCCCGACGTGGCCTCGTCCGATGCCACCAACATGGCCGCACGGGCGGTGCGCGACGGTGACGAGTGGGTGATCAACGGCCGCAAGTGGTGGACCTCCGGCGCTTGCGACCCGCGTTGCAAGATCATGATCTTCATGGGCCTGAGCAACCCGGACGGGCCGCGTCACCAGCAGCACTCGATGATCCTGGTGCCTACCGATGCACCGGGGGTGAAGATCGTTCGCCCGTTGCCGGTGTTCGGCTACGACGATGCGCCCCACGGCCACGCCGAGGTGCTGTTCGAGAACGTGCGCGTACCGTATGACAACGTGCTGCTGGGCGAAGGGCGCGGCTTCGAGATCGCCCAGGGCCGTCTCGGGCCGGGGCGCATCCATCACTGCATGCGTTCGATCGGCATGGCCGAGCGTGCCCTTGAGCTGATGTGCAAGCGTTCGGCCGAGCGCACCGCATTCGGCAAGCCGCTGGCGCGCCTGGGTGGCAACATCGACAAGATCGCCGACTCGCGCATGGAGATCGACATGGCCCGGCTGCTGACCCTCAAGGCGGCCTACATGATGGACACCGTCGGCAACAAGGTGGCCCGCAGCGAGATCGCGCAGATCAAGGTGGTGGCACCGAACGTGGCGCTGAAGGTGATCGACCGGGCCATCCAGATTCACGGCGGGGCAGGGGTCAGTGCCGACTTCCCGCTGGCCTACATGTACGCCATGCAACGCACCCTGCGCCTGGCCGACGGGCCGGATGAAGTGCACCGCGCGGCGATCGGCAAGTACGAGATCGGCAAGTACGTGCCCCGGGAGATGCTGCGCAGCGGGCACTGAGCCCGCGTCGATGCCCTCGCGGATCGCCTGCTGACCGGGTGCGGCGGGCATGATCCGCGAGGGTATCGACACGCTGCCCGAGGCTACTCCACCCGTTTCACCTCCTCGGCCGCCGTTCGTGTCTTGAACAGCGACAGCAGCACGCCACCGGCCAGCAGCCCGAACGTCACGCACAGCGACAGCAGCGGCGGCACCTTGCCGATCAGGCCGTGGGCGAAGATCTTGCCGCCGATGAATATCAGCACCAGCGCCAGGGCGTACTTGAGGTAAACAAAGCGGTGCACCAGCGCCGCCAAGGCGAAGTACAGCGCACGCAGGCCCAGGATGGCGAAGATGTTGGAGGTGTACACGATGAAGGGGTCCTGGGTGATCGCCAGGATGGCCGGCACGCTGTCTACCGCGAACACCAGGTCGGCCAGCTCGATCAGCACCAGGGCCAGGAACAGCGGTGTGGCGTACAGCAGTGCCCTGGGCTGGCCAGCCGGTTTGAGGCGCACGAAGAAGCGCGCCCCATGCAGGTCATCGGTCACGCGCATGTGCCGGCGCACGAACCTGATCACCGGGTTGTGTGCCAGGTCCGGGTGCGTTTCGTGGCGGGTGAACAGCATCTTGAGGCCGGTAAACAGCAAGAATGCGCCGAACAGGTACAGTATCCAGTCGAATTCCTGCACCAGCGCACTGCCCAGGCCGATCATCAGGGCGCGCAGCACCACCACGCCCAGAATGCCCCAGAACAGCACGCGGTGCTGGTAGCGGCGCGGGATGCCGAAAAAGCCGAAGATCATCGCCATGACGAACACGTTGTCCATCGACAGCGACTGCTCCACCAGCAGCCCGGTGTAGAACTCCAGCGCGCTCTGCGCACCCAGCTCCAGCCACACCCAGCCACCGAACAGCAGCCCCACGCTGAAGTAGGCCGAGTACAGCAGCAGGCTTTCGCGCATTTCGATGTCGTGCGGGCGACGGTGGAGCACGCCAAGGTCCAGGACCAGCAGAGCCACCACCAGGGTGATGAACACCAGCCACAGCCACACGGCCGTGCCCAGGAAATCGTCGAAGAGAAATAACGGCAGAGCGCTCATGAGCCCCTCCTTGTCGTCGTAGTTGTATGAAAACAACTGTGACTCCGACATGGCGGCGATCAGCCGTCAGAGGGGCCCGGTGTCACTGAGCCAAAGCCTAGCTCGCCTCTGGAAAGGGTGAGGGGGGAGGCTGTTACAAATGGTTTCCCGGGTGGGTGGGTCAGTAGACCCAGACTTCCACGCGGCGGTTGCGGATTCGGCCTTCCTCGGCGGCATTGGTCGCCACGGGCATCTGACCGCCCAGGCCCGTCACTTCGCGCAGGTTCACCCCTTCGCGCACCAGTTCGCGGCGTACCGCCATGGCCCGCAGCCGCGAGAGCAGGGCGGCGCGGTCGGGGTCGTCCTTGGCGTCGCCAAACCCCACCAGCACCACGCTGTGCTGCAGCTTCTGGTGTTCGCGCAGATACTCCAGCACGCGCTGCACATCGCGAAGTGCCTTGTTGTCGAGGCTGGCGCTGCCTTCCTGGAAGCGGAAATTGACATTCAGGCGCCTGGCGTTGGCGATCAACTGGCGGTACTGCGCCGGCATCCCCGGCAAGGCCTGTACCTGGACCGGCCGCACCTGCTGTGCGACGAACCCGCTGCTGGCCACGATGGCCTGGCCCGCTGCGCTCTGGGCGAACTCCACCAGGGCACTGGCCAGCGGGTTGCGCTGGGCGGGCGGCAGGTACAGGTACAGTCGCCGCGACAGCGGGTAGTCTTCGCTGGCCACCAGGGCGGGGGTCGGCAGCATGGCCTGGGAGGTGCCGTCGACGATGGCCAGCACCTTGGCCCCGTGCACCGACGCCAGGCTGCTGAAACCGATGGCCTGGCGGTCGGCACTGACCTCGTCGGCCAACTGCTCGCCGGACTCGAAACGCCTGGCGTGGCTGGCCAGCGAATACTGCTGGGCGTCCAGCACCAGGGCCTTGAAGGTGTCGAAGGTGCCCGAGCGGTCATCGCGGGCGTAGAGGTGGATCGGCCCGCTGCCGGCGCCCAGTTCATCCCAGGTGGTGATGCGGCCGGCGAAGATCTGCGCCAGTTGCGTGGTGCTCAGCTGGGGCAGCGGGTTGTCCGGGTGCACGATGACGGCCACGCCATCGAGGGCGATGACCTGTTCGGCGTCGGCACTTTTCAGGTCGCCCAGCGCGTGCAGCGCCTGCTGCTCGCTGTCGTTGATCGGGCGTGAGGTGGCCGCCAGGTCGGCGTCGCCGCTTTTGAGCGCGGCAAAGCCGGTGCTCGAGCCATGGGCGGCAATGCTCACGCGCAGTGTCTGGCCCTGTGGCGAAACCCCCTGCACCCACACCTCGTTGGGTCGTGCGCCGGGCAGGGTCTGGATCGACCGGGCGCCCTGGGCCTGCAGCAGGCCGCGTACCAGCGCGGGGCCGAGCACGCTGCCCACGGTATTGGAGCCTTGCAGGCGCAGGCTGGCCGACTCGGCGCAGCACAGCGCCGGCAGCAGGCCAAGCAGCAGACAGAAAGATCGCAACATTGCCGGGGGTGCTCTGCACTCAAGATGGTGAGCGCAGATTAAGACAGATCGATGACAGTCCAATGACTGCCATCGAGCGCATGACTCAGTTCAGTTCCAGCCAGATCGGCGCATGGTCGGAGGGTTTCTCCATGGCACGCAACTCGTAGTCGACCCCGGCGGCTTTGATGCGCGGCAGCAGTGCCTGGGAGGTCAGGATCAGGTCGATGCGCAGCCCGCGCTTGGGCTCGTCCTCGAAGCCGCGGCTGCGGTAGTCGAACCAGCTGAAGCGGTCGGCCACTTCCGGGTGCAGATGGCGGAAGCTGTCGGTCAGGCCCCAGTTCTTCAGGCGCGCCATCCACTCGCGCTCTTCGGGCAGGAAGCTGCACTTGCCGGTCTTCAGCCAGCGCTTGGCATTGTCGGGGCCGATGCCGATGTCGCAGTCCTCGGGCGAGATGTTCACATCGCCCATCACCACCAGTGGCTGGTCGTTCTGGAATCGGGATTCGAGCAGGGCCTGCAGGTCTTCGTAGAAGCGCTGCTTGGCCGGGAACTTGGTGGGGTGGTCGCGGCTTTCGCCCTGGGGGAAGTAGCCGTTCATGATGGTGATGGGGTTGCCGTGCTCGTCGGCGAAGGTGCCCCAGATGAAACGCCGCTGCGCGTCCTCTTCATCGGTGCTGAAGCCCTTGACCAGGCTCAGCGGCGCCTGGCGCGACAGCAGGGCGACACCGTAGTGGCCCTTCTGCCCGTGAAAATGCACGTGGTAGCCCAGCGCCTGCACCTCGGCCAGCGGGAACTGCTCGTCGGACACCTTGGTTTCCTGCAGGCCGATCACGTCCGGCTGGTGCTTTTCGATCAGCGCGGCCAGTTGATGGGGGCGGGCGCGCAGGCCATTGATGTTGAACGAGACGATCTTCATGGGGGGCGCAATCCTGAGCAAATCGGGAATGCTAGCCGATGGCGCCCGGCGTGTCAGCACGCGTGGCGTCCTGGCCTATAGTCAAAGGGAACGTTGGCCAGCGCGCACTACTCAGAAAGAGGCATTGAAGCCCACCAGGAGAGTCACCATGTCCGATACCCCTGCCGTACCGGCCGAAGTTCGTCAGCTCGACAGCGGCTACAGCCGTGAGGCGCGCTCGCTGCTGTACCAGGCCTACCGGCATGAGCCGACCTTTCGCTACCTGTTCGAGGCCGATCGCCCCGGTTACGACCATCGCGTGCGCGCCACGGTACGCGAGCTGGTGCGTCAGCATTTCTTCCAGGACCTGCCGGCGCTGGGCCTGCTGGTGCAGGACCGGCTGATCGGCATCGCGCTGATCGCCCCGCCGCAGCGGCGCCTGGGCATCACCGAGAGCTGGGCGTGGCGCCTGCGCATGCTGCTGAGCGCCGGCCTGCGCTGTACCCGGCGCTACCTGGACTACCAGGCCGCGGTCATGGCCTGTGTGCCGGGCGACGCGGTGCATGTGCTGCCGCTACTGGGCATTCACCCGCAGTTCCAGGGCCATCACTATGGCGAACAGTTGCTGCTGGCGCTGCATGACTGGTGCGCCGAGGACGAACAGTCCGAAGGGGTGGTACTGAATACCGGCAATGACCACTACCTCGAGTTCTACAAGCGACAGGGCTACCTGGAAATCGGTGAAATTGCTGTAGGACCAATCCGCGAGCATGTGTTTTTTCATCCCAATCCCCAGCGTTTGCGCCAGGCACAGGCCTGAAGGGGTGGTGTATCAGACCGTCGGCGAGCTGCGGGCAACCGCCAAGCTCTGGTAGCATCCGCGCCTATGACGTATTCAGGACGATTCACCTGCGGGTTGATTTTATGGGTTGCCAGCTGCGCGGTGTACGCACAGAGCGAGCTGGTAGTACGCATCAAGCCCGCCAACAACGAGCTCAAGGCCAACGTCGAAGGCTATATCGGCAGCCTTGGCACCCGCGATGAAGAAGCGCTGCTGCGCTTCAGCCGCGGCGCCGTGGAGCAGGCCAGAAAAGCCGCCCAGGCTCTGGGCTACTACCAGGCGCAGATCGACAGCCAGGTCAAACCTTCGCCCAAGGCCGACAAGGGCCCGCAACTGGTGCTCAGCATCGAGCCGGGCGAGCCGGTGCGCCTGCGCGAGGTGACCGTGCGCGTCGAGGGCCCGGCCAGCGAGATGACGGCCTTCCGGGTTCCTTCGAGCAAGGCGCTGCGGCCTGGGGCAGTGCTCAACCATGGCAACTACGAGGACGCCAAGCGGCTGATCCAGAACCAGGCCTCGCGCTACGGTTTCTTCAGCGGGCATTTCCTGCGCCAGCGCCTGGCGGTCGACCCGGCGGCGGGTGTGGCGGACATCGAACTGGTGTACGACAGCGGCCCGCGTTACCAGCTGGGCAAGGTTCGCTTCGAAGGCGACGCGCCGTTCGACGAGAGCCTGCTGCAACGCATGGTGCCCTTCAAGCAAGGCACCCCCTACGACTCCGAACTGATCGCCGAACTGAACAACGCGCTGCAATCGAGCGGCTACTTCGAAGGCGTGCGGGTCGACGCTGCGCCCACTGCCGCCGTGGCGCAGAGCATCCCGGTAGAGGTGCAACTGCAAACCCGCAAGCCCCGCACCATGGGCCTGGGCCTGGGCTTTTCGACCGACGTCGGGCCGCGCGGCAAGGCCAACTGGACCCGCCACTGGGTCAACCCGCAAGGCCACAGCTATGGCCTGGAAACCGAGCTTTCGGCGCCGCGCCAGAACGTCGGCCTGTGGTACGACATACCGCTCGACCCGCCGTTGACCGACAAGCTGCGCTTTGCCGGCGGCTACCAGAACGAAGAGATCGCCGGCACCGACAGCCTCAGCAAACTGCTCACCGTGGGCCCGGAATGGCACAGCAAGCTGCCCAGCGGCTGGCAGCGCGTGGTATCGCTCAAGTGGCAGCGCGAAGAGTACCGTCTGGGTGATGATTCGGGTTTGAGCACCCTGCTGATGCCGGGTGTGAGCTACAGCTACCTGCGCAGCGACAACCGCATCGACCCGCACAACGGCTACCGCTTGCAGTTCGACGCGCAGGTGGCCAAGGAAGGGCTGCTGTCCGACACCAACCTGCTGCATGGCAACGTGCTGCTCAAGGGCCTGACCACCGTGGCGCAGAACCACCGCTTCCTGGGCCGGGTGCAGTTCGGCGGCAGCGCCACCAACGGCTACAAGTCGGTGCCCCCCTCGCTGCGCTTCTTTGCCGGTGGCGACCAGAGCGTGCGTGGCTACGACTACCAGACCCTTTCACCCAAGAACGCCGATGGCGACCGTATCGGCGGGCGCTACCTGGTGGCCGCCAGTGCCGAGTACCAGTACTCGATCGCCGAGAAGTGGCGCCTGGCGACCTTCGTCGACCAGGGCAACTCGTTCAACAGCCTGGAGCTTCCCAGCCTCAAGACCGGCGTCGGCTTCGGTGTGCGCTGGGTGTCGCCGGTCGGCCCGCTGCGGCTCGACCTGGCCAAGGCGCTGGACGATGACGGCGGCATACGTTTGCACTTTTCCATGGGGCCCGAGTTGTGAGCAAGGTGTTGAAACGCGGCGGGCTGGCCCTGCTGGCGCTGCTGGTCGTGCTGGTGCTGGCCGTGGGTATCCTGCTGGGTACCCAGGCCGGCAGCCGCTGGGCCTTGAGCCTGGTGCCGGGCTTGCAGCTGGACAATTTTCAAGGCCGCCTTGGCGGGCAATGGCAGGCCGATCGGCTGATCTGGCAGCAGGGCGAGGACCGTGTCGAAGTGCTTGCGCCGGTGTTTGCCTGGTCGCCCGGCTGCCTGTTGCGCATGACCTTGTGCATCGACCAGCTGCGCGCCGGGCAGGTCAACCTGGACTTCGCCCCCAGCGAGGCAGCGCCCGACAGCGGGCCGCTGCAGTTGCCCAGCCTCCAGTTGCCAGTGGCGATCGAACTGGGCGAAGTACAGGTCGGCCAGTTGCATCTGGACGGCAGCGAGCAGTTGAGCCAGTTGCAACTGGCTGCGCACTGGACCGCCCAGGGCCTGCAGATCGACAGCCTGAACCTGCAACGCGAAGACCTCAGCCTGAACCTCAGCGGCCTGCTGCAACCGGTGGGTGACTGGCCGTTGCAGCTGCAGGGTCAGGTGCAACTGCCGGCCATCGACGACCAGCCCTGGCAACTGGCGGTGCAGATAAAAGGCGACCTGCAGAAAAGCCTCGACCTGCAGGCCGACAGCAGCGGCTACCTGCAAGGGCGCCTGGCGGGTCAATTGCAGCCCCTGGCCGAGCACCTGCCGGCCCAGGTACGCCTGAGCGCCACCGGCTTCAAGCCATCGGCCGGATTGCCGGACACCCTGCAGTTCGAGCAGCTGGAACTCAGTGCCTATGGCGACCTGGCAAAAGGTTACCAACTGGTGGGCGCCGGTCGCCTGCCGGCCGAGCAGGGGCCGATCAGCCTGAGCCTGCGTGGCCGGGTGGATGCCAAGGGCGCCCAGATCGCTGCCCTGGACCTGAGCGCCGCCGCGCAACAGCGTGTCACGCTCAGCGCCACTGCCGACTGGCAGAGCGGTCTGGTTGCCGATGCCAGCATCGACTGGCTGGACTTCCCGTGGCTGCGCCTGTACCCGCTGGACGAGGCTCCGCAGGTCACGCTGCGGCGCCTGAACGCCAAGGTCAACTACCGCGACGGCAACTACCAGGGCGATTTCAGTGGCGACCTGGACGGGCCGGCAGGTGCCTTCAAGGTCAGCAGCCCGTTCAAGGGCGACCTGGGCCAGGTCAGCCTGCCACAGCTGGCCCTTGAAGCCGGCCAGGGCAAGGTGGCCGGCAGCGTCGCCGTGCAGTTTGCCGAGGGCGTGGCGTGGGACGCGGCACTGGAATTGTCGGCGCTCAACCCGGCGTACTGGCTGGCCGAGCTGCCGGGCACCCTGGCGGGCCCGCTGCGCAGCAAGGGCGAACTCAAGGGCGACACGCTGCGCCTGAATGCCGACCTGGACCTCAAGGGGCGATTGCGCGGCCAGCCCGCCGTGCTGCAGGCCAAGGCCGACGGTGCAGGCGAGAACTGGACCCTGGGCACCTTGCTGATCCAGCTGGGGGACAACAAGATCAACGGCAGCGCCAGTGTGCAGCAACGCCTGGCCGGTCAGCTTGACCTCAACCTGCCGCGCCTGGGCCAGCTGTGGCCGCAACTGCAAGGCCAGCTCAAGGGCCGGCTCGATGTGGCCGGTACGCTCAAGGCGCCGCAGGGGCAACTGACCTTGCAGGGCCAGCAACTGGGCCAGGCCGAAAACCGCGTGCAACGCCTTGACCTGGACGCCCGGCTGGACAGCGCCCAGCGTGCCCTGATCGACCTGCAGGCCGGGTCGATCCGCCTGGGCGAAACCAACCTGGGCACCCTGACCGCCAAAGGCCAGGGCGACATTGGCAAGCAGCAATTGCACCTGGCCCTCGATGGGCCGCAACTCAAGCTCGACCTGGGCCTGGACGGTCAGCTCGACAAGGGCAACTGGCGCGGACGCCTGGCCAGCGGCCAGGTGCAGGCGGGCGGGCAGGACTGGCAGCTGCAGGCACCGGCCAGGTTGCAGCGCCTGGCCAATGGGCAGGTGGATTTCGGCGCCCATTGCTGGCGCTCCGGGCAGGCCAGCCTGTGTGGTGAAGACCAGCGCCTGATGCCCGACCCGCGCCTGCGCTACCACCTCAAGCAGTTCCCGCTGCAAAGCCTGGCGCAGTGGTTGCCCAAGGACTTCGCCTGGCAGGGCATGCTCAATGCCGACATCAACCTCGACCTGCCGGCCAGCGGGCCCAAGGGGTCGATCGTGGTAGACGCCAGTGGCGGCACCTTGCGGGTGCGGGAAAAGGATCGATGGCTGGACTTCCCGTACCAGGCGCTGCGCCTGAACAGCACCCTGGGCCCGCGCCGCGTGGACACGCGCCTGGAGTTCGTGGGCGGGCGCCTGGGCGAGCTGACCCTGTCGGCGCGCATCGACCCGCTGGCGCGCAACAAGCCGCTGAGCGGAGACTTCCGCCTGAGCGGGCTGGACCTGTCGGTGGGCCGGCCGTTCGCGCCGATGGTCGAGCGCCTGGCTGGCCAGCTCAACGGCAGCGGACAGATCACCGGTACGTTGCTGGCGCCCCAGGTCAACGGCAACCTGACGCTGAGCAATGGCGAAGTGTCGGGGGCCGAGTTGCCCATCAGCCTCAGCGACCTCAGCCTGCGGGCACAGATCGCAGGCGAGCAGGTGCAACTGGGCGGCGAGTGGAAGAGCGGCCCGGTCGGCCAGGGCCGCCTGAGTGGCCAGATCGGCTGGGCCCAGGGCCTGGCGGTGGAGTTGCAACTGCAGGGGCAGCGCCTGCCGGTCACCGTCGAACCCTACGCCAACCTGGAGGTGGCGCCGGACCTGAAGATCCACATGATCGGCGAAAAGCTCGCGGTCACCGGCAAGGTGCTGGTGCCCAAGGGCAAGATCACCGTGCGCGAACTGCCGCCTTCGACTGTAAAGGTGTCGGATGACACGGTCATCGTCGGCCACCAGACCGAGCAGGGCAAGGCGCCGATGGCCGTGGCCATGGACATCGACGTGGAGGTGGGGCAGGACAAGCTGGCATTCAGCGGCTTCGGCCTGACCGCCAACCTGCTGGGGCGCGTGCACATTGGCGACAACCTCGATACCCGTGGCGAGCTCAGCCTGGCCGATGGGCGCTACCGCGCCTATGGCCAGCGCCTGACCATCCGCCGTGCGCGGCTGCTGTTTGCCGGGCCGATCGACCAGCCCTACCTGGACATCGAGGCCATTCGCCAGACCGACGACGTGATTGCCGGCATCCGCCTCAGCGGCAGCGCCGAACAGCCCACCACCCAGGTGTTTTCCGAGCCGGCGATGAGCCAGGAGCAGGCCTTGTCGTACCTGGTGCTGGGGCGTCCGCTGGGCAATACCGGCGAAGACAACAACATGCTGGCGGAGGCGGCCCTGGGCCTGGGCCTGGCGGGCAGCGCGGGGATTACCGGCAGCCTGGCATCGAGCCTGGGCATCGAGGACTTCCAGCTCGACACCCAGGGCAGCGGCGACAACACCAGCGTGGTGGCCAGCGGCAAGCTGACCGAGCGCCTGAGCCTGCGCTACGGCGTAGGGGTGTTCGAGCCGGCCAACACCATCGCCTTGCGCTACCTGCTCAGCAAGAAGGTCTACCTGGAGGCTGCCAGCGGTATCGCCAGCTCGCTGGATATCTTCTACAAGCGCGACTTCTGATACGGCCCGTCAAGGGCTGCGCACACAACAATGCCAGGCGCGACCGCTCGCGCCTGGCGTTGTTGTGTGCAGGGTGTGTCTAGCGCGTGTGCGCTTCCTGGCGCCGGATGTTGCCGATCTGGCGCAGGCTCAATCCGTACTTGTCGGCCAGCACGCTGCGTGACTGGCCATTGGAGCTTTCCTGCTGGATCTGCTGGTTGCGCAGCTGGCGATTGAAGTGGTCGGCCTTGGGAATCTCCAGCGCCATGCCGGCGTAGCGCTTGATCAATGCATCCAGCGCTTCGGTTGGCAGGATCTCGGCCAGCGTGGTGCGCTCGCGGTGCTTGGGAATGTACTTGGGGCGGCCGCCGTAGATGGTGGTCAGGCGGTAGGCATGCTCCAGCCCGATGCATTCGATGAGCATCTGCAGTGACTGGGGCAGTTGTTCGATGTCGATCTTGTTCAGGTCACACAGTTCCATGATGACTTCCTTGTTGGCGGTATGAGCGAAGGGGCCACTTCATCGGGTGCCGTCCGTGCCTGAGCATCCTTGCCAGGTGCGGCGCGCCCCACGTCGACAGCGTTGAACTGCCAAGTGGCCTGAAGGAATTCTCGGTCAACCGCCAAGGGGAGATCTAGGCAGCAAGCGGGTCAGGGGAGGTAGTCTTTCCGTACACATTGCGTGAGGAAGTCGGTGGTCTGTTGTAGGAACCAGCGGCGCCAGGGAGGGCGTGGCCGCGTGTCTACGGCGAGCCTGCTCCAGCGCTGTGGTTCAGGTTGCTCAACCCTGAACGCAAGGCACGGGCACACCTGGCGGATGATTTCAGGTTGTCGCGTCGGGAAAAACCGGGAAACATCCTCCTGCGTGACGTGGCGTTGTATCATGGCCGCCGGCCGCAGTAGGGCCCTCAAACCCGTTGTCGTAAGGATTTTTCAATGACTCAAGCTCAACGCCTGAAATACTCGATCCTGGTTGCCCTGGTGGTGCTGGCAATCATGCTAGGCGGCTCGTACCTGCAGAACGCCGGCGTGATCAGCGAAAAGGTGTTCCAGTACATCGCCATCGGCGTAGCCGTATTGGCCGTGATCGTGAACGGCATCATGCGGCGCAAGGTCAAGTTCTGACCGCTTGCGAGGCTGCGGCCGGCGTCACCCGGCCGTTGGCCTAGCGTGAAACCGGCTGTTCCAGCACCGCGCGAGCCTCGGGGTTGAGGCTGTAGCATTTGTCGCTGCCCAGGCTGATCACACCCTCGACGCACAGGCGCTTGAGCACTTCGCGAACGCTCAGGAACGACAGCGGAATATCCAGCTGCTCGAGCTGGCTGTGCACCCCGCGCACCCCGATACTGCGCCCCTCTCTGGCGGCCGCGTGCAGCGCATCGATGACCTTCAGCCGGATCAGGCTGGTGCGCAGGCCGAATGCCTTGAGCAGTTCGCGGATATGTTCGTTGCCGGCGCGGTCCGGTTCAGCCGCTTCGGGCTTTTCCGGCAGCGGCGCGTGGGCTTTGCGTCTGAAACGCAGCGGTGTGATTGGCTGTTGCTGGTTGTACATGTGAAAACTCCCTTTCCCGAGCCTGTCCAGTTTGCGTGTGGTGCTCTCACTCTATAAGACGAACGAGCGCGGCAAATCTGCATCGGCAAGGCAAAAAATATTGCCTTTATGTAGAGAGAGACGAACGAGCGGCGCAAAAGCGGTAAATTTTCATGATGAAATTCGTCTAGTCAGGATGTTCGTTCACCCTGATGCTGCCGGAGTCCGCGTGTCTGCCAATCGCTCGATCCCCTCGTTCTGCCTGACGGCCCTGCTGGTTGCTCTGAGTTGTTCAGCCCACGCCCGCGAGGCGCCGCCGGGCGAGGCCCGGGCCGAGATCCGCCGCACCAGCTTCGGTGTGCCGCACATCGTGGCCCGCGATGAGCGTGGCCTGGGCTATGGCATCGGGTATGCCTACGCGCAGGACAACCTGTGCCTGCTGGCCAACGAAGTGGTGACCGTCAACGGTGAGCGCTCGCGGTTCTTCGGGCCGCAGGCGCTGACCCTGGAGCAGCGTGAAAACCTGGCCAGCGACGTGTTTTTCACCTGGCTGAACACGCCGGCGGCGGTGTCTGCGTACTGGCAGGCGCAACCGGCGCCGATCCGTTCATTGCTCGAAGGCTACGCGCTGGGCTACAACCGCGCGCTGGCCGAGCGCACTGCCCAGGGCCTGCCTGCCCAGTGCCAGCAGGCCGAGTGGCTGCGCCCCATCACCGCCCTGGACCTGGTCAAGCTGACCCGTCGCCTGCTGGTCGAGGGTGGGGCCGGGCAGTTCGTCGAAGCCGTGGCCGGTGCCGTGCCCCCCGGTGCAGCGGCGGGGTTGCCGGCTGCGGCCTTCAGTGTGGCCCAGGCGCGCCAGGCCAACTTTGCGCTTGAGCGCGGCAGCAACGCGGTGGCGATAGGGCACGAGCGTTCGGCCAATGGCCGTGGCCTGTTGCTGGCCAACCCGCATTTCCCGTGGGTGGGTGGCATGCGCTTCTACCAGATGCAGTTGAGCATCCCCGGCAAGCTGAACGTGATGGGCGCCGCGTTGCCCGGCCTGCCGCTGATCAATATCGGTTTCAACCGGCATCTGGCCTGGACGCACACCGTCGACACCTCCCGGCACTTCACCTTGCACCGCTTGCAACTGGACCCGAAAGACTCGACCCGCTACCTGCTCGACGGCGTGTCCACCCCCATGACCCGCCAGCCGGTGAGCGTGTCGGTCAAGGCTGAGGACGGCCAGCAGCAGGTGGTCACCCGCGAGCTGTACGGCACGATCTATGGCCCGCTGGTACAGTGGCCCGGGCGGCTGGACTGGACCGGGCAGGTGGCCTTCAGCCTGCGTGATGCCAACCTGGGCAACACCCGCGTGCTGCAGCAGTGGTACAGCATGAACCAGGCCGACAGCCTGCAGGCCCTGCAGCAGTCGGTGCAGCGCCTGCAGGGCATACCCTGGGTCAACACCCTGGCAGTGGATGCCAGCGGGCAGGCGTTGTACCTGAACCAGTCGGTGGTGCCCTATGTGGATGCGCCGCTGCTGGCGCAGTGCAGCGACCCGGCGGCGGGCCTGGAACTGATCGTGCTCGACGGTTCGCGCAGCGCCTGCAACTGGAAGGTCGATGCGCGAGCGGCGCAGCCCGGTATCTTCCCCGCGCAACTGCAGCCCAGCCTGCTGCGTGGCGACTTCGTACAGCACTCCAACGATTCGGCCTGGATGGTCAACCCGGCGCAGCCGCTGCGCGGCTACTCGCCGATCATCAGCCGCGAAGACGTGCCCCTGGGCCCGCGCAGCCGCTTTGCCCTGCAGCGGTTGAACCGCCCCGGCAAGATCAGCGCGCAGGACCTGCACCACATGGTCATGGACGACAAGGTGTACCTGGCCGAGCTGGCGCTGCCCGACCTGCTGCAGTGGTGCACCGGCGCGACGGCCGATCCGCAGCTCAAGGCCGTATGCGACAGCCTGGCGGCGTGGGATGGCAAGGCCGGCCTGGCCAGTGGCATCGGCCTGGTGCACTTTCAGAACATCCTGCAGGCGTTGCAGGAGCACGGTGGTTTCTGGCGCGTGGCATTCGATCCGGCCGACCCCCAGCACACCCCACGCGGCCTTGCGCTGGAGCGTGCCGAGGTGGCCAGGGCCGTGCGTGAGGCGGCATTGGCGTCGCAGGCGCAGGTGGCCGAGGCCGGGCTGAGTGCGAATGTGCAGTGGGGGCAGATCCAGCAGGCGGGCGACGGCACGCCGATGCATGGCGGGCCATCGAGCCTTGGGGTGTACAACGCCATGCAGAGCGTGCCGGGCGAGGGGGGCAAGCGCACCGTGATCAGCGGCACCAGTTACCTGCAAGTGGTCAGTTTCGATGACAAGGGGCCGCACGCGCAGGGGCTGCTGGCGTTTTCCCAGTCCAGCGAGGCGGGGTCGGTGCATGCCAGTGACCAGACCCGTGCGTTCTCGGCCGGGCACTGGCACACCATTCCATTCACCGAGGCGCAGATCAAGGCGGACCCGCAGTACCAGGTGCAGGTGATACGTGAGACGGATACTGCAGCTGTAGCCAGCAGCCCACGTTGAGCGTCGGTTGCATCGCGGGTCAAGCCCGCTCCCACCAGGGTTGCGCACTACCTGTGGGAGCGGGCTTGACCCGCGATAGCGTGGCTACGTATTCAGATCCCGCAACAACAGCCCGAAGCCCAGCTCCACCTGTTCGGGAATCGGCAGGTACACCGTGTGCCCATCCCCCGGCGCCACCTCCAGCGGGTTGCCCGCGCGATCCCGCAGCTGGTGCAGGTCGAAATGGTAGTTGCCCCGCGGCGTCATCAGCTCCAGGTGATCGCCCAGCCCGAAACGGTTCTTGACCTTGACCTCGGCCAGCCCGTCGACCCGCTCCCCGGTCAGCTCGCCCACGAATTGCTGGCGCTCGGACACCGAGTTGCCACGCTCGTAGTTCTGGTACTCGTCGTGCACGTGGCGGCGCAAGAAGCCTTCGGTGTAGCCGCGTTGCGCCAATGACTCCAGGTCGAGCATCAGCGAACGGTCGAATTCACGCCCCGCCAGCGCATCGTCGATGGCCTGCCGGTACGCCTGGGTGGTGCGGGCACAGTAGAAGTGCGACTTGGTACGCCCCTCGATCTTCAGCGAGTGCACCCCCATGCGGGTCAGGCGCCCGACGTGCTGTACGGCACGCAGGTCCTTGGCGTTCATGATGTAGGTGCCGTGCTCGTCCTCGAATGCCGGCATGTCTTCGCCGGGCCGGTTGGCTTCCTGCAGCACGAACACCTGGTTGGTGGGGGCGCCGACGCCCAGGGTCGGCTGGACTTCGCGCACGATGTCACCCACCTCGTTTTCCTGGGCCGGGGTGGCGCTGTACTGCCAGCGGCAGGCGTTGGTGCAGCTGCCCTGGTTGGCATCGCGCCGGTTCAGGTAGCCCGACAGCAGGCAGCGCCCCGAATACGCCATGCACAGGGCGCCGTGCACGAACACTTCCAGCTCCATCGCCGGCACCTGCTGGCGGATCTCTTCGATTTCTTCCAGCGACAGCTCCCGGGACAGGATCACCCGGCTCAGGCCCTGGGATTGCCAGAACGCGACACTGGCCCAGTTCACCGTATTGGCCTGTACTGACAGGTGGATCGGCATGGCCGGGAAGTGCTGGCGCACCAGCATGATCAGCCCAGGGTCGGACATGATCAGCGCGTCCGGGCCCATGGCGATCACAGGTTCCAGGTCCTTGAGGAAGGTCTTGAGCTTGGCATTGTGCGGGGCGATGTTGACCACCACGTAGAACCGCTTGCCCTGGGCCTGGGCTTCCTGGATGCCCAGCGCCAGGTTGGCGTGGTCGAATTCGTTGTTGCGCACACGCAGGCTGTAGCGCGGCTGGCCGGCGTAGACCGCATCGGCGCCATAGGCGAAGGCATAGCGCATGTTCTTCAGGGTGCCGGCAGGGGCGAGCAGTTCGGGTCGGGCGAGGTGGGTCATGGCAAGGTCGCGACAAAAGCGCGGATGCTACGCGCCTGCACCACCGATTTTATTGATCCACGGCAACGGCACTTTCTGCAGTGCGCCGCGCACTAATCATCAGAGCGCAAAGGAGCGGACATGAACGAATCGGTATTGCAGCAAAAAGCCCTGATGTGGTTGCTGGTCCTGGTGACCCTGGCCTTCATCTGGATTCTATTGCCCTACTACGGCGCGGTGTTCTGGGCGGTGATCCTGGGCATCGTGTTTGCGCCGTTGCAGCGCCGGTTGCTGTTGCGCCTGGGCTGGCGGCGCAACCTGGCGGCGGGTATCACGCTGCTGGTGTGCCTGCTGATCGCGATTCTGCCGGTGATCGTCATCAGCACGCTGCTGGTTCAGGAAGGCGCCACGCTGTACAAGAACATCGAGAGCGGCCAACTGGATATCGCCGGCTACATCGAGCGCTTCAAGGACATGCTGCCCGCTGTGGCCCAGCATGGCCTGGAACGCCTGGGCATGGGGGATCTGGAGGGCTTGCGCGACAAGATCGCCAAGGGCGCGATGCAGGGCAGCCAGTTCTTCGCCACCCAGGCGTTCAGCTTCGGGCAGGGCACGTTCGAGTTCCTGGTGAGCTTCGGCATCATGCTGTACCTGCTGTACTTCTTCCTGCGCGATGGCGCCGAGCTGGTGCGCAAGATCCGCACGGCGGTGCCCCTGGCCGAACACCAGAAGCGTCGCCTGCAACTGAAGTTCAATCGCGTGGTGCGTGCCACGGTCAAGGGCAACCTGCTGGTGGCGGTGACCCAGGGCGCGCTCGGCGGGTTCATCTTCTGGGTGCTGGATATCCCCAGTGCGCTGGTGTGGGCGGTGCTGATGGCGTTTCTGTCGCTGCTGCCGGCGGTGGGTGCCGGCATCGTGTGGGGCCCGGTGGCCGCGTACTTCCTGCTCAGTGGTTCGATCTGGCAGGGTGTGGTGCTTGCCGCCTTCGGGGTGTTCGTGATCGGTCTGGTGGACAACGTGCTGCGCCCGATCCTGGTGGGCAAGGACACCCGCATGCCCGACTACCTGATCCTGATCTCGACCCTGGGCGGGCTGGCGGTGTTCGGCCTCAACGGCTTCGTCATCGGGCCGTTGATCGCGGCGCTGTTCATGTCCAGCTGGGGGATTTTCGTGGCGACCAAGCCTCAGGTGCAACTGCCCTGAGGCGGCGCCGGCGAGCGTCACTTCCAGCTATAGGACATGCCCACGTAGGCTGCGAAGCCTTCGCCGGGGGTGGAGCGTGCGGCATCGAGACCCTTGTCGTCGTAGCCGGGCGTCACGGTTGCGGCATAGCGCTTGTTGGTGAGGTTGCGCAGGTCGAGCCAGGTGGCCCAGTCCTGTCGGGGGGAGGCGTAGCCGAAGGTTGCGCCCAGCAGGGCATACGCATCGGCCTGGTAGGAGTTGGCGTAGTCGACCTGCACCTTTGAGGCCATCTGCGTGTTGAGCCCGGCATAGAAGCCGCTGGGATGGTCCAGGCGCACCTGCGCCTGGTAGTAGTGCATCGGCATGCCGGGCAGGCGGTTGTCGCCGAACGCCGCGTCATCGCGGTAGTGGAAGTCGCTGAAGGTGTAGGCCTGGCGCAGCGACACCCGGCCAACTCCGCTGTGTTCCCACAGCAGGCTGTCGAGGCTGGCTTCCACCCCCTGGTGCACGGTAGGGCTGGCATTCACCTCGCCGACGATGGCGTTGGTGGTGCTGCTGGCGGCCACGGTTTCCACTGTCAGCAGTTCGTGGCGCACGGCCGAGTAGTACCAGGCCAGGTCCCAGCGCCCCAGCCGCGAGTCGCCGCGGGCGCCGAGCTCCAGGGTGGTGGCGGTCTGGTTGCGCAGCTCGATGGGTTGGGTCTGCAGGCCGTTGATCGCTGGCGAGCTCCAGATCAGCGCCCAGGGGTGTGCAGGCTCCACCGAGCGGCTCAGGTTGCCGTACAGCTGCAGCGCGGGGCTGAAGTCGTAGCGCAGCCCCAGGCGCGGGGCGTAGTCCCAGTCATGCTGGCTGACCTTGCCGCCGCTGGCCGGATAGGTGACGGCGCTTTCGCGGCGGGTATAGATCATCGCCAGGCCGCTGGTCAGCCACAGGTCTGGCACCAGTTCCAGTTCGTTGCTGAAGTGGAGGACGCTGTCCGAGCCCTGGTAGGTGAAGTCGCGGGTCTTGGTGCCTATGGGCTGAGTGGGGTCGGTCTCGACCCGCACGAACTCCGAGGCCCCCGTGTTGGGCAGGTGCTTGGTGGTGCGCCAGCCCAGGGTGGTCTTGCTCTCGTGGCCGAACAGGGTGTCGCGGCGCAGGTAGTTGAGCGTGCCGCTGACGTCGGTGTACGCCACCTTGAGGCGCTTGGTGCCTTCACGCAGGTCCATCGGGTAGTCGTGGTAGACCAGGCCGGCTTCCAGCTGCGAGTCGTCATCGAGGTAGAAGGTGGTCTTGTTGCCCAGCCAGGTGCTGCCCGGTTGCGGGCGGCTGGCGTCGCGGCTCAGGTACAGCGGGTTGGCAGCGCGCGGGTGGTGCTTGATCTGGTCCTTGGTCAGGCGCCCGGCCAGTTCGTTTTCGGTTTCGCGGTAACGCAGGTAGAAGCGGGTTTCCAGGTTGGGGTTGAAGCGGTAGCCGACGTTGGCGGCGATGCCCTTGCTGCTGCCGCTGCTGTGGTCCTGGTAGCCGTCGTATTCCGAGTCGGTGAGGGCGACGTAGTAGTCCAGGTCACCCAGTACCTGGCCGGAGCTGACCTGGCGTTTGCCGTAGCCACGGCTGCCGGCCTCGACCCGTACCTGCAGGGGCGCGGCGTCGTAGCCGGTGTGGGTCACGTAATTGATGGCGCCGCCCAGGGCCAGGGCGCCGCGGTCGAAGCCGTTGGCGCCGCGCAGTACCTCGGCGCGGCTTAGCCACAGGGGCTCGAACAGTTCATAGGGCGTGCCGCCGGGGCCGGTCAGGGGCAGGCCGTCGAACAGGGTGTATACGCCGGAGCCGTGGGCGCCGGGGGCACGGTTGAGGCCCGAGCCGCGAATCGACAGTTTGATGCCGTCGTTGCCGGCGGATTGGGCGAACACGCCGGGCTGGTAGGCGAGCACGTCCTGGTTGCTGGCGACGCGGCCTTGTTCGACCTGTTGCATGTCGATCAGGTTGGTGGCCCCGGGGATTTGCTGCAGGCGCTCACGGGCGTCCTGAAGCTCGTTGTGTTCCTGGTCCTGGATCAGTACCTGGCCGAGTTCGATGCCTGGGTTGGCTTGGGCGGTGGCGGTGCAGGCGATCAATACGGCGAGGGACGAGCGGGACAGGGTGGGGTGCATCGAAGGGGTTCCGGAACGGTTGGGCGGGTATCTGACGTTGCAAGTATCAGACGAAGCACAGTGGGTGATCTGTAGTGCAGTCATGCTTTTGATCTGCTCTGGATATGTTCACGGTCGTCGATTTTACCGATTGGTGTGTTTATCCGGCATGCATAGCGCTGCGAATGACGCCTTCCGCTCTTACAGCGGGTCACTTTTGCAAGGACGCAAAAGTAACCAAAAGGTCCCCGGCCAAACATACGGCCCTACGCTTCGCTCCGGGTTCCCTCCCTCCGGCGCCGTCCAGGGGGCACGCGACCCGAGTTGCTGCGCAACTCTAACAGTCGCTCGCTTCGGCTAACGCCGAAGGGGCTGCGCCCCGCCCCCTGCACGACACCTCCACTCGGCCTCCTGACAGGCCGGACAATCAAGATCAAGATCAAGAGCAACGGCGGTTTGGTGTATTGGTTGTTCAATCGCCAAAAACAAAACACCCCGCCGAAGCGGGGTGTCCTGTCAATGCATCAGCACTCAACCAAGCAACTGCAAACCTGCATGCTGCACCAGGTCCAGCAACGGCTGCGGATAAACACCCAGCACGAACGCCAGAATCGCAATCGCCAGCAACATCACGCCACCGGTACGCTGCTCCCAGTTCAACGGCGCATCGTGACGACGCAGGTTCGGCTCGATCAGGTACAGGGTGACCATCACGCGCAGGTAGTAGAACACCCCGATCGCACTACCGATCACCAACGCACCCACCAGCCACCACAGCTGCGACTCGACGCCGGTAGCAATGATGTAGAACTTGCCGATGAAGCCCGCGGTCAGCGGAATACCCGCCAGCGACAGCATCATCACGGTCAGTACCGCCGTCAGGTACGGACGACGCCAGAACAGGCCGCGGTACTCGTACAGGGCATCGGCATCACGGCCCTTGTAAGGCGAGGACATCAGGGTGATGACGCCAAACGCGCCCAGGCTGGTGATCACGTAGGTCACCAGGTACACGCCAATGGCTTCCACCGCCATGCCCTTGCTCGCCACCAGCGCAATCAGCAGGTAACCGAAGTGGGCGATCGAGGAGTAACCCAACAGACGCTTGAGGTTGCTCTGGGTCAGCGCCAGCAGGTTGCCGACCAGAATCGAGGCCACTGCAATCACCGACAGCACGGTGGTCAGCACGCCGCTGCTGGCAGCAGGGGAGAGCATGAACAGGCGTACCACAACGGCGAATACAGCCACCTTGCTCGCGGTGGCCAGGAACGCGGCGACCGGCGCCGGAGCACCTTCGTATACGTCCGGGGTCCACAGGTGGAACGGTACCAGCGACAGCTTGAACGCCAGGCCGACCAGCATCATGCCCAGGCCCAGCTGGGCAATCAGGCTTGGCAGGCTGGTGGTGGCCAGGGCCTTGCCGATGCCGTCGAAGCTCAGGCTGCCAGCGTCGGCATACAGCAGCGCCATGCCGAACAGCAGGAACGCGGAACCGGCTGCCGACAACACCATGTACTTGATGCCGGCTTCCAGCGAACGCTTGTTGAAGAACGCATACGCCACCAGGCCATACACCGGTACCGAGAGCAGCTCCAGGCCGATGAACAGGCCGGCCAGGTGTTGCGCGCAGACCAGCACCAGGCCGCCCAGGGCCGCCATCAGGATCAGCAGGTAGAGCTCTTCGCGGTTGCCCGGGTAACCCTTGCCGCCGTCACCCAGGTAGGCATGCGCCAGGGTCACGCAGGCCAGGGTGGCGACCAGGATCAACGCCATGTACAGGCACGCGAAGCTGTCGACGGTCAGCAATGGGGTGACCGCCAGCGGGGCCACCTTGAGGGTCGGGATGATCGACAGCAGGGCCAGGTTCAGCCCCACGGTCGACAGCAGGAAGGTTTGCGAGTGATTGCGGCGCCAGGCGATGGCCAGCATCACCACGACGATGGTGATACTGGTGATCAGCAGTGGCGCAAGCGCAATAAAGTGTTGAATCGTCAGGTCCATAGCGCTCTTACCGGGCCGAAGCGAGTTGAGTGAAAGCGGAGCCGAGCCACTGCTGCACACCACTCATGGTGGCGGCGGAGGTATCCAGGAACGGCTGCGGGTAAACGCCCAGCACAATCAGCAGTACCGCCAGGCCCAGCACCATGATCAGTTCGCGGTTGTCCATGCCGGCCAGTACTTCGTCGGACTTGGCCGGGCCGAAGTAGGCGCGGTGGATCATGATCAGCGAGTACACCGAGCCGAACACCAGGCCGGAGGTGGCAATCGCGGTGACCCATGGGGCACTGACGAAGCTGCCGATCAGGATCAGGAACTCGCCGACGAAGTTGCCGGTACCCGGCAAGCCCAGCGAAGCCGCGGCGAAGAACAGGCTGATGGCCGGCAGGTAGGCGATGCGCGACCACAGGCCACCCATCTGACGCATGTCACGGGTGTGCAGACGCTCGTACAGCTGGCCGCTGAGGATGAACAGCGCCGCCGCCGACAGGCCGTGGGCCAGCATCTGGATCACCGCGCCCTGCAGGGCCTGCTGGCTGCCGGAGTAGATGCCGATCAGCACGAAGCCCATGTGCGAGACGCTGGAGAACGCGATCAGGCGCTTGATGTCGGTTTGCGCGAAGGCCAGGAATGCACCGTAGAAGATCCCGATCAGACCCAGGGTCATGGCGATCGGCGCGAACTCGGCCGAGGCATTCGGGAACAGCGGCAGGGCAAAACGCAGCAGGCCGTAGGCCGCGGTCTTCAGCAGGATACCGGCCAGGTCGACGGAACCGGCAGTCGGCGCCTGGGCGTGGGCGTCAGGCAGCCAGGAGTGGAACGGTACCACCGGCAGCTTGACCGCGAAGGCGATGAAGAAGCCCAGCATCAGCAGGTATTCGGTACCCGCCGGCAGGTCGGCCTTGAGCAACTGGGTGTAGTCGAAGGTGATCACACCGGTGTTGCCGTAGTTGACCAGTACCAGGCCCAGGATCGCCACCAGCATGATCAGGCCGCTGGCCTGGGTGAAGATGAAGAACTTGGTGGCTGCGTAGATCCGGGTCTTCTTGCCGTCCGAGGAGCTGTGACCCCAGAGCGCGATGAGGAAATACATCGGCACCAGCATCATTTCCCAGAAGAAGAAGAACAGGAACAGGTCCAGGGCCAGGAACACACCGACCACGCCGCCCAGGATCCACATCAGGTTGAGGTGGAAGAAGCCGACGTGGCGCTGGATCTCTTTCCAGGAACACAGTACCGAGAGCACACCGAGCAGGCCGGTGAGCAGGATCATCAGCAGCGACAGGCCGTCCAGGGCCAGGTGCAGGCTGATGCCGAAGCGCTCGATCCACAGCACTTTGAACTCGTAGGCCCACTGTGGCGCGGCACCCGGCGCAGGCGCCAGGGTGTAGTCGCCGTTGGCCCACAGCCAGAGGCCGATACCAAGCAGCAGGGACATGGTCAGCAGCGCGATGTAGCGCGGCAGGGTGGCGCCGAAGCGCTCACCCAGCCAGCACAGCAGGCCGCCGATAAAGGGGATCAGGATCAGCCAAGGCAAAATCATGACGGGCTCAATTCCTTTCGCAAAGTCGCAAGGTTCATATCAGACCGCAGCCACAACAACGGCACCGAGCACAAGCACGGCACCAATGGCGATCGAGGCGGTGTACCAGCGCAGCTGACCGGTTTCGGTTTTGCTCATGGCGGCATGACCGCCCTTGGCCAAACGCGGAATCAGGCCGATGCTGCGGTCAACCGGATCCTTGCGCAGGATGTGGCTGATCAGCAGGTAAGGTTTGACGAACAGCTTGTCGTAGATCCAGTCGAAGCCCCAGGCGGCGAACCACCAGGCCGACAGCACACGACCGATACCGCTGTTGGCGATCGCGGTAACCAGGCGACGCTTGCCCAGGAACAGCATGGCGGCCAGCAGGATGCCGGCGATGGCGATGGCACCCGAGGCGATTTCCAGGCTGTGCTTGGCTTCGCCACCGGCATGCCCGACGCTCTGCGGCAGCACGCCGGCCAGCGGTGGGTGGATCCAGGCGCCGACGAAGGTCGACAGCACGATCAGCACGCCCAGCGGCAGCCAGTGCGAGATGCCGTGGCCAGCGTGGGCTTCGGTCTTGGCTTCGCCGTGGAAGGCGATGAAGATCAGGCGGAAGGTGTACAGCGAGGTCATGAACGCACCCACCAGGCCGGCGTACAGCAAGCCGCTGTTGCCGCTGGCGAAGGCTTCCCAGAGGATCTCGTCCTTGGAGTAGAAGCCGGCGGTCAGCAGCGGCAGGGCAGCCAGGGCGGCACCACCGACGATGAAGCTGGCGTAGGCCAGTGGCAGTTTCTTCCACAGGCCGCCCATCTTGAAGATGTTCTGCTCGTGGTGGCAGGCAACGATCACCGCACCGGAGGCAAGGAACAGCAGGGCCTTGAAGAAGGCGTGGGTCATCAGGTGGAAGATCGCGCCGTCGAAGGCGCCCACGCCCAGGGCCAGGAACATGTAGCCGATCTGGCTCATGGTCGAGTAGGCCAGGATACGCTTGATGTCGGTCTGTACCAGCGCGGCAAAGCCGGCCAGCACCAGGGTCACGCCGCCGACCACACCTACCAGGTGCAGCACGTCGGGCGCCAGGGCGAACAGGCCGTGGGTACGCGCGATCAGGTAGACACCGGCGGTCACCATGGTGGCGGCGTGGATCAGTGCCGATACCGGGGTAGGGCCGGCCATCGCGTCTGCAAGCCAGGTCTGCAGCGGCAGTTGGGCCGATTTGCCCACGGCGCCGCCCAGCAGCATCAGGGTTGCCAGCACGATCCAGAAATCACCGGCCTGGAACTTCTGCGGCGCCAGCACCAGCAGTTGCTGGATGTTCAGGGTGCCCAGTTGCTGGAACAGGATGAACAGGCCGATGGCCATGAACACGTCGCCGATACGGGTGACGATGAAGGCCTTGAGCGCTGCGTTGCCGTTGTTGCGGTTGCTGTAGTAGAAACCGATCAACAGGTACGAGCACAGGCCCACGCCTTCCCAACCGAAGTAGATGAACAGCAGGTCGTCGCCCAGGATCAGGAACAGCATGCTGGCAATGAACAGGTTGGTGTAGGCGAAGAAGCGCGAGTAGCCGGCTTCACCACGCATGTACCACGAGGCGAACAGGTGGATCAGGAAGCCCACGCCGACCACCACGCCGAGCATGGTCACCGACAGGCCGTCCAGGTACAGGGTGAAGTTGGGCTTGAAGTCGCCCACCTGCATCCACTGCCACAGCAGCTGGCTGTACGCGCCGCCTTCAGGCGGGGCGACGTTGAACTGCCAGATCACGTAGGCGGCCACGATGGCCGAGAGGCCGATCGAACCGACACCGATCAGCGCCGACAGGTTCTCCGAGAACCGCCCGCGCGAGAACGACAGCAGCACAAAGCCGATCAGGGGGAAGACGAAGGTCAGAAAGAGTAGGTTCATCCGCGCATCTCACTGGCAGCATCGATATCGAGAGTGTGGAAGCGGCGATACAGCTGCAGCAGGATCGCCAGGCCGATACTGGCCTCGGCGGCGGCCAGGCTGATCACCAGGATGAACATGATCTGCCCGTCCGGTTGCGCCCAGCGGCTGCCCGCCACGATGAATGCCAGTGCCGAGGCGTTCATCATGATTTCCAGGCTCATCAGTACGAACAGAATGTTGCGGCGCACCATCAGCCCGACCAGGCCGAGGCAGAACAGGATGCCGGCGACGGCCAGGCCGTGTTCGAGAGGAATTGCTGACATGATTTACTCCTTCGCCTCGTTGCGGCCGAGGTGGAACGCCGTCACTGCTGCAGCCAGCAGCAGCATCGAGGCCAGTTCCACCACCAGCAGGTAAGGGCCGAACAGGCTGATGCCCACGGCCTTGGCGTCAACGGTGGTATGACCGATGGCGGCGCCGCTCGGCTGCACGAACAGCACGTACAGCAGTTCGGCCAGCAGCAGGACGGCGAGGAACACCGGCCCGCCCCAGATGCCGGGCTTGAGCCAGCCGCGCTCCTGGGCGACCGAGGCCGGCCCCAGGTTGAGCATCATCACCACGAACACGAACAGCACCATGATGGCGCCAGCGTAGGCGATCACTTCGAGCACGCCGGCAAACGGCGCGCCGAGGGCGAAGAAGGTCATCGCCACGGAGATCAGCGAAATGATCAGGTAGAGCAGGGCATGCACCGGGTTGGTGTTGGTGATCACCCGCAGGGTGGACACCACGGCGACACCGGATGCGAAATAGAAAGCGAATTCCATCTTTCTTCCTTAAGGGAGCAAGCTCTTCACGTTGATCGGCTCGGCTTCGTTCTGCGCGGCGCCCTTCGGCTTGCCGGCAACGGCCATACCTGCAACACGGTAGAAGTTGTAATCAGGGTTCTTGCCGGGGCCGGAGATCAGCAGATCTTCTTTCTCGTACACCAGGTCCTGACGTTTGAACTCGGCCATTTCGAAATCCGGGGTGAGCTGGATCGCGGTGGTCGGGCAGGCTTCCTCGCAGAGGCCGCAGAAAATGCAGCGCGAGAAGTTGATGCGGAAGAACTCGGGGTACCAGCGACCGTCTTCGGTCTCGGCCTTCTGCAGCGAGATGCAACCCACCGGGCAGGCCACGGCACACAGGTTGCAGGCCACGCAGCGCTCCTCGCCGTCGGGGTCGCGGGTCAGCACGATGCGGCCGCGGTAGCGCGGCGGCAGGTAGACCGGCTCTTCGGGGTATTGCAGGGTGTCGCGTTTGCGGAACCCGTGGGAGAACACCATCACCAGGCTGCGCAGCTGGGTGCCAGTGCCCTTAACGATGTCGCCAATATACTTGAACATGGGTCAAATCCTCACTGGGCCGCAACAGCTGGCGTGTTGAGCAACACGAGCGCAGCGGTCACCAGCAAATTGATCAGGGTCAGCGGCAGGCAGAACTTCCAGCTGAAGTCCATCACCTGGTCATAGCGCGGGCGCGGGATCGAGGCGCGCAGCAGGATGAACAGCATGATGAAGAACGCGGTCTTCAGGGCGAACCACACGAACGACAGTTGCGGCAGGATGCCGAACGGCCCGTGCCAGCCACCGAAGAACAGGGTTACCAGCAGCGCCGAGATCAGGATGATGCCGATGTACTCGCCCACGAAGAACATGCCCCATTTCATGCCGGCATATTCGATGTGGTAGCCGTCGGCCAGTTCCTGTTCCGCTTCCGGCTGGTCGAAGGGGTGACGGTGAGTCACGGCCACGCCAGCGATGAAGAAGGTACAGAAGCCGAAGAACTGCGGAATGATGAACCACAGGTTCTGCGCCTGGTATTCGACGATGTCGCGCATGTTGAACGAGCCGACCTGGGCCACGATGCCCATCAGCGCCAGGCCCATGAACACTTCGTACGACACGGTCTGGGCCGAGGCCCGCAGGCTGCCGAGCAGGGCGTACTTGTTGTTCGACGACCAGCCGGCGAACAGGACGGCGTACACCGACAGGCCGGCCATGGCGAAGAAGAACAGCAGGCCGATGTTCAGGTCCGCGACACCCCAGGTCGGGGTGATCGGGATGATCGCGAAGGCGATCAGCAAGGCGCTCATGGCCACCACCGGCGCCAGGGTGAAGATCACCTTGTCGACGAAGGGCGGGTTCCAGTCTTCCTTGAAGAACATCTTCAGCATGTCGGCGGCAATCTGGAACATGCCGAACGGGCCGACGCGGTTAGGACCGTAACGGTCCTGCCACCAGCCCAGCAGGCGACGCTCGACGAAGCTGAGCAGCGCACCGCAGACCACCACCGCCAGCAACACCACGATGGCCTTGATGACAGTGAGGATCACATCGATCACTTCAGGGGTGAACCAGGTCATTGTGCTGCCTCCTGCAAGCCTTCGACGGATGCACCGAAGATGGCAGGCGGGATGCCGGCCAGGCCTTTGGGCAATGCAACCAGGCCTGCGCCCAGTTCCTCATTGATGCGCAGCGGCAGACGCAGGGTCTGGCCGGCCACGTTCAGGCTCAGCAGTGCGCCGTCGTTGACGCCCAGGCGGTCGGCTTCGGACTTGGCCAGTGCCACGTAGGCCTGCGGGATGCGCTCCTGCACCGGGGCGGCGCGCGAAGAGTTCTCTTCACTGCCGAACAGGTGGTAGAACGGCACGGCCTGCCAGGTGCCACGGGCCGGCGAGAACGCCGCCGGAACGCTGGCGAACCAGTTCAGCCTGTCGCCCTGGGTCTCGATCAGGCGGGTGCCCGGGTCGCCTGCACGCAGGTGACCACCGACCTCGTCCTGGAACTTGTTCCAGGCCTGCGGCGAGTTCCAGCCCGGCGACCAGGCGAACGGCACCTGCTGGCGCGGTTCGGCGGAGCCCGAGTAGCCTTCCATGGAGAAGGCGAACGCGGTGTCCGGGTCTTGCGGGGTACGTGGCTCGTGCACGCTGATGTTGGCGCGCATGGCGGTACGGCCCGAGTAGCGCAGCGGCTCGCGGGCCAGTTTCATGCCCTTGATGCGGAACGCGGCCGATGGCGCGGCGTTGACGATGCCGGCCAGTTGCGGCACCACGCCAGCCACGGCGTGGGTCACGTGGTCCAGCTGGGTCCAGTCGACCGGCTTGTTGAGCAGGGTGGCACGCAGTGCGTGCATCCAGCGCCAGCCTTCGTGCACCAGGATGCTGCTGTCCAGGTACTGCGGGTCGAACACCTGGAAGAAGCGCTGGGCGCGGCCTTCCTGGCTGACCAGGGTACCGTCGCCCTCGGCGAAGGTGGCGGCCGGCAGCACCAGGTGCGCGCGGTCGGTGGTCGGGGTTTTCTGGTGGTCGGCAACGATCACCACCTTGGCCGCGGCCAGGGCAGCGTCGACCTTGGCAGCCGGTACGCGGCTGTACAGGTCGTTTTCCAGCACCACGATGGCGTCGGCCTTGCCGGCGATCACGGCGTCCAGCGCCGCATCGATCGACTCGCCACCGAGCATGGCCAGGCCCAGGCTGTTGGCTTCGGGCACCACCAGGCTCAGCGAGCCGTTCTTCTCGCGCAGCTTGAGTGCCTTGGCGATGTTGGCGGCAGCTTCGATCAGAGCCCTGGAGGCCAGCGAAGTACCGGCAACCACCAGTGGGCGGTTGGCCGCGACCAGGGCGTCGGCGATGCGCTTGGCCAGGTCCAGGGCTTCGGCGTCCAGGCCTTCGACGGCTGGGGCGCTCGGGTCGATGGCGTGGGCCACGGCGAAACCGATGCGGGCCAGGTCGTCCGGCGCGGCGTGCACGCACTCTTGCGCCACGTCGTCGAGCTTGGTCTCGCTCAGGCTGGCAATGAACAGCGGGTACATGGCGTGCTGGCCGATGTTCTTCACCGCGGCATCGAGCCACGGCTGAACGCGCATGGCATCGGCCATCGCCTCGGCCTTGCCCTTGACCGACTGACGCAGGGCCAGGGCCACGCGGGCAGCGGTCTGGGTCAGGTCTTCGCCAAGCACGAACACCGCGTCATGGTCTTCCATGTCGCGCAGGGTCGGCACCGGCAGCGGGCTGTCGTTGAGCACCTGCAAAGCCAGGCGCACGCGCTCCAGCTCACCGGCTTCCATGCCTGCATAGAAGTGTTCGGCACCCACCAGCTCGCGCAGGCCGTAGTTGCTCTCCAGGCTTGCACGGGGCGAACCGATACCCACGATGTTGCGCCCGCGCAGCATGTCGGCGGCCTTGTCCAGCGCGGCGTCCAGGCCCAGTTTCTGGCCGTCCTGGAGCAGTGGTTGGCGTGGGCGGTCGGTACGGTTGACGTAGCCGTAGCCGAAGCGGCCACGGTCGCACAGGAAGTACTGGTTCACCGAGCCGTTGAAACGGTTCTCGATGCGGCGCAGTTCACCGTAGCGCTCGCCCGGGCTGATGTTGCAGCCGCTGGAGCAGCCATGGCAGATGCTCGGGGCGAACTGCATGTCCCACTTGCGGTTGTAGCGCTCGGAGTGGGTCTTGTCGGTGAACACACCGGTCGGGCAGACCTCGGTCAGGTTGCCGGAGAACTCGCTCTCCAGGGCACCGTCCTCGACGCGGCCGAAATACACGTTGTCGTGCGCACCGAACACGCCCAGGTCGGTACCGCCGGCGTAGTCCTTGTAGTAGCGCACGCAGCGGTAGCAGGCGATGCAGCGGTTCATCTCGTGGGAGATGAACGGGCCGAGCTCCTGGTTCTGGTGGGTACGCTTGGTGAAACGGTAGCGGCGCTCGTTGTGGCCGGTCATCACCGTCATGTCTTGCAGGTGGCAGTGACCTCCTTCCTCGCACACCGGGCAGTCGTGCGGGTGGTTGGTCATCAGCCATTCGACGACGCTGGCGCGGAACACGCGGGCTTCTTCGTCTTCGATGGAAATCCAGCTGCCATCGGTGGCAGGGGTCATGCAGGACATGACGATGCGACCACGGGTGTCGTTCTCGTCGGTGTACTGCTTGACCGCACACTGGCGGCAGGCACCGACGCTACCGAGCGCCGGGTGCCAGCAGAAATAGGGGATGTCGAGGCCTAGCGACAGACACGCCTGTAACAGGTTGTCTGCACCGTTGACTTCGAGCTCTTTGCCGTCTACGTGGATAGTGGCCATGGTTCAAAGTTCTTCGTTGGCCCGCGTCTGCGGGCGTGGCTAATGGAAAGCTGTATGCCTGCGGTTCGCCGTCATCCGGGCGAGCATCGCGGGCAACGGGCGGCACGGACCGCCCGTCTTCTTGTTCGTTATGCGCCAACCACAACGGGTTTGGCCAAGTCCGGGCGCGGTGCAGCAGTGGCTGCGATGCCGGCTTCGAACTCGGGGCGGAAGTATTTGATGGCACTGCCCAGCGGCTCGACCGCGCCGGGTGCGTGAGCGCAGAAGGTCTTGCCTGGGCCGAGGAAACCGACCAGCCCCAGCAGCGTCTCGATGTCGCCTGGCTGACCCTGGCCTTTCTCGATGGCGCGCAGCAGCTTGACGCTCCACGGCAGGCCGTCGCGGCACGGGGTGCAGAAGCCGCACGATTCGCGGGCAAAGAACTCTTCCATGTTGCGTAGCAGCGAGACCATGTTGACGCTGTCGTCAACGGCCATGGCCAGGCCCGTACCCATCCGGGTACCGACCTTGGCGATGCCGCCGGCGTACATCTGGGCGTCGAGGTGCTCGGGCAGCAAAAAGCCGGTACCGGCGCCGCCTGGCTGCCAGCACTTGAGCTTGAAGCCGTCGCGCATGCCGCCGGCGTAGTCTTCGAACAGCTCGCGGGCGGTGACACCGAAGGGCAGTTCCCACAGGCCAGGGTTCTTCACCTTGCCGGAGAAGCCCATCAGCTTGGTGCCGTGGTCTTCGCTGCCTTCGCGGGCCAGCGACTTGTACCAGTCGATGCCGTTGCCGACGATGGCCGGCACGTTGCACAGGGTCTCGACGTTGTTCACGCAGGTCGGCTTGCCCCACACGCCCACGGCGGCAGGGAAGGGCGGCTTGGAACGCGGGTTGGCGCGGCGGCCTTCGAGGGAGTTGATCAGTGCGGTTTCTTCACCGCAGATGTAACGCCCGGCGCCGGTGTGCACGAACAGCTCGAAATCGAAACCGCTGCCCAGGATGTTCTTGCCCAGCAGGCCGGCAGCCTTGGCTTCCTCGACCGCACGGGTGAGGTTGCGCGCGGCGGTGGTGTATTCGCCACGCAGGAAGATGTAGCCGCGGTAGGCCTTGAGCGCGCGGGCACTGATCAGCATGCCTTCGATCAGCAGATGGGGCTGTTGCTCCATCAGCATGCGGTCCTTCCAGGTGTTGGGCTCCATTTCGTCCGCGTTGCACAGCAGGTAGCGGATGTTCATGGATTCGTCTTTGGGCATCAGGCCCCATTTGACGCCCGTCGGGAAGCCCGCACCGCCACGGCCCTTGAGGCCGGAGTCCTTGACGGTCTGCACGATGTCGTCCTGCGACATCTGCGCCAGTGCCTTGCGGGCAGCGGTGTAGCCGTCCTTGGCCTGGTACTCGTCGAGCCACAGTGGCTCGCCGTCGTCGCGCAGGCGCCAGGTCAGCGGATGGGTTTCGGCGGCGCGCGCGATGCGGTTGGCCGGGCCGAAGGAAGTGATGGTCATACGTAACCCTCCAGCAGTTTGGAAACGCCGGCAGGTTGCACGTCGCCAAAGGTGTCGTCGTCGATCATCAGGGCCGGGGCCTTGTCGCAGTTGCCCAGGCAGCATACCGGCAGCAGGGTGAAGCGCCCGTCTGCGGTGGTCTGGCCCAGGCCGATGCCCAGCTCGCTCTGGATCTGGCTGACCACCGACTCGTGGCCGCCGATGTAGCAGACCATGCTGTCGCACACACGGATGATGTGGCGGCCGACCGGCTGGCGGAAGATCTGGCTGTAGAAGGTGGCCACGCCTTCGACGTCGCTGGCAGGGATGCCCAGCACTTCGCCGATGGCGTACACGGCGCCGTCCGGCACCCAGCCGCGTTCCTTCTGAACGATCTTCAGGGCTTCGATGGACGCCGCGCGCGGGTCCTCGTAGTGGTGCATCTCGTGCTCGATGGCCGAGCGCTCGGTTTCGCTCAGGGCGAAACGGTCGGTTTGGATAAGCGTGTTATTCATGCTTAGCGGTCCACGTCAGCCATAACGAAGTCGATACTGCCCAGGTACGCAATCAGGTCCGCGACCATGCTGCCGCGGATCACCGAAGGGATCTGCTGCAGGTGCGGGTAGCTCGGAGTGCGGATCCGGGTGCGGTAGCTCATGGTGCCGCCGTCGCTCGTCAGGTAGTAACTGTTGATGCCCTTGGTCGCTTCGATCATCTGGAAGGACTCGTTGGCCGGCATGACCGGGCCCCACGAAACCTGCAGGAAGTGCGTGATCAGGGTCTCGATGTGCTGCAGGGTGCGCTCTTTTGGCGGCGGCGTGGTCAGCGGGTGATCCGCCTTGTACGGGCCTTCCGGCATGTTGCGCATGCACTGGTCGATGATCTTGATGCTCTGGCGCATTTCTTCCACGCGCACCATGCAGCGGTCATAGGCATCGCCATTGCTGGCCAGAGGCACTTCGAACTCGAAGTTCTCGTAGCCCGAGTACGGGCGTGCCTTGCGCAGGTCGAAGTCGCAACCGGTCGAACGCAGGCCGGCACCGGTGACGCCCCATTCCAGGGCTTCCTTGGTGTTGTAGGCAGCCACGCCGATGGTACGGCCCTTGAGGATGCTGTTCTGCAGGGCGGCCTTGGTGTACTCGTCGAGGCGCTTGGGCAGCCAGTCGACGAAGTCCTTGACCAGTTTTTCCCAGCCGCGCGGCAGGTCGTGGGCCACGCCACCGATACGGTACCAGGCCGGGTGCAGACGGAAACCGGTGATGGCTTCGATCACGGTGTAGGCGCGCTGACGGTCGGTGAAGGTGAAGAACACCGGGGTCATGGCGCCGACGTCCTGGATGTAGGTACCCAGGAACAGCAGGTGGCTGGTGATGCGGAAGAACTCGGCCATCATGATGCGGATGGTGTCGACCTTCTGCGGCACCTTGATGCCGGCCAGCTTCTCGACCGCGAGCACGTAGGGCAGGTTGTTCATCACCCCGCCCAGGTAGTCGATGCGGTCGGTGTAGGGGATGAAGCTGTGCCAGGACTGGCGCTCGGCCATCTTCTCGGCACCACGGTGGTGGTAGCCGATGTCCGGGACGCAGTCGACGATCTCTTCACCGTCCAGCTGCAGCACGATACGGAACGCACCGTGAGCCGAAGGGTGGTTGGGGCCAAGGTTGAGGAACATGTAGTCCTCGTTGGCACCGGAACGCTTCATGCCCCAGGCTTCGGGGTTGAAGCGTGCGGCTTCTTCCTCGAGCTGCTGCTTGGCCAGGTTCAGGCTGTAGGGGTCGAACTCGGTGGCGCGCGCCGGGAAGTCCTTGCGCAGCGGATGGCCTTCCCAGGTGGGCGGCATCATGATGCGGGTCAGGTGCGGGTGGCCGGCAAAGTCGATGCCGAACATGTCCCAGACTTCGCGCTCGTACCAGTTGGCGTTGGGCCAGATACCGGTGACGGTGGGCAGGTTCAGGTCACCTTCGTTCAGTGCCACCTTGATCATCACGTCGCTGTTACGCTCGACGGACAGCAGGTGGTAGAACACGGTGAAGTCGGCGCCCGGCAGGCCGCGACGCTGGGTGCGCAGGCGCTCGTCCACGCCGTGCAGGTCGTACAGCATGCTGTACGGCTTGGCCACGTTGCGCAGGAAGGTCAGCACTTCGATCAGCTTGGCGCGGGCAACCCAAAGCACCGGCATGCCGGTGCGGGTGTCCTGGGCGGTGAACGCCTCGGGGCCAAAACGATTGTTCAATTCGACGACCACATCCTGGTCGTCAGCCTTGTAAGGCGGGATGTAAATAGCGGTGTCCGCTGTCATGGTCTCGATCGCTTTCGGTCAACGTAGAGAATGAAGCCAGGCCGCCAGCTCGAATGAACAGGCGGCAGGTCGCTGGATCAGACTTCGTCGGGGCTGCGCAGGTGGGTAACCTGGATACGCTGTTCACGACGCTGCTCTTTCTGCGACGGCATCTCGGCGCGGTACACGCCTTGATCGCCGACGACCCACGAAAGAGGGCGCCGCTCCTTGCCGATCGATTCCTGCAGCAGCATCAGGCCTTGCAGGAACGCTTCGGGGCGAGGCGGGCAGCCAGGCACGTAGACATCCACGGGGAGGAACTTGTCGACCCCCTGAACGACCGAGTAGATGTCGTACATGCCACCGGAGTTGGCGCACGAACCCATGGAGATGACCCACTTGGGTTCGAGCATCTGCTCGTACAGGCGCTGGATGATCGGCGCCATCTTGATGAAGCAGGTGCCGGCGATGACCATGAAGTCGGCCTGACGCGGCGATGCCCGGATGACCTCGGCGCCGAAGCGGGCGATGTCGTGGGGTGCCGTGAAGGCCGTGGTCATTTCCACGTAGCAGCAGGAGAGGCCGAAGTTGTACGGCCACAGGGAATTCTTGCGCCCCCAGTTGACGGCTCCACTGAGTACATCTTCGAGCTTGCCCATGAAGATGTTCTTGTGGACCTGGTCCTCTAGCAGCGAATCGGAGACGGTTTCCCGTTCACCGATTGGATACTGCTCGTTGGGCGCATCGGGGTCGATCCTGGTGAGATTGTATTGCATTGCCAAAGCCTCATTGTTTCAGCTTCGCTTGCCGCTTGCGACGACCTTCGGGAGCCCAATCGAGGGCCCCGACGCGCCATAGGTAGACAAGACCTGCCAACAGAATTGCTATGAAAACGAGTGCTTCGACGAATCCGGTCCAGCCGCTTTCGCGGACGGACACAGACCATGCAAAGAGAAAGAGGGCTTCGATATCGAAGATCACGAACAGCATCGCGACCAGATAGAATTTGGCGGAGAGACGCAGGCGGGCACCGCCTGTTGGCAGCATGCCGGACTCGAACGGTTCGTTCTTGCTGCGGCCCCAGGCCTTGCTGCCCAGCAGGGCGGACAGGCCGAGCATGAAGGCACACAGGCCGACGACACCCAAAAGGAAGATGGCAAAGCCCCAGTTGTGGGCGATGAGTCCTGTCGAATCGGGCATGCTGAAAATCCTTAACAGAGCGCTTGGTCTCTGAGCTTGAAAAGAAGTAGAGCAGTGACGATATGTCGCAGCGAAATCTATCGCGCTGATTTTATGGGTAAACCCGTAGCAAGTAAAATTTCTGCAGCAAATTTATTCGTAGCATTAAGAACAAAAATCTTTCGTAACTCGCTGCAGGCCACGTATTCCGTGGATTGCGCGTGCTTTTGTTAATTATGTTTCTTGTATGGCGTAACGAAATGCAAGTTTCGAAATGATAATTAATATCATTTGAAGACCCCTGTTATTCCTACCTCCTGCGTCAACTAAAAGTTGTTGTTCAAGGGGGTGGCCGGCAAGTTTGTGCGCCCCTGTTTCGGGCAGTGTCTGCGTGCTGGCGCTGGGCTCTGGCTCAGGGTTGTGCGCGGTGGTGGCGCGTCGGTATCTGCGCTGCCACGGCCGTCCGCTGACGCCGGTGTGCACTAGCATAGCCAATCGGGGGTAATAAGGAAGCCTTGTGCCGGGCGGCTGGCCTTTTCGCCGGCAAGGCTGGCGCCTGCGCGGGGTATGAATGGCACAAGACCCGGAGCCCCATCACAGGCCCCGGGTCTTGCGTGTTACCCGAATGTCACCAATCGATCAGCCGATCAGTGGAACTGCTCTTCTTCGGTCGAGCCGGTCAGGGCGGTAACCGAAGACTTGCCACCCTGGATCACGGTGGTCATGTCGTCGAAGTAGCCAGTGCCCACTTCCTGCTGGTGCGCCACGAAGGTGTAGCCTTTGGACGCGTCAGCGAATTCCTGCTCCTGCAGCTTCACGTAGGCAGTCATGTCGTTGCGGGCGTAGTCGTGCGCCAGGTTGAACATGCCGTGCCACATGTTGTGGATGCCAGCCAGGGTGATGAACTGGTGCTTGTAGCCCATGGCCGACAGCTCGCGCTGGAACTTGGCGATGGTCGCGTCGTCCAGGTTCTTCTTCCAGTTGAAGGAAGGCGAGCAGTTGTAGGACAGGATCTGGTCCGGGTATTCCTTCTTGATGGCTTCGGCAAAGCGGCGTGCTTCGTCCAGGTCCGGCTTGGCGGTTTCGCACCAGATCAGGTCGGCATACGGTGCGTAGGCCAGGCCGCGGGCAATCGCCTGGTCCAGACCGGCACGTACCTTGTAGAAACCTTCCTGGGTGCGCTCACCCACCACGAATGGCTGGTCGTACGGGTCGCAGTCGCTGGTCAGCAGGTCGGCGGCGTTGGCGTCGGTACGGGCCAGGATGATGGTCGGTACACCGGCAACGTCGGCTGCCAGGCGGGCAGCGCTGAGCTTCTGTACGGCTTCCTGGGTCGGAACCAGTACCTTGCCGCCCATGTGGCCGCATTTTTTAACCGAGGCCAGCTGGTCTTCGAAGTGAACGCCGGCGGCGCCTGCCTCGATCATGTTCTTCATCAGCTCGTAGGCGTTGAGTACGCCGCCGAAACCGGCTTCAGCGTCAGCCACGATCGGTGCGAAGTAGTCGATGTAGCCGTCGTCGCCCGGGTTCTTGCCGGCTTTCCACTGGATCTGGTCGGCGCGACGGAACGAGTTGTTGATGCGCTTGACCACGGTTGGCACGGAGTCCACCGGGTACAGCGACTGGTCGGGGTACATGGACTCGGCCGAGTTGTTGTCGGCAGCCACTTGCCAGCCGGACAGGTAGATAGCCTGGATACCGGCCTTGACCTGTTGAACAGCCTGGCCGCCGGTCAGGGCGCCCATGCAGTTGACGAAATCTTTTTCAGGGCGGAACGAAGGGTGGGCGCCTTTGGTTACCAGGTTCCACAGCTTCTCGGCACCCATGCGGGCCAGGGTGTGCTCAGGTTGAACCGAGCCACGCAGACGAACGACATCAGCGGCAGAGTAGGTACGGGTCACGCCTTTCCAGCGTGGGTTCTCGGCCCAATCTTTTTCGAGGGCTGCAATTTGCTGTTCGCGTGTCAGTGCCATGAAAGTAAACCTCGTCGCATAGGTCGGTAAAAAATGTTCGCTCTGTCGGCTGCGCTGTGCGTACAGGGGCAGCTCCGATTGCTCGCTGGTCAGAAGCACTGGCAGCCAGTGGTGTGGGCGAAATGGCGACGTTGAACGATGGGGCTCGAAGGGGGGAAGTGAGCAGGTCCTTGGCGTGGCTGTCGGGCAGGTTGGCTCGTGGTTGCCGTGCTGCGTCGATCAGGGTGTGCCGTCTACCGTTTGATGCGCTTCCGTCCCTCGGGACAACTTCGTTCCAGTCGCAATCTCGTCAAACCGCCTTGTGGGCTGTACAGACACGAATCGGCTCAGGTCGGGTAGGTCAGAGCGCAACTCGAAGGCCCTTGCCAGGGCCTCTGATTAGCGGGAGCGGGGCCATCATGCCTCTGCGATTCGGGGGCGTCAAATGTTTTGTAGTGCTTTTTTTCATCCACTACATCTTTGGTCTAATACGACTCGTCAGTCAGTTTCGAGGCCTTTGGTCGAGGCCTTGAACGGCGCGGGGTCAGTCCAGTGCCTCGACTTTTACCCGCAAAGTCATGTTCTCACCGCGCTGGGTGGAGTAACTGAGGGTCGAAGCGCTGCGATCCGCCTGACTTTGAGCGTTGACACCTGCCAGGCTGATCCACTCGCCAAGCTTGCCGGTGACCTTCGTGTCGGTGCTTTGCACCTTCACTACATCGGGACGTTCCTGGCTCATCCGGTCATTGTTGGTGCTGATGGCAAGGTGCACGGTTTCGCCGGTGACGCTGGCGGTGACGTAGAAACCCTGGGTGACGTTGCGGTACTCGGTGTTGCTCTGCACGCGTCCGTAGCTGTCGGTCTGGGTGCTGGTGATGGGAATGCTCTGGCCAACCTGGATCAGCGCTGGAGTGCCCTCGCTGGCCTGCACCTGTTGCAGCCCACCCTCGCGGTTGGCGGTGCCGTAGCGGATCACGCGGGCGTTGCCGCGGTTGTCCTGGACGTTGCTGTCGGTGTTGTCGACGCTGATCAGCAGGCGCTTGGGGGCGGTGTCCAGTTGTTGCAGCAGGGTGCGAAGTTCGTCGATCTTGCCGGGCTCGGCATTGACGATCAGCTTGTTTTCGAAGGTGCTGATACTGCCGTCCTTGCCGATGAAGGCTTGCGCGGCTGGGAGCAGTTCGGCGCTGGTGCGGTGGTTCAGCGGCAGGACTTCGGTGGCGGCCAGCGCACTGAGGCTGAACGACAGAAGCAGGGTGGCGAGCAGGGGGCGTAGCGGCATGTCCATGGTCTCCGCGGGTGGAGTGGACATGATGGCAAATTTGTAGCGGTTGTGCTGGCCTGTTCGCCGGCAAGGCCGGCTCCCGCAGGTATGGGAGCTGGTCTTGCCGGCGACAGGGCTGGCGCTTACTGCGAGTCGCGCACCATGTCCACGTGCGGCAGGCCGGCCTCGAGGAACTCCTCGCTGACGACCTTGAAGCCCAGGCGCTCGTAGAACGCGGTGGCATGCAATTGTGCGGTGAGCTTCTGCTGGCGCAGATCGCGGTTCTGCGCCTCGGCGATGGCGGCCTGCATCAGTGCGTCACCCACCTTGAGCCCGCGCCAGTCCTTGAGCACCGACACGCGCCCGATCTGGCCATCCTGCAACAGGCGGGCGGTGCCGATGGCGTAGTCACCCTCAAAGGCCAGGAAGTGCACGGCGATGTTGTCGTCGGCATCCCACTCCAGCTCTGGCGGCACGTTCTGCTCGGCAATGAACACCGATTCGCGGATACGGCGGATGTCGGCGTTGTCTTTCTGCCAATCGGCCAGGCGTACTTCGATCTTATTCATTGGCAAATCCCAGGCTTCCTTGCTTGACCAGTTCGCAGATCAGGGTAAGGCCATTTTCGTCGCCAAGCCATGGCGCGAGGTTTTCCACGTGCAGGGCGTCGGCAGCGCAGACCAGCTTGAGCAGGTCGCGCAGTTCGCCCGGCAGCAGGCGGCTCTGGCCGCTGGCGAACAGCAGCACGTTGTCGTCGACTTCCGACCAGGCCAGGCGCGCGCTCGGGTTGCGGATCAGGATCGCACCCTGTTCCAGGCTGTCGATCAGGTCTTCTTCGCTCAGTGCCTCGCCAGCCACCAGTTCCGGGTAGCGTGGTTCGGTCATGAACTGGCCGAACCAGGTCAGCAGCAGGCGCTCGTCGCTCATGTGCTCGGCCAGCAGGCCCTTGAGGCGGTCCAGGGCGTCGCGCTGGATCTGGTGCGGGTCGCTCACTGGCTGGGCGTCGGCGTCGGTGTAGCGCTCTTCGTCAGGCAGGAACTGGCTGAGGAAGTCGGTGAAGTGGGTCAGCACTTCGGCGGCGCTCGGCGCGCGGAAGCCGACCGAATAGGTCAGGCAGTCGTCTTCGGCCACACCGTAGTGGGCCAGGCGCGGTGGCAGGTAGAGCATGTCGCCCGGTTCCAGGGTCCACTCGTCGGTCTGCTCGAAGTCGGCCAGGATGCGCAGGTCGGCGTGCTCGATCAGCGGGCTGTCGCTGTCGCACATCTGGCCGATCTTCCAGTTGCGCTTGCCCTGGCCTTGCAGCAGGAACACGTCGTAGTTGTCGAAGTGCGGGCCCACGCTGCCACCCGGGGCGGCGAAGCTGATCATCACGTCGTCGATGCGCCAGCTTGGCAGAAAGCGAAAGCTCTCCAGCAGCTCGCCCACTTCCGGCACGAACTGGTCGACGGCTTGTACCAGCAGGGTCCAGTCGCGCTCAGGCAGGGTGCTGAAGGTGTCGTCGTCGAACGGGCCGCGGCGCAGTTCCCACGGGCGCTCGCCATGTTCGATGACCAGGCGCGATTCGACTTCCTCTTCCAGTGCCAGGCCGGCCAGTTCATCGGCATCGATCGGGCTTTCGAAATCAGGGAAGGCCTGGCGAACCAGCAGGGGCTTCTTCTGCCAGTAGTCGCGCAGGAATTCGCGGGCAGTCAGGCCGCCCAGCAGCTGAAGTGGGGTATCAGGATTCATGTGTAACCTATTGAAAAAAAGTAATTTTCTTTCAGCAATAAAAACGCCCGGCCAAGCCGGGCGTCAAAACGCGGGGGCAATCAGATGCGTTTGGCTTGTGCCGCGGCATTACCGATGTAGTTGGCCGGGGTCAGCTTCTTCAGCTCGGCGCGGGCTTCGGCCGGCATGTCCAGGCCATCGATGAAGGTTAACAGCGCTTCAGGGCTGATACCTTTGCCGCGGGTCAGCTCTTTGAGCTTCTCGTACGGGTTTTCGATGTCGTAGCGGCGCATCACGGTCTGGATCGGCTCGGCCAGGACTTCCCAGCAGGCATCCAGGTCTTCGGCGATGCGGGCTTCGTTGATTTCCAGCTTGCTGATGCCCTTGAGGCTGGCCTCGTAGGCGATCACGCTGTGGGCGAAACCGACGCCCAGGTTGCGCAGCACGGTGGAGTCGGTCAGGTCGCGCTGCCAGCGCGAGATCGGCAGCTTGCTGGCCAGGTGCTGGAACAGCGCGTTGGCGATGCCCAGGTTGCCTTCGGAGTTCTCGAAGTCGATCGGGTTGACCTTGTGCGGCATGGTCGAGGAACCGATTTCGCCGGCAATGGTGCGCTGCTTGAAGTAGCCCAGCGAGATGTAGCCCCAGATATCGCGATCGAAGTCGATCAGGATGGTGTTGAAGCGGGCGATCGCGTCGAACAGCTCGGCAATGTAGTCGTGCGGTTCGATCTGGGTGGTGTAGGGGTTGAACACCAGGCCCAGCTCGTCTTCGATGAAGGCGCGGGCGTTGGCTTCCCAGTCGATCTGCGGGTAGGCCGACAGGTGGGCGTTGTAGTTGCCCACGGCGCCGTTGATCTTGCCCAGCAGCGGCACGGCGGCAACCTGGGCGATCTGGCGCTCCAGGCGGTACACCACGTTGGCCAGCTCTTTGCCCAGGGTAGTCGGCGAAGCCGGCTGGCCGTGGGTGCGCGACAGCATCGGTACGTCGGCGAAGCGGTGGGCCAGTTCGCGGATCGACTCGGCGATCTGGCGCATCAGCGGCAGCAGCACGCTGTCGCGGCCTTCGCGCAGCATCAGGCCGTGGGACAGGTTGTTGATGTCCTCGCTGGTGCAGGCGAAGTGGATGAACTCGCTGACCTTGGCCAGTTCCGGCAGCTGGGCGGCCTGCTCCTTGAGCAGGTACTCGATGGCCTTGACGTCGTGGTTGGTGGTGCGCTCGATCTCTTTGACGCGCTCGGCGTGCTCGAGGGCGAAGTCGTCGGCCAGGGCGTTGAGCACGGCGTTGGCTTCGGCGGAAAACGCTGGTACTTCAGCGATTTGCGGGTGGGCGGCCAGGCGCTGGAGCCAGCGGACCTCAACCAGGGCGCGGAAACGGATCAGGCCGTATTCGCTGAAGATGGGGCGCAGGGCCTGGGTTTTGCCGGCGTAGCGGCCGTCAACAGGGGAAACCGCAGTGAGCGAGGAAAGCTGCATGGGGTGTTCTCGGGCAGTCGGGCAACGAAAAGGGCGCATATCATACATGAAAAACGCGCCCGGGTTTTGAGGGTGACAAAAGGTCTTTCGGGCCTTTTCGCTGGCAAGCCAGCGAAGGCCGCGACGCGGTCAGGGTCAGCCGCGCAGCATCGGGTACAGCTCCTTGAGCAGCTTGCGCCGGCTGATCACCAGCTGCCAGCGGTGTCCGCCCAGCTGGCGCCACAGGCGCGCAGCACGGATGCCGGCCAGCAGCAGGGCGCGGATCTTCGAGGCATTGTTGGGCTGCTGCAGGTTGCGCATGTCGCCATGCACCTGGATACGCTGGCGCAGGGTGCTCAGGGTGTCCTGGTAGAGGGCGCCGCACGAAGCGATCACGTTTTCATGCACCAGGCCGAAATGATCGGCCTGGGACTGGATCTGCGGCAGGCGCTTGCCGATGGTGTCGAGCATGTCGCCACGCTTGGCCAGCTGGCGCTCCAGGCCCAGCATCGACAAGGCGTAGCGCAGCGGCTCGCGCTGCAGGCTGGCAGGGTCGCGCTCCAGCGCGCTGGCCAGGGCGCGGTAGCCATCCTTGAGGTTCAGGTCGTCACCGCCGAACACCTCCAGGGTGTCCTTGGGGTCGCGTACCAGCAGGCTGCCGAGCATGCAGCCCAGGTCGGCCTCGCTGGCCTGGCCCGTGCGGGCGATTCGGTCGACCAGCACGGCGGCCTGGAATACCCCGCCCAGGGCGACCAGTTGCTCTTGCATCTGGTTCATCAGCGGCTGCTCCAGGGCTCGGCCACTTCGATCACACCGCCCCCCAGGCATACCTCACCGTCATAGAACACCACCGACTGGCCCGGCGTCACGGCGCGCTGCGGCTCGTCGAAAACGGCGCGGTAGCCGCTTGCGGTGCGTTCCAGGGTGCACGCCTGGTCGCTCTGGCGGTAGCGCACCTTGGCCGTCAGCTGGCGCGGGCTGGAGAGGTCGACGGGGTTGACCCAGAAGATCTCCGAGGCGAGCAGGGCGCGGGAGAACAGCCACGGGTGCTCGTTGCCCTGGCCGACCACCAGCACGTTGCGGCTGAGGTCTTTCTCCAGCACGTACCACGGCTCGTCGCTGGCATCCTTGAGGCCGCCGATGCCCAGGCCCTGACGCTGGCCGATGGTGTGGTACATCAGGCCGTGGTGCTGGCCGATGACTTCACCCTCGGTGGTCTGGATTTCACCGGGCTGCGCGGGCAGGTATTGCTTGAGAAAATCGCTGAAACGGCGCTCGCCGATAAAGCAGATACCGGTGGAGTCCTTCTTCTTGGCCGTGGCCAGGCCGTTTTTTTCGGCGATGGCGCGCACCTCGGGCTTTTCCAGTTCGCCCACCGGGAACAGCGTGCGGGCGATCTGCTCGCCGCCGACGGCGTGCAGGAAGTAGCTCTGGTCCTTGTTCGGGTCCAGGCCCTTGAGCAGCTCGGTACGCCCGTCGATGTCGCGGCGGCGCACATAGTGGCCGGTGGCGATCAGGTCGGCACCGAGCATCAGGGCGTAGTCGAGGAACGCCTTGAACTTGATTTCGCGGTTGCACAGGATGTCCGGGTTCGGCGTGCGCCCAGCCTTGTACTCTTCCAGGAAGTGCTCGAACACGTGGTCCCAGTACTCGGCGGCAAAGTTGGCAGTGTGCAGCTTGATGCCGATGCGGTCGCACACGGCCTGGGCATCGGCCAGGTCTTCGCGGGCGGTGCAGTATTCGGTGCCGTCGTCCTCTTCCCAGTTCTTCATGAACAGGCCTTCCACCTGGTAGCCCTGCTCGATCAGCAGGAGGGCGGAGACGGAAGAGTCCACGCCGCCGGACATGCCGACGATGACGCGTGTCTTTTCGGGTTCGTAGAGTGCTGGACTGGTCATAGGTACCGGCTGTGTATCTGGAAAAAGACGTCGATTCTATCAGGCTGCGCCGCGCAAGGCGAAAGCCGCGGCTTCAATTGCGGATCAGGCTCAGGCTGTGCAGCGGGCCGGCCAGGTAGTCGTCGATGCATTGCGGCACCAGCTCGCTGCGCCAGCGCTCGGGGTCGGCCAGCAGTTCGTCGCGGGTGAGCCAGGTGGCACGCACGATGTCGGTGTCCAGGGCGCGTTCGGGGTGGTGGCGAAGCGGGCGGGCAGCGAAGCAGATGCGCTGGTAGGTCACGCCGTTGCTGGGGGCGGTATAGAGGTAGATGCCGACGATGCCGGTAAGCTCGACGTCCCAGGCGGTTTCTTCGAGGGTCTCGCGCAGGGCGGCTTCGAGCAGGGTTTCGTTGGCTTCGAGGTGGCCGGCGGGCTGGTTGAAGACGTGCCGGCCGGCCTTGAATTCCTCGACCAGCAGGAAGCGGCCGTTGTCTTCGACGATGGTGGCGACGGTGATGTGGGGTTGCCAGGTCATGCGGGTGCTCCTGCTCAGGGCAGCGTCGCCTGCATCGCGGGTCAAGCCCGCTCCCACACAACCCCTGTGGGAGCGG
>NZ_QLAD01000003.1:432120-617718 GCF_024355235.1 Pseudomonas sp. S12(2018)
CCCTGTGGGAGCGGGCTTGACCCGCGATGCAGACGACACCGATTCCAGAAAGCACAAACCCCGGTGCGTGGCCGGGGTCTGTGTGTCAGCTCAAGCCAACCTTACAGCGCGGCAACCGCGTTGTTGAAGGTCTGGCTCGGGCGCATTGCCTTGGCGGTCAGCTCGGCATCGGGGTAGTAGTAACCACCGATTTCAACCGGCTTGCCCTGGACTGCGTTGAGCTCGGCGACGATGGTCGCTTCGTTCTCGGTCAGTGCCTTGGCCAGCGGTGCGAAGCGTGCTTGCAGCGCCGCGTCATCGGTCTGTGCAGCCAGTGCCTGGGCCCAGTACAGGGTCAGGTAGAAGTGGCTGCCACGGTTGTCGATGCTGCCAACCTTGCGCGCAGGGGACTTGTTGTTGTCCAGGAACTGGCCGGTGGCCTGGTCCAGGGTCGCAGCCAGTACCTTGGCCTTGGGGTTGGCGTAGGCGGTGCTCAGGTGCTCGAGCGAAGCTGCCAGGGCCAGGAACTCGCCCAGCGAATCCCAGCGCAGGAAGTTTTCTTCCACCAGCTGTTGCACGTGCTTGGGTGCCGAACCGCCGGCGCCGGTTTCGAACAGGCCGCCGTTGTTCATCAGCGGCACGATCGACAGCATCTTGGCGCTGGTGCCCAGTTCCATGATCGGGAACAGGTCGGTCAGGTAGTCACGCAGCACGTTGCCGGTGACCGAGATGGTGTCTTCGCCGGCACGGATGCGCTGCAGCGAAACCTTCATGGCCTCGACAGGCGACAGGACACGGATGTCCAGGCCGGTGGTGTCGTGGTCTTTCAGGTACTTCTGGACCTTCTCGATCAGCACGCCGTCGTGGGCGCGTTGCGGGTCGAGCCAGAAGATCGCCGGGGTGGCGCTGGCGCGGGCACGGTTGACGGCCAGCTTGACCCAGTCCTGGATCGGCGCGTCCTTGGTCTGGCACATGCGGAAGATATCGCCGGCCTCGACGTCCTGGGACAGCAGCAGGTTGCCCTTGCCGTCGACGACGCGGATCACGCCATCAGCCTTGGCCTGGAAGGTCTTGTCGTGGGAGCCGTACTCTTCGGCCTTCTGTGCCATCAGGCCGACGTTCGGCACGCTGCCCATGGTGGTAGGGTCGAAGGCGCCGTGTTGCTTGCAGTCTTCGATCACCGCCTGGTAGATGGTGGCGTAGCAGCGATCCGGGATCACTGCCTTGGTGTCCTGCAGCTGGCCTTCGGTGTTCCACATCTTGCCCGAGTCGCGGATCATCGCCGGCATCGAGGCGTCGACGATGACGTCGCTCGGCACGTGCAGGTTGGTGATGCCCTTGTCGGAATTGACCATGGCCAGCGCCGGGCGCACGGCATACACGGCCTGCACGTCGGCTTCGATCTGGGCCTGCTGCTCGGCTGGCAGGTCCTTGATGCGGGCGTACAGGTCGCCGATGCCGTTGTTCAGGTTGAAGCCGACCTGCTCCAGTACGGCGGCGTGCTTGGTCAGCGCGTCCTTGTAGTACTCGGCGACGATCTGGCCGAACATGATCGGGTCGGAGACCTTCATCATGGTGGCCTTCAGGTGAACCGACAGCAGTACGCCCTGGGCCTTGGCTTCTTCGATCTGGGCAGCGATGAAGCTGCGCAGGGCCTTGGTGCTGAGCACGGCGCAGTCGACGATTTCGCCGGCCTTGACTGCGGTTTTCTCTTTCAGGACGGTGGTCGAACCGTCCTTGGCCAGCAGTTCGATGCGCAGGCTGTCATCGGCTTCGATCAGCGCGGCTTTTTCGCTGCCGTAGAAGTCGCCGTTGTCCATGTGCGCGACGTGCGACTTGGAGTCGGCTGCCCAGGCGCCCATCTTGTGCGGGTGCTTGCGGGCGTAGTTCTTGACCGACAGCGGTGCGCGGCGGTCGGAGTTGCCTTCGCGCAGTACCGGGTTCACGGCGCTGCCCTTGATGCGGTCGTAGCGGGCGCGGGCTTCTTTTTCCGCGTCGGTGCTGACGGTGTCCGGGTAGTCCGGGATGTTGAAGCCCTTGGCTTGCAGTTCCTTGATCGCGGCCTTCAGCTGCGGTACCGAGGCGCTGATGTTCGGCAGCTTGATGATATTGGCTTCAGGCGTGGTTGCCAGTTGGCCCAGTTCTGCCAGGTGGTCGGCCACTTGCTTGTCGGCGCCGAGCTGTTCAGGGAAGGCAGAGAGGATACGGCCAGCGAGCGAGATGTCACGGGTTTCGACGGCGATGTCGGCAGTGGCGGTGAACGCTTCGACGATGGGCAGCAGTGAGTAGGTGGCGAGGGCGGGGGCTTCGTCGGTGAAGGTGTAGATGATCTTGGATCGGGTGGGCATATTCGGGTTAACTCTCTGTTTTGCTGAGCGTGCGCGGAATCTCGAGGGGTGCGCAGGATAGGCGCTTCGCTCAAGCGGATCCATGAGCAGAAAGTCGAGGATTCCGGGCTGTGATGGTGGGTTGCATCAGTCGAGTGTCAAACGGCTGAACTGCGGTAACAGCCCAGTCTTGTCGGGGCCGGACGTCTCTATTCGGACCAGTCGCCCCCAGTGACCCTTTGGTCACCGGCGGAGTATATCAAACCCTTGGTCGTAATCATCAAGGTCAACATGTCGGATGGCCACTTTTAGACCAAAGACGTAGAGCGTTTTACGCTGGTATGACGGTTTTTTCGGCGAGGTTTGCGTCTGCGTTCAACTGGGTTAGGCTCTGGGGATTGCATGAAGTCCTATCAACCAGAAAAAAGCGGAGTGCAGCATGGGATACCAGAAAATCAAGGTTCCGGCAGTCGGTGACAAAATCACCGTCAACGCAGACCATTCTCTCAATGTTCCCGACAATCCGATCATCCCCTTCATTGAAGGTGACGGTATTGGCGTCGATGTCAGCCCGGTGATGATCAAGGTGGTCGATGCTGCAGTCGAAAAGGCTTATGGCGGCAAGCGCAAGATCTCCTGGATGGAAGTGTACGCCGGCGAGAAGGCCACCCAGGTCTACGACCAGGACACCTGGCTGCCCCAGGAAACCCTGGATGCGGTGAAAGACTACGTGGTATCGATCAAGGGCCCGCTGACCACCCCGGTCGGCGGTGGCATCCGTTCGCTGAACGTCGCCCTGCGCCAGCAACTGGACCTGTACGTGTGCCTGCGTCCGGTGGTGTGGTTCGAGGGTGTGCCCAGCCCGGTGAAAAAACCTGGCGACGTCGACATGGTGATCTTTCGCGAGAACTCCGAGGACATCTATGCCGGCATCGAGTGGAAGGCCGGCTCGCCCGAGGCGAACAAGGTCATCAAGTTCCTCAAGGAGGAAATGGGTGTCACCAAGATCCGCTTCGACCAGGATTGCGGCATCGGCATCAAGCCGGTTTCCAAGGAAGGCACCCAGCGCCTGGTGCGCAAGGCCCTGCAGTATGTGGTGGATAACGACCGCGAGTCGCTGACCATCGTGCACAAGGGCAACATCATGAAGTTCACCGAGGGGGCCTTCAAGGACTGGGGCTACGAGGTGGCCAAGAACGAATTCGGCGCCGAGCTGCTCGATGGCGGCCCGTGGATGAAATTCAAGAACCCCAAGACCGGGCGTGAAGTGATCGTCAAGGACGCCATTGCCGACGCCATGCTCCAGCAGATCCTGCTGCGTCCGGCCGAGTACGACGTGATCGCCACCCTCAACCTGAACGGTGACTACCTGTCCGACGCCCTGGCGGCGGAGGTGGGCGGTATCGGTATCGCGCCGGGTGCCAACCTGTCGGACACCGTGGCCATGTTCGAGGCCACCCACGGCACGGCGCCCAAGTACGCCGGCAAGGATCAGGTCAACCCTGGTTCGGTGATCCTGTCGGCCGAGATGATGCTGCGTCACCTGGGCTGGACAGAGGCGGCGGACCTGATCATCAAGGGCACCAACGGGGCTATCAAGGCCAAGACCGTGACCTACGACTTCGAACGCCTGATGGAAGGTGCGACGCTGGTGTCGAGCTCGGGCTTCGGTGAGGCGCTGATCAAGCACATGTAAGCGGGCAGCAAAAGGCCGGCCTGTCCGAGAGGGCAGGCCGGCCCTGGTGTTCCTGGGGTGTTCAGGCGTCGATCGTGGTCGCGCTGCCGGCGGGCTCGCTCTGGGCGCTGGTGACGACGGGTCTTATGTTCTGCGCATGAAACCCCTTGGGTGCCTGAATGATATCGAATGTGACGACTTGTCCGGCCTTCAGGGTCTTGTAACCTTCCATGTTAATGGCAGAGAAGTGGGCAAACAGGTCCTCATCCTTGCCATCCTCGTTGATGAATCCGAATCCCTTGGCATTGTTGAACCACTTGACTTTGCCGGTTGCCATCCTCATATCCCTCTGCAAAGGACTCCATCACTGGAGTATCATCCACTCCATCCGCCTATGAACCTGCGAAAATTCTGGTTGACTGCGCGGATCTTTATCGACCACGGTGGGCTCTTATTGGTTGTAACACCGATTTGCCGATAGTCAAGGTCAGGCGACGGCCGTTCCGGCGTGTGGCCAGGCGGTCCACATTCAACCTTAACCTGTCGAAATGATGAATTTCTTTCCATGCATGCACATAGCCAGATTCGACTAACATTCAATCAGGATCGCCCGCAGCAGGATGAGGACGATGGCTCTGGTCTGGCGGTACAGGAAGCCAAGCCCGCGCTGCAGGCACCACCGATGTACAAGGTGGTTTTGTTCAACGATGACTACACACCGATGGATTTCGTCGTCGAAGTGCTCGAGGTGTTTTTTAACCTGAATCGCGAGCTGGCGACCAAGGTCATGCTGGCCGTCCATACAGAAGGGCGGGCAGTGTGCGGATTGTTTACCCGCGACATCGCCGAGACCAAGGCCATGCAGGTCAACCAATACGCCCGGGAAAGCCAGCATCCGCTACTCTGTGAAATCGAGAAGGACGGTTAATCGCCGACCACTTGGGTATGAGGTGAAGCTATGTTAAACCGCGAGCTCGAAGTCACCCTCAATCTGGCCTTCAAGGAGGCCCGTTCGAAGCGTCATGAGTTCATGACCGTCGAACACCTTCTGCTGGCGCTTTTGGATAATGAGGCCGCCGCAACCGTTTTGCGTGCCTGTGGAGCCAACCTCGACAAGCTCAAGCACGACCTGCAGGAGTTCATCGACTCCACCACGCCACTGATCCCCGTGCATGATGAAGACCGCGAGACCCAGCCAACCCTGGGCTTCCAGCGGGTGCTTCAGCGTGCCGTGTTCCATGTACAGAGCTCGGGTAAACGTGAAGTCACCGGCGCCAATGTGCTGGTGGCGATCTTCAGCGAGCAGGAAAGCCAGGCGGTGTTCCTGCTCAAACAGCAAAGTGTCGCGCGAATCGACGTGGTCAACTACATCGCTCACGGTATCTCCAAGGTGCCGGGCCATGGCGAACACCAGGACGGCGAGCAGGACATGCAGGACGAAGACGGCGGCGAAGCCTCGTCCTCGAGCAATCCGCTGGATGCTTATGCCAGCAACCTCAACGAGCTGGCACGCCAGGGGCGTATCGACCCGCTGGTGGGGCGCGAGACCGAGGTCGAGCGCGTGGCGCAGATCCTTGCGCGTCGGCGCAAGAACAACCCGCTGCTGGTGGGCGAGGCCGGGGTGGGCAAGACCGCCATCGCCGAAGGCCTGGCCAAGCGTATCGTCGACGGTCAGGTGCCTGACCTGCTGGCCCAGAGCGTGGTCTATTCGCTGGACCTGGGCGCCTTGCTGGCCGGTACCAAGTACCGTGGCGACTTCGAGAAGCGCTTCAAGGCGCTGCTCGGCGAACTGCGCAAGCGTCCGCAGGCAATCCTGTTCATCGACGAAATCCACACCATCATCGGCGCCGGTGCGGCATCGGGCGGGGTGATGGATGCGTCCAACCTGCTCAAGCCGCTGCTGTCTTCGGGCGATATCCGTTGCATCGGCTCGACTACGTTCCAGGAGTTCCGCGGCATCTTCGAGAAGGACCGGGCCCTGGCGCGGCGCTTCCAGAAGGTGGATGTCAGCGAGCCGTCGGTGGAAGACACCATCGGCATCCTGCGCGGCCTCAAGGGGCGTTTCGAGTCCCATCACAGCATCGAGTACAGCGATGAGTCGCTGCGTGCCGCAGCGGAGCTTGCAGCGCGCTACATCAATGACCGGCATATGCCGGACAAGGCCATCGACGTGATCGACGAGGCGGGGGCGTACCAGCGCCTGCAGCCGGTAGAGAAGCGCGTCAAGCGCATCGATGTGCAGCAGGTGGAAGACATCGTCGCCAAGATTGCGCGCATTCCGCCAAAGCACGTCACCAGTTCCGACAAGGAGCTGCTGCGCAACCTGGAGCGCGACCTGAAGCTGACCGTGTTTGGCCAGGATGCCGCGATCGATTCGCTGGCCACCGCCATCAAGCTGTCGCGTGCGGGCCTGAAGGCGCCGGACAAGCCGGTGGGCTCGTTCCTGTTTGCAGGCCCTACCGGGGTCGGCAAGACCGAGGCGGCGCGTCAGCTGGCCAAGGCGCTGGGGGTCGAGCTGGTGCGTTTCGACATGTCCGAGTACATGGAGCGTCACACCGTGTCGCGCCTGATCGGTGCGCCTCCGGGCTATGTCGGGTTCGACCAGGGCGGCCTGTTGACCGAAGCCATCACCAAGCAGCCGCATTGCGTGCTGCTGCTCGATGAAATCGAGAAGGCTCACCCGGAAGTCTTCAACCTGCTGCTGCAGGTGATGGACCACGGTACCCTGACCGACAACAACGGGCGTAAGGCGGACTTTCGCAACGTCATCGTGATCATGACCACCAACGCCGGCGCCGAGACTGCGGCACGGGCCTCGATCGGGTTTACCCATCAGGACCACTCGTCCGACGCGATGGAAGTGATCAAGAAGAGCTTCACGCCGGAGTTCCGCAACCGCCTGGACACCATCATCCAGTTTGGTCGCCTGAGCCACGAAGTGATCAAGAGCGTGGTCGACAAGTTCCTCACCGAACTGCAGGCCCAGCTGGAAGACAAGCGCGTACTGCTGGAGGTGTCGGATGCTGCTCGCAGCTACCTGGCAGCCGGTGGCTACGATGCGCAGATGGGTGCGCGGCCCATGGCGCGGCTTATCCAGGACAAGATCAAACGGCCGCTGGCCGAAGAGATCCTGTTTGGCGAGCTGGCCGAGCATGGCGGCGTGGTGCACATCGACCTGCGCGATGGCGAGCTGGTGTTCGACTTCGAGACCACGGCCGAGATGGCCTGATCGCGTTCGCCGGCACGGCCGGCTCCTGCGGGGTGATGCAGCCCTGGTAGGGGTCGGCCTGGCCGGCGAGGCTTTTCAGGCAGGCACGCAAAAACGCCCGGCACTGGCCGGGCGTTCTTGTGTGTAGCGTTTAGCGGGCGCGGTAGGTGATGCGCCCTTTGCTCAGGTCATAAGGCGTCAGTTCGACGCGGACCTTGTCGCCGGTGAGAATACGGATGTAGTTCTTGCGCATCTTGCCGGAGATATGCGCGGTAACGACGTGCCCATTTTCCAACTCCACGCGGAACATGGTGTTGGGCAGGGTGTCGACGACAGTGCCTTCCATTTCGAAGCTGTCTTCTTTCGACATGCAGTAAAGCCCTCGGTGTCCAGTTGCCGGCCCGGTGCAACTGCGCCAGGCTAAAAAGTGGCGTGCATTGTGCCCGAAAAATGGGGTTCAAGCCAAGGGTTTCAGTTAAGCGTGACCCATCGTTGATTGATCAGCAGCTCGATGGGGCGGTACTGGGTCTTGTAATTCATCTTTTTGCAGTTCTTGATCCAGTACCCGAGATAGACCGCTTCAAGCCCCAGGCGCAGGGTTTCGCTGATCTGCCAGAGGATCGCGAAACGTCCCAGGCTGCGCCGTTCTTCCTGGGGTTCGTAGAAGGTGTACACCGCCGATACGCCGTTGGGCAGCAGGTCGGTGACCGCCACCGCCAGCAGCTTGCCGTCCAGGCGAAACTCGTAGAAGCGTGAAAACGGCAGGTCGCGGACCAGGAAGGTGGAGAACTGGTCGCGGCTGGGCGGGTACATGTCGCCGTCGGCATGGCGCTGCTCGATGTAGCGGCGGTACAGCTCGAAGTATTCTTCGTTGAACCGAGGGCGTGCGGGGGTCACCACCAGGTCGGCGTTGCGCTTGATGATGCGCTTCTGCTGGCGATTGGGCGTAAAGCGAGCCGCCGGGATGCGCGCAGGTACGCACGCATTGCAGTTCTGGCAATGCGGGCGGTACAGGTGGTCGCCGCTGCGACGAAAGCCCATTTCCGACAGGTCTGCGTAGACGTTGGCGTCCATTGGCTGGCTCGGGTCGAGAAACAGCGTGGTGGCTTGCTCGTCTGGCAGGTAGCTGCAGGCATGGGGTTGAGTGGCATAAAACTTCAACCGCGCCAGCTCTGTCATGATCAACCCCTCGGGAGGTGCGTTTGGATTAAGTGTAAGCCAGCTGTGAAAACTCGCCTAGCAAACGCCAGGACGTCAGGCCCAACTGACGTTGGCCGGCTGGTCGAGGTAGTTGCGCAGGTACTCGGCAAAGGCGCTGCGAGCGATGGCGCGGGCGCCGAGGCTGTGCAGGTGGTTGGTGGGCATCTGGCAGTCGATGAGCACGAAGCCGGCCGCCTTGAGGTGTTCGACCAGGTGCACGAAGCCCACCTTGGAGGCGTTGTCGGCGCGGCTGAACATCGATTCGCCAAAGAACAGGCGGCCCATGGCCAGGCCGTAGAGCCCGCCCACCAGCTCGCCGTTTTCGCGCACTTCCACCGAGTGGGCGAAGCCCTGCTGGTGCAGCGTGAGGTAGGCAGCCTGCATGGGGGCGGTGATCCAGGTGCCGTCGGCATAGTCGCGAGGCGCCGCACAGGCACTGATCACGCTGGCAAAGTCCTGGTCGAAGCTGACCTGATAGCGGCCCTGGCGAATGACCTTGCGCAGCGAGCGCGACACGTGCAGCTCGTCCGGGAACAACACGGTGCGCGGGTCGGGCGACCACCACAGGATCGGCTGGCCGTCCTGGTACCAGGGGAAGCAGCCATGGCGATAGGCCTGCACCAGGCGCTCGGCACTCAGGTCGCCGCCGGCGGCGAGCAGGCCGTTGGGTTCGTGCAGGGCCTTTTCCAGGGGCGGGAAGTCCAGGTTGTTGCGGCTCAGCCAGGTCAGCATGGAGGTGGGTCGCCGTGCGGTGGAGGAGGGGAGGGGAAGGATCGCCGCAAAAGGCTTCGTCGGCAAGGCCGGCGCCTGCCGTTGCGCCGCCGGCGTTGGCGGGCGGCGCAACTTAACCTGCACTATGCTGTCCCAACTACGCAAAAACCCCGCATAAGCCTTTGTCACAAAAGAGAATGCGTGCTCAAATTGCCGTATAGGAAATTGGCCCCCGTTTACGCCTCGTTCCGGCGTGCCGTCATGGCGGCAGGCGGGCAGTAATGTTAAAAGTAGTGGTTTGTTGACCCGGTCGCCCGGTCGACCCCTGTTGGACGCGCATTGAGCGCAGGAATAGACGCGTTTTGAAGAAATCCACCGCAACACCCAACCCCGAGCCGATCTGGCGCCAGCAGCTGCACTACCGGCTCAAGGAAGGTGCGCTGATCGCCATGGGCGCGCTGTGCCTGTACCTGTGGATGGCCCTGCTCACCTACGACCAGGCCGACCCGGGCTTCAGCCATACCAGCAATGTCGAGCAGGTGCAGAACGCCGCCGGTCGCGCCGGGGCGTTCTTTGCCGACGTGTTGTTCATGGTGCTGGGCTATTTCGCCTATATCTTCCCGTTGCTGCTGGCGATCAAGACCTGGCAGATCTTCCGCGAACGTCATCAGCCCTGGCAGTGGAGCGGCTGGCTGTTCTCCTGGCGTTTGATCGGCCTGGTGTTCCTGGTGCTGTCGGGCGCCGCGCTGGCGCATATCCATTTCCATTCGGCCCCGAGCCTGCCGGCCTCGGCGGGCGGCGCGCTGGGCGAAAGCCTGGGTGACCTGGCCAAGAACGCGCTGAACGTGCAGGGCAGCACCCTGATGTTCATCGCGCTGTTCCTGTTCGGCCTGACCGTGTTCACCGACCTGTCGTGGTTCAAGGTGATGGACATCACCGGCAAGATCACCCTCGACCTGTTCGAACTGTTCCAGGGTGCGGCCAACCGCTGGTGGGCCGGGCGCAACGAGCGCAAGCGCCTGGTTGCCCAACTGCGTGAAGTCGACGAGCAGGTGCACGACGTGGTGGCGCCTGTGGTGCCCGACCGCCGCGAGCAGCTCAAGGCCAAGGAACGCATCATCGAGCGCGATACCGCGCTGAGCAAGCATGTGGCCGAGCGCGAGCAGCATGTGCCACCGGTGATCATGCCGGCGCCGGCCAAGGCGCCAGAGCCGAGCAAGCGCGTGCAGAAGGAAAAGCAGGCGCCGTTGTTCGTGGACAGCGCCATCGAAGGCACGCTGCCACCGATTTCGATTCTCGACCCGGCCGAGAAGAAGAAGGTCAACTATTCGCCAGAGTCCCTGGCGGGCGTGGGCCATCTGCTGGAAATCAAGCTCAAGGAGTTCGGGGTTGAAGTGTCGGTGGACTCGATCCACCCCGGCCCGGTGATCACCCGCTACGAAATCCAGCCGGCCGCCGGGGTCAAGGTCAGCCGCATCGCCAACCTGGCCAAGGACCTGGCGCGCTCGCTGGCGGTAACCAGCGTGCGCGTGGTCGAAGTGATCCCGGGCAAGACCACGGTGGGTATCGAGATCCCCAACGAAGACCGCCAGATCGTGCGCTTCTCCGAGGTGCTGTCGTCGCCGCAGTATGACGAGGCCAAGTCGCCTGTGACCATGGCCCTGGGGCACGATATCGGCGGCAAGCCGGTGATCACCGACCTGGCCAAGATGCCGCACCTGCTGGTGGCCGGTACCACAGGTTCCGGTAAATCGGTGGGCGTGAACGCGATGATCCTGTCGATCCTGTTCAAGTCCGGCCCCGAAGACGCCAAATTGATCATGATCGACCCGAAGATGCTCGAGCTGTCGATCTACGAAGGCATCCCGCACCTGCTGTGCCCGGTGGTCACCGACATGAAGGACGCCGCCAATGCCCTGCGCTGGAGCGTGGCCGAGATGGAGCGCCGCTACAAGCTGATGGCGGCCATGGGCGTGCGCAACCTGGCCGGCTTCAACCGCAAGATCAAGGACGCCGAAGAAGCGGGCGAGCCGATCTACGACCCGATGTTCAAGCGCGAAAGCATGGATGACGTGCCGCCGCTGCTCAAGACCCTGCCGACCATCGTGGTGGTGGTGGACGAATTCGCCGACATGATGATGATCGTCGGCAAGAAGGTCGAAGAACTGATCGCCCGTATCGCGCAGAAGGCGCGGGCTGCCGGTATCCACCTGATCCTGGCCACCCAGCGTCCGTCGGTGGACGTGATCACCGGCCTGATCAAGGCCAACATCCCGACGCGCATGGCGTTCCAGGTATCGAGCAAGATCGACTCGCGCACCATCATTGACCAGGGCGGCGCCGAACAACTGCTGGGCCATGGTGACATGCTGTACATGCCGCCGGGCACCAGCCTGCCGATTCGCGTGCACGGCGCCTTCGTGTCCGACGAAGAGGTTCACCGCGTGGTCGAGGCCTGGAAGCTGCGCGGCGCCCCGGACTACAACGACGACATCCTCAGCGGTGTCGAAGAGGCCGGCAGCGGCTTCGATGGGGGCGGTGGTGGTGGCGGTGACGATGACGCCGAAACCGACGCGCTGTACGACGAGGCCGTGCAGTTCGTGCTCGAAAGCCGTCGTGCCTCCATTTCCGCGGTACAGCGCAAGCTCAAGATTGGCTACAACCGCGCCGCCCGCATGATCGAGGCGATGGAAATGGCCGGTGTGGTCACTGCCATGAACACCAACGGTTCGCGTGAAGTGATTGCGCCCGGACCGATGCGCGACTGATGATTCCTTATCTGCCGGCGGCCATTGACGGCCGCCGGCCCACCCCTACTGCAACGAGGATTTCCATGCGCCTGATTCGCATGCTGTTGGTTTCCGCCATGGCCCTGTCCAGCGCTTCGGTTTTCGCCGCAGAGGCGGACGTCAAAAGCCTGACCCAATTGCTGGAGACGTCCAAGACCATTTCTGCCGGTTTCTCGCAACTGACCCTCGATGGCAGCGGCACCCAGTTGCAGGAAACCACCGGTCAGATGGCGGTACAGCGCCCTGGCCTGTTCTACTGGCACACCGATGCGCCTGCCGAGCAGGTGGTGGTGTCGGACGGCAAGAAGGTGACCCTGTGGGACCCGGACCTGGAGCAGGCGACCATCAAGAAGCTCGACGAGCGTCTGACCGAAACGCCGGCCTTGCTGTTGTCGGGTGATATCTCGAAAATCAGCCAAAGCTTCGATATCACCTCCAAGCAACAGGGTGACGTGATCGATTTCACGCTCAAGCCCAAAACCAAGGACACCCTGTTCGACTCGCTGCGCCTGTCCTTCCGCAAGGGGCTGGTGAACGATATGCAACTGATCGACAGCGTCGGCCAGCGCACCAACATCCTGTTCAGCGGGGTCAAGGCCAATGAGCCGATCCCGGCGAGCAAATTCAAGTTCGTCGTGCCTGAAGGCGCCGACGTGATTCAAGAGTAAAGAGGTCAAGCCCGCGTCCATGGACCTGTTTCGAAGTGACCCTGTTGCCCAGCCCTTGGCCGCGCGCCTGCGCCCGGCCAACCTGGACGAATACGTCGGCCAGCAGCACCTGCTGGCGCGCGGCAAGCCGCTGCGCGAGGCACTGGAGCAGGGCGCGCTGCACTCGATGATCTTCTGGGGCCCGCCCGGGGTGGGCAAGACCACCCTGGCGCGTTTGCTGGCACAGTTCTGCGAGGCGCACTTCGAGACCGTTTCAGCCGTACTGGCCGGGGTCAAGGAGATCCGCCAGGCGGTGGAGATCGCCAAGCAGCAGGCCGCCCAGTACGGGCGGCGCACCATCCTGTTCGTCGACGAAGTGCACCGCTTCAACAAGTCGCAGCAGGACGCCTTTCTGCCGTATGTGGAAGACGGCACGCTGATCTTCATCGGCGCCACCACCGAAAACCCCTCGTTCGAACTCAACAACGCCCTGCTGTCGCGGGCGCGCGTGTATGTGCTCAAGAGCCTGGACGAAGCCGCGTTGCACCGCCTGGTGGAGCGCGCACTGACCGAGGAGCGCGGCCTGGGCAAGCGCAACCTGAGCCTGGGCGACGAAGCCTTCAAGATGCTGCTGGCTGCCGCCGATGGCGATGGCCGGCGCCTGCTCAACCTGCTGGAGAATGCCTCGGACCTGGCCGAAGACGGCAGCGAGATCGGGGTGGAGCTGCTGCAAAGCCTGCTCGGTGATACCCGTCGACGTTTCGACAAGGGCGGCGAGGCCTTCTACGACCAGATTTCCGCATTGCACAAATCGGTGCGCGGCTCCAACCCCGATGGGGCGCTGTACTGGTTCGCACGCATGCTCGATGGCGGCTGCGACCCGTTGTACCTGGCGCGGCGCGTGGTGCGCATGGCCAGCGAAGACATCGGCAACGCCGACCCGCGTGCGCTGAGCCTGTGTCTGGCCGCGTGGGACGTGCAGGAGCGCCTGGGCAGCCCCGAGGGCGAGCTGGCGGTGGCCCAGGCCATTACGTACCTGGCCTGTGCGCCCAAGAGCAACGCGGTGTACATGGGCTTCAAGACCGCCCTGCGCGAAGCCGCCGAGCATGGTTCGCTGGAAGTGCCGCTGCACCTGCGCAACGCACCCACCAAGCTGATGAAGCAACTGGGCTACGGCGACGAGTACCGTTATGCCCACGACGAGCCCGATGCCTATGCGGCGGGCGAAGACTACTTTCCCGATGACCTCGCGCCGCGCCAGTACTACCAGCCGGTGCCTCGCGGCCTGGAACTGAAGATCGGCGAGAAGCTGCGCCACCTGGCCGAACTCGATCGCCTGAGCCCGCGCCAGCGGAGGAAGCCATGATTGCCCTGGTGGCCGCAGTCAGCGCCGGGGGCATTGCCGGCACGCTGCTGCGCTTTGCCGCGGGAAATTGGGTCAATGCCCACTGGCCACGCCACTTCTATCTCGGTACGCTGGCGGTCAACCTGATTGGCTGCCTGCTGATCGGCTTGCTCTACGGGCTGTTTCTGCATCGCCCGCTGGTGCCGGTCGAGCTGCGCGCAGGCCTGATCGTCGGCTTCCTTGGCGGCCTGACGACCTTTTCATCCTTTTCCATGGACACCGTACGCCTGCTCGAAAGCGGGCAAGCGCCCCTGGCGTTCGGCTATGCCAGCCTCAGTGTAGTGGGTGGCCTGCTCGCCACCTGGGCCGGTTTGTCCTTGACCAAATTCTGAACCAGCGAGAAAACGATATGCTCGATTCCCAACTGTTACGCGGCCAACTTCAGGAAGTGGCGGATCGCCTGGCTTCCCGTGGCTTCAGCCTGGATGTCGCGCGCATCGAAGCACTTGAAGAGCGCCGCAAGTCTGTGCAGACCCGCACCGAACAGCTGCAGGCCGAGCGTAACGCCCGTTCCAAATCCATCGGCCAGGCCAAGGCCAAGGGTGAGGACATTGCCCCGCTGATGGCCGACGTCGAGCGCATGGCCAACGAACTGGCTGCCGGCAAGGTAGAGCTGGAAGGTATCCGCGAAGAGCTGGACGCTATCCTGCTGACCATTCCCAACCTGCCGGACGCCAGCGTACCGGTGGGCGCCGATGAAGACGACAACGTCGAAGTGCGCCGCTGGGGCACCCCGCGCAGCTTCGATTTTGCGATCCAGGACCACGTCGCCCTGGGCGAGCGCAACGGCTACCTCGACTTCGAGACCGCAGCCAAGCTGTCGGGCGCGCGGTTTGCCCTGCTGCGCGGCCCGATCGCCCGTCTGCACCGTGCCCTGGCGCAGTTCATGATCAACCTGCACACCGCCGAGCATGGCTACGAGGAAGCCTACACCCCGTACCTGGTACAGGCCCCGGCGCTGCAAGGCACCGGCCAGCTGCCCAAGTTCGAGGAAGACCTGTTCAAGATCAGCCGCGAAGGCGAGGCCGACTTCTACCTGATCCCGACGGCCGAAGTGTCGCTGACCAACATCGTGGCCGGCGAAATCGTCGATGCCAAGCAACTGCCGATCAAGTTCGTCGCCCACACCCCGTGCTTTCGTAGCGAAGCCGGTGCGTCGGGTCGCGATACCCGCGGCATGATCCGCCAGCACCAGTTCGACAAGGTCGAGATGGTCCAGGTGGTCGAGCCGGGCAAGTCGATGGAAGCCCTCGAAGGCCTGACTGCCAACGCCGAGCGCGTGCTGCAACTGCTGGAGCTGCCTTACCGCGTACTGTCGCTGTGCACCGGCGACATGGGCTTCAGTGCCGTGAAGACCTACGACCTGGAAGTGTGGGTGCCGAGCCAGGACAAGTACCGCGAAATTTCCTCGTGCTCCAACTGCGGCGACTTCCAGGCGCGCCGCATGCAGGCCCGCTGGCGCAACCCGGAGACCGGCAAGCCGGAGCTGGTGCACACCCTCAACGGCTCGGGCCTGGCTGTAGGCCGTACACTGGTGGCAGTGCTGGAGAACTACCAGCAGGCTGATGGCAGCATCCGTGTACCGGACGTGCTCAAGCCTTACATGGGTGGCCTGGAGATCATCGGTTAAATGGAGTTCCTGCCGCTGTTCCACAACCTGCGGGGCAGCCAGGTGCTGGTCGTGGGTGGAGGCGAGATTGCCCTGCGCAAGTCTCGCCTGCTGGCCGATGCAGGTGCCGTGCTGCGGGTGGTTGCCCCTGAAATCGAGGGGCAACTGGCCGAACTGGCACGCTCCAGTGGCGGCCAGACCCTGGCCCGCGGCTATCACGAAAGCGACCTCGACGGTTGCCAGCTGATCATCGCCGCCACCGACGACCAGGCGCTCAACGCCCAGGTATCGGCCGATGCGCGCCAGCGCTGTGTGCCGGTCAACGTGGTGGATGCGCCGGCCTTGTGCACGGTGATCTTCCCGGCGATCGTCGACCGTTCGCCACTGGTGGTAGCGGTGTCCAGCGGCGGCGATGCGCCGGTGCTGGCACGCCTGATCCGCGCCAAGCTGGAAACCTGGATTCCTGCCGCCTATGGCGAACTGGCCGGCCTGGCCGCGCGCTTTCGCCATCGGGTCAAGGAGCTGTACCCCGACGTGAACCAGCGTCGTGGGTTCTGGGAAGACGTGTTCCAGGGCCCGATTGCCGAGCGCCAGCTGGCCGGGCAGGGCGCCGAAGCCGAACGCCTGCTGCAGGCCAAGGTGGACGGCGCGCTGCCGCAGACCTCGGGCGAGGTGTACCTGGTGGGGGCGGGGCCGGGTGATCCGGACTTGCTGACCTTCCGTGCGCTGCGCCTGATGCAGCAGGCCGATGTGGTGTTGTACGACCGCCTGGTGGCGCCCGCCATCATCGAGTTGTGCCGGCGCGACGCCGAGCGCATTTACGTGGGCAAGCGCCGTGCCGATCACAGTGTGCCGCAGGACCAGATCAACCAGCTGCTGGTGACCCTGGCCAAGCAAGGCAAGCGCGTGCTGCGCCTCAAGGGCGGCGATCCGTTCATCTTCGGCCGGGGTGGCGAGGAGATCGAAGAGCTGGCCGAGCATGGCATACCCTTCCAGGTGGTGCCGGGCATCACCGCGGCCAGCGGCTGTTCGGCGTATGCCGGCATCCCGCTGACCCACCGCGATTATGCCCAGTCGGTGCGCTTCGTGACCGGTCACCTCAAGGACGGTACCAGCAACCTGCCGTGGAATGACCTGGTGGCGCCTGCGCAGACCCTGGTGTTCTACATGGGGTTGGTGGGCTTGCCGACCATCTGTGCCGAGCTGATTCGTCACGGTCGTGCGGCTAGTACGCCGGCGGCGCTGGTGCAGCAGGGCACTACCACCAACCAGCGGGTGTTTACCGGCACCCTGGCCGACCTGCCGCAACTGGTGGCGGAGCATGAAGTGCATGCGCCGACGCTGGTGATCGTGGGCGAGGTGGTGCAGCTTCGCGAGAAGCTGGCGTGGTTCGAAGGGGCTCAGTAACAACAGCTTCGCCAGCAAGGCTGGCTCCTGCAGGTTCACGCGACCCACTGCAGGAGCCAGCCTTGCTGGCGAAGGGGCCCTTCAACCCCTGCTCAAAAACTGGTCTTGTCCCAAATCCCCCGGCCAACCAGCCGCTCCCGGTCATGTCGCGCCGCAAAGTCCTGCAATGGCCCCTTGGGCACGATCCCGTTCGGGTTGATGGTCTTGTGGCTCATGTAATAGTGATGCTGGATATGCTCCATGTTCACCGTCTCGGCCACCCCCGGCCACTGGTACAGCTCCCTCAGCCAGTTCGACAGGTTCGGATAATCGGCGATGCGCCGCAGGTTGCACTTGAAGTGCCCGTGATACACCGCATCGAACCGAATCAGCGTGGTGAACAGCCGCCAGTCAGCTTCGGTCAGGTATTCGCCGGCCAGGTAGCGCTGGTCGTTCAGTAGCTTTTCCAGTGCATCCAGCTCGGCAAACAGCTCGTCGAACGCCTGCTCGTAGGCTTTTTGCGTAGTCGCAAAGCCTGCGCGGTACACGCCGTTGTTCACGGCAGGGTAGATCCGCTCGTTCAGTGCATCGATGCTTGCGCGCAGCGGCTCGGGGTAAAGGTCCAGGCGATTGCTGGTCAGCCCGTCGAAGGCTGTGTTGAAGATACGGATGATCTCTGCCGACTCGTTGTTGACGATGCGTTGTTCCTGCTTGTCCCACAGCACCGGCACCGTGACCCGGCCGGTGTAATGCGGGTCGTCGCGGGTGTAGCGCTGATGCAGGAATTCAAGCTGGTCGAGCTTGTCGCCCGTCGAACCCAGGGCTGCGTCGAAGGTCCAGCCGTTCTCGCCCATCAGCCAGCTGACCACCGACACGTCGATCAGCTTGTCCAGGCCCTTGAGCGTGCGAAAGATCAGCGTGCGGTGCGCCCAGGGGCAGGCCAGCGACACATACAGGTGATAGCGCCCGGCGTCGGCTGCGGGCAGCTGATTGCGCCGCTGCGCGTTCTCGCGCTGGAAGGTGCCGTCTTTGCTGCTTTCATACCACTGGTCATGCCAGCGGCCGTCGATCAACAGGCCCATGGTGGTCTCCTTGGCGATTCGTTCAACTTGGAGCCCAGTGTACGGGTTCAAGTTCGAACCAATGGCGCAAAGCATCGGCCTGTTTGATCGAAAACCCCGATCAGTCGCCTAGCTCAGGCGTTGATCCCACCAGTGCTGCGCCTGTGTGAAGGCGTCCTCTCGGGTTTGCCCCAAGCCGCGTAGCGCCAGCGCCATGCTCGATACAAGAGCCAGTTCACCGTAGCTGTTGCGGGCCTCGCCGCGCCATACTGCCAGCAGGTGCTGCAGGTCGAGGCTGGCCGGCTTCACATGGCGCTGGGCCGACAGCTGCGGCCATTCTTCATCCCAGTCTTGGCCATGGGCAGTGCCGTACAGGTGGCTGGTGGCATCCGGATTGATCTCGATTTCACCGCCGTCACCCTTGACCACAATCGCCGTATCGCCCAGCAGCCGACTGGCTTCGCGGTGTACGGCCTGGTAGCCGGGGTGGAAGATACTCTGCAGGCCGCACCGCGCCCCCAGCGGGTTGAGCACCCGTGCCAGGGAGTGAATGGGCGAGCGCAGCCCCAGGGTGTTGCGCAGGTCGATCATGTGCTGCAGGCGCGGCGCCCAGTCCTGCAGGGGGATGAACGCGATGCAGTGCTCGTCCAGGGCACTGGCGACGCTGGCCCAGTCGCGGCACAGCGGGATCTGCACCTGTTCCAGCACCTGTTCGGTATACAGGCGCCCGGCGGTGTGAGCGCCGCCGCCGTGCAGCAGGATGCGCACACCGTTTTTCGCAAGGCACTTGGCCGCCAGCAGAAACCACGGCAGGTGGCGCTTCTTGCCCGCATAGCTCGGCCAGTCCAGGTCGACCGCGATGGGCGGTGCCTGTACACGCTGGCGCACGGCTTCGGTGAAGCCGGCCAGCTCCTCGGGGCTCTCCTCCTTGTGACGCAGCAGCATCAGGAAGGCGCCCAGCTGCGTCTGCTCGACCTTGCCGTCCAGCAGCATGCCCATGGCCTCGCGGGCTTCTTCCCGGGTCAGGCCGCGGGCGCCGCGTTTGCCTTTGCCCAAAATGCGCACGAACTGAGCGAAGGGGTGTTCGGCGGGCGTTTCGAGGGTGAGCGGGGTAGGGGCAGTCATATGCAGTTGGTCGGCTTTGGCAGGCCCGCGAGCTTCGCGGCAAGTTTGGCGGGGGTGCCGTTGAACAGGCGGTTCAGGTGCAGGCTGTTGCCTTTGTCCGGGCCCAGCTTCAAGGCGGTGTACTTGATCAGCGGGCGCGTGGCCGGCGACAGCTCGAACTCCTGGTAGAACTGGCGCAGCAGCTCCAGTACCTCCCAGTGTTCGGGAGTCAGTTCCAGGCCTTCGCGCTCGGCCAGGGCTTGTGCCACGGGCTTTGACCAGTCCTTCAGGTCGACCAGGAAGCCGTCCTTGTCCAGGGCAATGTCGCGGTTGTCGAGGCTCAGGGTGCTCATAGCCAGCTGTTGACCTTGTCGTGGTCCAGCGACAGCTGCACGAACGCCGGGTAGTCGATGGCCCGGGCCGCGTCGCTGGAGATACCGCGAGCTTGCAGGTCTTCTTCCAGCGCAAACAGCCTTGCGCCCAGGTTGGCTTGTTGCAGCGCCTTCAGCGGCTCGCTGCCGGGCTGCAGCGCGTACACCGCGTCGCCGCACAGCAGCAGGCCGTCGTTGCTGCCCAGCAGGCGCAGACAACTGCTCAGGCGATTATCGCCGAAGGGCGAGTGGGAAATGACGTGCAGGGTGCTCATCAGAGGGTTACCACCTGGTCAAAACGGTCGATCAGGGCTGCCAGTGCAGCGTCGTCGAGTACCTCGACGTCCAGTGTCAGGTGTTCAGCGTCCAGGCCGCGCTCGAGCAGGCTGCGGGCGTCGGCGAACAGGGCCTCCACGCCGAACATCGGCAGCGCCTGGAGGTTGGCCGCCAGGTTCTTCTGTTGCAGCTGTGCCGGTTGCTGTGCAGGTGCCAGCTGAAACACGCCGTCATCCAGAAACAGCATGCCCAGCGGCAAGTCGAAGGCGCCGCCGGCCAGGGCGATATCCAGTGCCTCGCGGGCCGACGGGCCGGCCCAGGGGGCCTGGCGGCTGATAATCAGCAATGACTTGGCCATTTCAGTCGCCTCCAAAGCAGACCAGGCGGTCGGCGGTTTGTGCAGCCTCGTGCAACTGACCCAGGCCCGACAGCTCCCACGGCGCGGGCAGGTTCACGGCAGGGCGCTGATAACGCTGGGCTTCTTCGGCGTTCAACACGCCACGGCGCAGGGCGGCGGCGATGCACACCACCGCATCGAGCTGGTGCTCGGTGACGAAGGCACGCCATTGCGCCGGCACGTCCAGCTCATCCTGCGGCGCGACCACGTTGGCCGAGGCGCTGTGCACGCCATCCTGATAGAAAAACAGCCGCACGATCTCGTGCCCGCTGGCCAGGGCAGCCTGGGCGAACAGCAGTGCACGGCGCGAGGAGGGCGCATGGCCGGGGGAAAATACCGCGAGGGCGAACTTCATGGCAGGCTCTGTCAGCAAAACTGCGCCCATGATAAAGCAAAAAGCCCGCGCCTTGTGGGCGCGGGCCTGGTTGGGGCAGCTTGGCAAGCGGCCTCAGTTCTGCGCTTTGGACTCGGGCAGGAACCAGTTCAGCACCAGCGCACAGATGCCGCCGGTTGCCACGCCAGACTCCAGCACATTGCGCAGTGCCGATGGCATGTGCGCCAGGAATTCCGGCACCTGCGCCACGCCCAGGCCCAGCGCCAGGGACACCGCGATGATCAGCAGGGCGCGACGGTCCAGGCTGATGCTGGCCAGAATGTTGATACCCGAGGCCGCTACGGCACCGAACATCACCATCGCAGCGCCACCCAGCACCGGCTCCGGCACCGCCTGGATCACCCCGGCCACGCTTGGGAACAGCCCCAGAATCACCAGCATTGCGGCAATCCAGATACCGATATGGCGGCTGGCGATACCGGTCAGCTGGATCACGCCGTTGTTCTGCGCGAACACCGAGCTGGGGAAGGTGTTGAATACACCGGCCAGCAGCGAGTTGGCGCCGTTGACCAGCACGCCGCCCTTAATGCGTTGCATCCACAGCGGGCCTTCGACCGGCTGACGCGACACCTTGCTGGTGGCGGTAACGTCGCCGATGGCTTCCAGCGAAGTCACCAGGTAGATCACCAGCATCGGAATGAACAGCGCCCAGGAGAAACTCAGGCCGAAGTGCAATGGCACCGGCACCTGGAATACGGCGGCTTCATGCATGCCGGTGAAGTCCAGGCGGCCCAGGTAGCCGGCCAGTGCGTAGCCGACGGCCAGCGCGATCACGATCGCGCAACTGCGCATCCACACCACCGGGATGCGGTTGAGTACCACGATGATGGCCAGCACCACGCCGGACAGCAGCAGGTTTTCGCCGTTGGCGAAGGTACCGTTGGCCATGGCGCCGAAACCGCCGCCCATGCTGATCAGGCCCACCTTGATCAGCGTGAGGCCGATCATCAGCACTACTATGCCGGTGACCAGGGGGGTGATCAGGCGCTTCACGAACGGCAGGATGCGCGAAATGCCCATCTCAACGAACGAGCCGGCAATCACCACACCAAAGATCGCCGCCATCACGCCTTCTACGGGCGTACCTTGCTTGACCATCAGCGCGCCGCCGGCGATCAGCGGGCCAACGAAGTTGAAGCTGGTGCCTTGCACGATCAACAGCCCGGCGCCGAAGGGCCCGAAGCGTCGGCATTGCACGAAGGTGGCGATCCCGGAGATCACCAGCGACATCGACACGATCAGGTTGGTATCGCGGGCCGATACGCCGAGTGCCTGGCAGATCAGCAGGCCGGGGGTAACGATAGGCACGATGATCGCCAGCAGGTGCTGCAGGGCAGCGAGCAGGGCGATCAGCGGCCGGGGCCGGTCTTCCAGGCCTAGAACCAGTTCATTGGCCTGTTCGGGCGCTTGTTCGAGTGAGCTCATGGGTGTTGCTGCCCCGGGCAGAAAAAAGGAGCGCATTCTACGGCGCGCGCGGGGATTGGGGTAGCCCAGTTTGCCAGCATTATCTGGCGCTACAGCCCGCAGGGCGTAGGAGTCGACCTTGCCAGTGAACGAGCGTGAAGACAGCGCCCCTGAAACGCCACCCACAAAAAAGCCCGCCGAAGCGGGCTTTTTCAACACTCAACCAAACAAGCTCGGATCAGTCATCCCGACCCATCAGCCCGAACAGTTGCAGCAGGCTGACGAACAGGTTGTAGATCGATACATACAGGCTGATGGTCGCCATGATGTAGTTACGCTCACCACCGTGGATGATCGCGCTGGTCTGGAACAGGATGCACACCGACGAGAACAGCACGAAACCTGCGCTGATCGCCAGTTGCAGGCCGCTGATCTGGAAGAAGAAGCTTGCCAGCACAGCGCCCAGCAGCACGAAGAAGCCTGCGGTGATGAAGCCGCCCAGGAAGCTCATGTCCTTGCGGGTGATCAGCACGTAGGCCGACAGACCACCGAACACCAGTGCGGTCATGGCGAATGCCGAGCTGACCACTTCAGCGCCGCCGGCCATGCCCAGGTAGCGGTTGAGGATAGGGCCGAGCAGGAAGCCCATGAAACCGGTCAGCGCGAAGGTGGACACCAGGCCCCATACCGAGTCACGCAGCTTGTTGGTGAGGAAGAACAAGCCGTAGAAGCCGATCAGCACCACGAAAATGTTCGGGTAGCCGACGCGCATCTGTTGGGCCACATAGGCCATGACACCACTGAAAGCGAGGGTGATGGCCAGCAGGCCATAGGTGTTGCGCAGGACGCGGCTGACCTCTTGCTGTTCGACCTGCAGGCCGTGGTTGACGGCGTAATCCTGTTCGCGCATGGCGACACTCCTGTGGGTTTGAAACGTTCAGATGCAAAGATCATAACAGAGGCACGCAGACCAGCCACCTAGAGAGTTTGACAGCTTGTTTCATTTCGGTATTATGGCGCCCGCAATACGAGGAAGCGTGGCCGAGTGGTTTAAGGCAACGGTCTTGAAAACCGTCGATGGGCAACTATCCTAGAGTTCGAATCTCTACGCTTCCGCCACTTCTAAAGCCCTGATTATTCAGGGCTTTTTGCGTTTCTGAGGGTAGGGAAAAAGGCCTTGGAAACACACTTGGGAATTCTTTTCTTTCGCATTGTCCCCCCTATTGTTCATTCTGAGCCAGGATGATGCTGATCATGGCCACTAAACTGCGCTCTACTCCGTCAACCTCAAGCAGTGCCCGCAGCTTTTTGTGTGTCTTCTGCTGCTTCACGCCCAGGGCAACGCCCTCGATGTAGTTCCTCCTCAGCACCCGCACGTCCGCAGGACGCTGTCCTGTCAGATACGCCAGATCCATGGACAGCATGGCTTGAAGCGTTATACCCAGTTTCATTCGGGCGTACTGGCTGCCAACCAATAGTCATCTGCCGCAGCGTTCGGTGAAGTGCCAATGGAGCTCTTCAAGCTAGCCGCGCTGGTAGCTACTGGCCTTCTAGCCGGTCAGCTCAGACAGCTCGTTGTCAGTATTTCGATTTACGTGGGATAAGCCCCACGCCGCAAATGGTGGCGGAGGCGGGGAGGAGGTAGTCGCAGCTGGAGCTCGAACCGCCATCACTTGAGCTGGATGAGGTGCAGTTGGCGCTGGAGTAACCGCTGTGTGCGTATGATCTCGTAGCTGCCGACCTGGTTTCTATCTAGAGTCCACCTTGTATCCGAAATGTGATACTTGCATGAATCGGCTTGGGCAGTTATGTTCAAAAGTCTTCATTGAATTAATCTTGCATCGAGATTCTCCCGAAATGAATAATTAATGCGTATTTGCTTTTTTCGGATTTGCCAAAAGTCAAAGCACGTAATTGTTTGAGTTGATATGGCCTGTTACCTTGAATTGATCGATGGTGACGGCTAATAAAGCCTTCTTGCTTTACTGTTTGGCGTTGTTCTCTTCTGTAGGGATAAGTAACGATGACTGCCCGATTCTCCTCAAAAGATGTTTATGATCATAATCAGAATGTCTGGAACCGACTTGCTCGCGAAGGTTGTGATTGGTCGAAGCCAGTTTCTGCCGAAGTTATTCAGGCTGCTCAAAGAGGGGAGTGGAAAATACAACTTATCCCTGCAGAGCTCCCGACAGCGTGGCTTAACGATGTGCAAGGGAAGCGCATTTTGTGCCTAGCTGCTTCCGGAGGGCAGCAAGCCCCCGTGTTGGCGGCTGCGGGGGCTGAAGTGGTTGTGATGGATGCCTCTCGCGATCAGCTGGCATTGGATGATATGGTTGCAAAGCGAGACGATCTTTCTCTACGCACGGTCTTGGGAGATATGCAGGACTTGTCTGAATTTGATGATGAGTCATTTGACCTGATTTTTCATCCGATCTCGAATCTGTATGTGCCCGATATTCGTAAAGTATGGGCTGAATGTTATCGCGTACTCGGTAAGGGAGGAAAGTTGCTCAGCAGCTTTTACAATCCGGTAGTATTCATTTTCGACCGCTCTACTGACCTGGCTAAAAGCGGTTTGATGAAACCGCGCTTCACACTGCCTTACGCAGACATAACCGATCTGAATGCTGACGAAATTGAGGGTAAGATAGCGAGAGGTGAGGCATTCGTATTTGGTCACACGTTAGCGGAGCAAATAAGCGGGCAGCTGGAGGCGGGCTTGCTGCTAACAGGCTTCGAAGAAGCTTTTCAGCCGGTGCCCCGATTTCTGATCGACAACTACATGCCAACATTCATCGCAACGTGTTCCGTCAAGCCGGGGTAGCTTTTGTCTGGCCCCGCTAAAAGTGCGGAGCCAGCAACATCCGGTCTTTGCAATGACATTCGATACGTTCAAATCTCTCTGGCCACGCCCTTGGCCCTGATACCGAGGTCGTGGCACCTGCCTGTCTTCCGCAAGCTCCATGAGCTGCTCAGCGCACAGCGGTGCGTCGAGCATCTGGCGCGAGGCGGAATCATTGAATAGGGGTGATATGCTTTGCCGCTGACCAGACAGGGAGCGTGGCAATGGGGTGGAGAAGCAAGCTGGTAGCGCTCAGGCAGAGGTTCACGCGTCGGCAGCGGTTAGTTGTTGGTGGCGGCGTGTTTGTGGTCGCCCAAGTGGGCTCTTTCTCGTACCCGAGCCAATACTGGCTGTACCTGGTGATCTTCGGGGTTATCGTCCTGAGCAGCGCCTGGTCACCCGAACTGCACCGGAAGCGTTGATGCTCTGACGGGCAGCGTCGTCATTGAAGCACTCGCCAGCTCTTGGTAGGCCCGCTAATTGGTCTGGCTACGAGTGCCAGCCCGCCCGCACCGAACATCGCTGTCGGATGCTGGCCTCACTGTAAGCGATGACCCGGCGCACAACCAGTAGTGCTGCCTGGTAGATAGGCACTATTTTTCTCTCTAAAAAAAGTTGGCCGCGCAAAAGAATCGGGCTGTTTCGTGCACTATTTTTTCAAGGCGCTCAGGTGCGTGACGAGTGAACGACGATTGGCGGGTGGGCTGATCAGGGCATAAAAAGAAAAACTTGCGAGCAGGCCATGGCGGCCTGCTGCAATAACAGTCAGGAGTAGCGAGTGCAATAGTGTTTTTTACTTTACAGCTTTTCTGGAGGGCTACTCTTTTTGCGGTGCTTTCTGGCTTTTAAGATGCACTCCGGCAGCTTTCGCAGCGCCATCCCTTGTAACTTTCTGCTTTTTCAAGCGCTGCAACCAAATCACGACCGGCTATCGTGTTTTGGCAGTTGTTGTGTTTTTCGTTTGGTTTTCTCATCCCCTCGCATTGTTTCTTCAGGAAGGGGCTCACCACCGCCTGCTGCCTTGACGTAAGCGCTCTGAACCCCTTGTCTACGGCGAGCTGGGCGTAGCTTTGTACGCTCGGCTTTTCACCTTGGAATGCGTTCTGCGCGATAAGGGCCGAGAAAATCTCTCGCTCGATAGTCATTCGTTAATCCTTTATTCAACCAACAAGTTTGCTCATGTTTTTATTATTCTGAGCAATGCGAAAGCGTACGTTACCATCGGGTGAGGTTTTATTGAACTGGGTTTCCATCCAGCTATAAAAACGCACGGCTTCACATTTTTTGGTCAATAAAGGTTGGGTTCCTGGTATTTAAAATATTTCAATAGGTCATTGTTACAATTTATTTCTTGTTCAAAAAAAGTTTCGCTCTCACTTTAATGGGGTCGTGCACCGTGTAAGTTTCCTGCCTTTTCCGCTAAGTTTTACGGTGACGACACGCCTTATGAGTTTTTATGAAGTTCCGCGATTTCCTGTGCCGGGCTGCCACTGAGTGCGCAGCTCGTGGGGAACACCCGCCCTGCCGATTTCAGTTGCAGGTCGTGCAGGTCCTTCGTCAGCCCCTGGTTCATCGCCACAAGCTTGGCAATGTTCCTGCGCGCCTTGCCCAGCTCTCGGGTCAGGTATTCGGCCTCATTCGTAATGAGCACCACCTGGTGCTTCCACATCTCCAGCTCAGTGGGCGCTCCGAAGCCGTCAAAGTCTTCAATGTCTTGGGTCATTTCCGTCACCATATGGATACTGTTTGCATATACAGTAATCCAGTCGAGCGAGCGCGGCGAGCCGAGGCGACGAATTGCACGGGGAGGGGGATTTTTTCGGTCGGCAGGACGCCGGAACAGGGGTGAGAATCGGTTTCAGAGCGCCAGCGGCGCCACTTGCAGCATGCGGCCTGTCGCATGCCGAGTTATCGCCAGCACCACGCCCCTTCAGTCATGCTCCATCTGAACATACTCCAGCATCTTCTGGCTCCCATCCAGAATGTCACTGCAGATCGCCAGGCGAGCCGCCGCACCATCGCGCTGCTTCAACGCCTCCAGCACATCCCAGTGATGATCAATCGCCATGCGCTCGTTGAACCCGCCGTAGGCACGGGCAATCAGCGGCCCGGTACGCATCCACAAACCATCCAGCAGGCTGACCAGCACCGGCATATCGGCGATTTCCGCCAACCTGAAGTGAAACTCGTGGTTGAAGGTCAGCGCGGACCTCAAGTCATTGTCCTTGATCGCCACCAGGTTGTTCTGAATGCAGGTTTGCAGCCGCGCCACTTGCTCCTCGGTCGCCAGCGATGCAGCTGTTTCGGCCGCCAACCCCTCGAGCGAGAGCCGGATGCTCCTGATCTCCAGGTACTGCTTGGAAGTCAGTACCGGCACACGAATGTCCCGCGGTGTCTTCAGAACCAGCGCCTGCTCCTTTGCCAGTTGAAGAATCGCGTCCCGCACTGGTGTGACACTCGTACCCAGCTGTTCGGCAAGGTCGCGTATGCGCAGCCGGTCGTTAGGCTGGAAGCGCCCTGTAATGAGGGCTTCGCGCAGCAGGCCATAGATACCGCTGCCAAGGTAGGAGTGTTTCAGGTGCTCAATCGGATAATTCATCGCGTACTCGTGTGCGGCGCAGGCCCGGCGGGAGAGGGGAGGCTACCGGCAGCGATTATCGAGTAACTCAAACATGTTGCCCACCGTTTACATGGATTTCTGCGCCATTGACGTACGAAGCGCCCTGCGTGCAGAGAAAATGCACCAACGCCGCGACCTCCTCGGGTTTGCCCATGCGTTTCATCGGGATCGATCGCTCCACGATCAGCTCGGTGCCAGCGGACAGGATGGAGGTGTCGATCTCCCCCGGGGCGATCGCGTTCACCCGAACCCCATAGGGCCCGAAGTCATGCGCCATCTCGCGCGTCAGCGCCGACAGCGCCGCTTTGGAGCAGGCATACGCCACCCCTGCGAACGGGTGCACCCGCGAACCGGCAATGGAGGTGACGTTGATCACCGAGCCCTTTGCCGCCTTGAGCTCCTCGAACAACCCCCGCGCCAGCAGGGCCGTCGAGAAGATGTTCACGTTGAACACGTTCAGCCAGGTCGAGTAGTCGGACTCCAGCACCCCCAGTCGCTCCCCATCCGGGCCTTTGGGTGAAACGCCGGCGTTGTTGACCAACGCATCCAGCCGCCCCCCGAGTTTTTCCCGGATTTCCGGAAGCCTGCGCTGTATGTCCTCCACGCTCCCCAGGTCGAGGTGAATGTGGTTGGCGATGCCTTCGGCCCAGGGGCAGCCTTCGCCCAGGTCCTGCCTCGAGGCGGTAAACACGCGCCAACCCGCAGCACTGAAATGTTTCACGGTGGCGTGGCCAATGCCCCGGCTGGCACCGGTGAGAAGCAGCGTACGTTGATCGGTCATGGCGGGTTCCCTGTTCATTGGTGAGGGCAAGTGTAGCGTAAAATATGATGCATCATATTTATTATGTGTTTTAATGCGTCCCGTCCCCACCGGGGAAGCGTCACGTTCGATCGATTGCTGCCACTACAAGAAAACTGCCATCCCTTTAAAGCTGCCCACGACCCGTAGCTGACCTGGAGAGACGCATGAATAAGAAAATCGCAGCTGTACTATTGCTCGCAACCATCGCAAGCCCGCTGTATGCCGCTGAAAAGCTGACCGTGGTGTCCTTCGGCGGCAACAACCGCCAGGCGCAGGAGAAGGCGTTCTACAAACCCTTCACCGCCCAGACCGGCGTGGCCATCACCGCCGACGACTACAACGGCGAAATGGCCAAGATCAAGGTGATGGCCGACACCGGCAAAACCAGCTGGGATGTGGTGGAGGTCGAATCGCCCGAGCTCATCCGTGGTTGCAGCGAAGGGGTGTTCGAACCGCTGGACTGGAGCCGGATAGGCAACAAGGAAGACTTCATTCCTGCGGCCGTCAGCGACTGTGGTGTCGGCATCTTCATCTGGTCCACCGTGCTGACCTACGACCCCAACAAACTCGCCTCCAGCCCGCAAGGCTGGGCCGACTTCTGGGACCTGAAGAAGTACCCCGGCAAGCGCGGCCTGCGCCGCGGCGCGAAGTTCACGCTGGAGTTCGCGCTGCTCGCCGATGGGGTAGACAACAAGGACCTCTACACGCTGCTGGGTACTGAAGAGGGTGTCAAACGTGCGTTCAAGAAGCTCGATGAAATCAAGTCCAGCATCCAGTGGTGGGACTCCGGCGCGCAGCCGCTGCAATGGCTGATCGCCGGTGACGTGGTCATGACCTCCGCCTACAACGGCCGTGTCACCTCTGCCCAGGAGGAAGGCCAGTCGTTCGCGATGCAATGGAATGGCAGCCTCTACGACCTCGATCACTGGGCCATCGTGAAAGGGGCGCCGAAAAAGGAACTGGCCGAGCGCTTCATCGCGTTCGCCAGCGAGCCCATGCAACAGAAGAACTTCGTCGAGGCCATCCCCTACGGGCCCAGCAACACCGGCGCGATGGACCTGCTGGACAAGCGCGTGGGCGAAAAACTGCCCACCGCCCCGCAAAACCTGAAAAACGCCCGTGCCACCGACGCCGAGTTCTGGATCGACCACGGTGAGGACCTGGAGGAACGCTTCAACGCCTGGGTCAACAAGTGATGCATGGCGCCCCTGAAACCGGGGGCGCCATTCAAAGGCCGTATAAGGATACGAGTCATGCCCCTTGAAAATCTGGCTGTCGATGACAGCCTGCTCGAAGCTGCTCCGGCACGGGTCACCGATGCGCAGGCGTGTGCAGTGCTGCGCCAGCAATTTGGTTTGAGCGGTACGCTCGAAAAACTGGGCGGCGAGCGCGACCTCAATTTCCGCGTGATGCTTCAAGACGGCTCATCCCGGTTGTTCAAGCTCTCCCACCCGCTTGAAAACCCCGATGTGGTCGACTTCCACAACCAGGCGATGCGAAGAATCGAGCTTCGCGATCCTGGGCTTGCGGTTCAGCGCGTGCACCCCTCGCTTGAGGGCCAGTACGCCACCTTCGTCGAGATCGACGGGCAACGCATGCTGGCGCGGCTGCTGTCCTTCGAAGATGGCATGCCCCTTCACTGCGTGAGTCACCCCACACCGACGTTTCGCCGGGTCATCGGGCAGTCCATCGCCCGGCTTGACGTGGCGCTGCAAGGGTTTGCCCACCCCGCCGCCGGGCATGCGCTGCTGTGGGACATGCAGCACGCCGCGCACCTTCGACCGCTGCTGGTACACATCGAACCCGGCCCCGGACGAAGCCTGGTGCAGCGCAGCCTCGAGCAGTATGCGTCGGTGGTGGTGCCAAGCATCCCCGGGCTGCGCAAGCAGGTCATTCACAATGACACCAACCCGCACAACATCATCGTGGATGCCCACAACCCCGATGTGCTGCGCAGCATCCTCGATTTCGGTGACATGGTGCATGCGCCCCTGGTCAACGAGGTCGCGGTTGCCGCTTCCTACCACCTTGGGCAGGTAGGCGATGTACTGGAGCCGGCCCTGGATGTGATTGTCGGCTACCACCAGTGCAACCCCCTGAACCAGCAGGAGCTGGCGCTGCTGCCCGAGCTGCTGGCCACGCGCCTGGCGTTGGCCCTGTGCATCAACTCCTGGCGCGCCGAACTGCATCCGGACAATCGCCAGTACATCCTTCGAAACACCCAGCGTGCCTGGGCAAACCTGAAGGCACTGTCGGCGCTGCCTCGCGCTGAAACAGAAGACCGAATTGCTTCGGCCTGCCTGCGAGCAAATCGAGCATGAGCATGATCAACAGCTTCACGTCAGCCGACGCCACCCGGCTTTCGGAATCGCAGCGCTGCCTGATCGAGCGCCGCGAGCGGTTACTGGGCCCGGCATACCGCCTGTTCTACGAGCGACCGCTGCACACCGTTCGAGGGGAGGGCGTATGGCTCTTCGACGAGCACGGCCGTCGCTATCTGGACGCCTACAACAACGTTGCCTCCATCGGTCACTGCCATCCCCGGGTGGTCGAGGCGATGCATCGGCAGTCGCAGGTGCTGAACACGCACACCCGTTACCTGCAGGAGGGCATTCTCGACTATGCCGAGCAGTTGCTGGGTACCTTCACCGATGACCTGGATCGCGTCATGTTCACCTGCTCCGGGAGCGAGGCGAATGATCTGGCGCTGCGCATCGCCAGGCACTGCACCGGTGGCACCGGCGTCATCATCACCCGGTTCGCCTACCACGGCGTCACCGCAGACATCGCCGAGCTTTCACCATCGCTTGGCAGCGCCATGGTGCTCCCGGCGCATGTGCGCACCGTTCGCGCACCTGACGCTTACCGTCTGGGGGCCGAAAACGTGGCGTCGATGTTTGCCGCAGACGTGCGCGCCGCAATCGATGACCTTAAGGCGCACGGCATCCGCCCGGCGGCAATCCTGCTGGATGGCATCTTCTCCAGCGACGGCGTGCTGCCCGGGCCGGCGGGCTGTATCGCCGAGGGTGTGGCGCTGGCCCAGGCCGAAGGCCTGCTGTACATCGCCGATGAGGTACAGCCGGGTTTTGCGCGTACCGGCCTTAACATGTGGGGGTTTACCAGGCACAACGTGCGCCCGGACCTCGTCACCCTCGGCAAGCCCATGGGCAATGGCCAGCCCATTGCCGGCATCGTCGGGCGCTCCCAGGTGGTCGATCACTTCGGCAGGAGCATGCGCTACTTCAATACCTTTGGCGGCAACCCGGTCTCGTGTGCGGCAGGTCAGGCGGTGCTGGACGTCATCCGCGAAGAACACCTGCAGCAGAGGGCCCATCACATTGGCAGCTACCTGCTGGACGGCCTGACACGGCTTGCCCAGCGCCATGAAATGATCGGCGACGTCAGGGGGGCCGGCATGTTCCTTGGGGTTGAGCTGGTCACCGACCGCGCCACCAGGGCACCCGCAGCCAGGCAGGCCCGCCAGGTGGTCAACGCGATGCGCGAGCAGGGCGTGCTGATCAGCGCCGCCGGTCCGCACCAGAACGTGCTCAAAATCCGTCCGCTGCTGGCGTTTACCGAAGAGCATGCGCAGATGCTTGTGGAAGCGGTCGATACCGCGATGCAAGGGGCTTGTTGAGAAGGCCAGGCCCTTGTTCGTCAGCCTGCACCGTGGGCGGCGAGGTTGCAGTATTGCCCCTTGAAGTACAGCAAGGGCTGCGTGGCAGCAGTTTGCTGCAGGTTCAGCGCCTTCACTTCGCCAATCACGATCAGGTGATCACCGGCGACGTGTTCGGCGTGGATCTCGCAATCGAGCCAGTGCAGGCTGCCGGCAATGATCGGGTTGCCCAGTGGCGATGCCTGCCATTGCACGCCCTGCCACTTGTCGGTACCCCGTCGGGCGAACTGGTTGGAGATCCCGGCCTGTTCACCGGACAGGATATTGACCGCGAAGCGGCCTGCCTGGCGGATCCTGGGGTAGCTGGCCGAACCGGCCATCACGCTGAACGACACCAGCGGCGGGCTCATCGACACGCTATAGAACGACTGGCAGGTAAAGCCGACCGGCTCCTCCTCGATCTGCGACGTGATCACCGTGATACCGGATGCGTAGTGCCCGAGCGCTTCGCGAAAGCGCAATGGCTCGATGGCAGTACTGGAACGTGACATGGTAGGTCCTGGCTGAAGGGGCGGGTCCAAAGGCGGCGGGGAGGGGGCAAGCCGCTCGATCAGCGCTGCAACCCCTCCTGCACCCTTATCGGTTCAAGAGCTCTCTGCGCACGATGTCCGCGCCGGCGCTCAAGGCGTTCAGCTTGCCGCGTGCCACCTCGCGGGGCAGAGGGGCCATGCCGCAGTTGGTGCACGGGTAGAGCTTGTCGGCGTCCACGAACTGCAGCGCTTTGCGCAGGGTGTTGGCCACTTCCTCGGGGGTTTCGATGGCGTGGTTCGCCACATCGATGGCCCCCACCATCACTTTCTTGCCGCGAATCAGCTCGATCAGGTCCATCGGGACATGGGAGTTGTGGCACTCCAGCGAGATGATATCGATGCCGGATTTCTGCAGCTTGGGGAAGGCTTCCTCATATTGGCGCCACTCCGAGCCCAGTGTCTTTTTCCAGTCGGTATTGGCCTTGATGCCGTAGCCGTAGCAAATATGCACCGCCGTTTCACATTTGAGCCCTTCGATCGCCCGTTCCAGGGTGGCCACGCCCCAGTCATTCACCTCGTCGAAGAACACGTTGAAGGCAGGCTCGTCGAACTGGATGATGTCCACGCCCGCCGCCTCCAGCTCTCGGGCTTCCTGATTGAGGATCTTGGCAAATTCCCAAGCCAGCTTTTCCCGGCTTTTGTAGTGGCTGTCATACAGCGTGTCGATCATGGTCATGGGGCCGGGCAGGGCCCATTTGATGGGCTGGCTGGTCTGCTGGCGCAGAAACCTGGCATCTTCGACAAACACCGGTTTCTGCCTGGCAACAGCACCCACAACGGTCGGCACGCTTGCGTCATAGCGGTCACGAATTCTGACGGTTTCGCGCTTCTCGAAATCCACTCCGCTCAGGTGCTCGATAAAGGTGGTAACGAAATGCTGGCGGGTCTGTTCGCCGTCGCTGACGATATCAATGCCTGCGTGTTGCTGTTCCTGCAGGGCCAGGCGCAAGGCATCCTGCTTGCCTTCGACCAGTTCCTCGCCGTGCAGCTTCCAGGGCGACCAGAGCGTCTCGGGTTGTGCAAGCCAGGACGGTTTGGGCAGGCTGCCAGCAGTGGAGGTGGGTAGCAGTTTTTTCACGATAGATGACCTTGTATGTTCTGAATGATCAAAGCGCGTATTGGGCGGACCACTGCTCAAGCACGGTCTGGTAGGGCTTGATGAAGTGCTCTTCGACAAACCTGCCCTGTTCGATGGCCAACTGACTGCGCTCTTCTCGATCGTAGACAATGCGGGTCAACGAGTAATCCTGGTGATTCAAGCTCGGCTGATAGGATCGACCTGCTGCTGAATTCGCGTTGTAGATTTCAGGGCGATAGATCTTCTGGAAGGTATCCATCGTGCTGATGGTGCTGATCAGTTCAAGGTTGGTGTAATCCCCAAGCAGGTCCCCCGCAAAGTAGAACGCCAGCGGTGCCACGCTGTTGGCAGGCATGAAGTAGCGAACCTTCAGGCCCATCTTCCGGAAGTACTCATCGGTCAGGGAATATTCGTCCTGCTGGTATTCGGTGCCCAATACCGGGTGCTGGTTTTCGGTGCGCTGATAGGTCTTGCTGCTTGAAACACTCAGGCAGATGACCGGCGGTTTTTTGAAGTGTTCTTTATAAGTGCTCGAACTCACGAAATGCTTGAACAGCTTGCCGTGCAGCTCGCCGAAATCATCCGGCGTGCTGAACCCCTGCTGGTTCTTGTTGTGCCCCAGCAACAGCACGCTGAAGTCATAATCGCGCACGTACGAGGAGAAGTTGTTGCCTACGATGCCCTCGATGCGTTCGCTTGTTTTGCGATCCACAATGGTGGTCTGCAATATTTCAATCAGCGGCAGGGCGGTGTCCCTGTGCTCGACATCCATGTTCATTTCCACGGAAATGATTTCAAGTTCGACGTTGTAGCGGTCGCCTTTCGGGTTGTCCCAGTGCGCCAGGGCATTGAAACGATTGTCGATCATCGTCAGGGTGTTGCGCAGGTTCTCCTGGCGACGCTGCCCCCTCGCCAGGTTTGCGAAGTTGGTGGTCGTGCGGGTGTTTTCAGCGGGGCGATAATGTTCGTCGAAACGAATACGCTTGATCGAGAATGTAAATGCTGTGCTCATTTTAATCGGATGCCCTGATGGTCCGAGATAAAAACCGAATCTACATTTGCCCTCTTCGGCAAGTTTGATTCGTTGTAGGTTTTTTTGCTCGGGCGTCTTGAAGTGTTCCTTAATTGGGGCGTATTTTATGTCCGGGCATCGAACGAGTTAAATTGAATTGATTTCATGGGAACGTTAGCCACCCTCATGATGCTCATCTGCAGGGCTTTTGATTATTATTTTCCGCCTTGGCCAATAAGCGGCAGGTTCGCTTTTTCAAGATGCGCGCAGGCCATGGTGACCATTGAGGCCTCAAGGCGCTGGAGGCCATGGCGTCACTTGTTGCGGATATATAAATGAAACCACTGATCACGGCCCTTGCGCTGTTCATCCTCGCCGGCTGTACCTCCAGCGGCGCTCCCACGGCTGAGCAGCAAACCCGGGAATGCATGAACTATCACGCCATGATGACTGCGCCCATGGCGCCCGATGCCATGCAGCGCCTCAAGGCTGCATGCGAACAGTCCAGGCTTCGATAACGGCCTAGGCTCTGTACGAAAAGCCTTGATACTCGGTGATGCTGCGTTGAAAACAGCCTGACCTTCGTCTCAAGACTTTTCATGCAGACCCTAGTCCCAGGCCATCACCACGCCTTCCAGCCGGCGAAACTCATCCAGTGTGCGGTGGAATTCGGCGCGTTCAAAGGTGGCGGTGCAAGCGGCCTCGAACCAGCTGACGCGGGGCTGCTCCAGGGTGATCACCTCGTGCAGCAGGCCGAAGCGCCGCCAGTGGATGTGATCCTCATGGGCGTGTTGCTCCACGACGATGACCGTGCAACTCAGGTCCAGGTCATCGGAGCACACCAGCAGCGGCACCAGGGTGGTCCACCCAGGGGCAGTGGAGTAGCTGCGGTCCCACACCAGTTCATTATCGTCTTCGCCGTAGAGGCCGGCATGCGCTGCCACCAGATGAAGCTGCGCAGCGGGGTCTCGTGCTGGCAGCCAGACTTCCAGCGGCGCGCCATCGATGGCGAAGGTCGAGTAGAAGCCCTGGCTGTACTTCGATTTGAAGCTGGCGATTGAAAGCTGGTTCACGTTGGTTTCTTTCCTTTGGCAAAACCTGGCAGGCCCTCAGTGCCCGCCCTTCATGCGCCGCGCCACCAGGTAGATCCCCAACCCCACCAGCGCAGTCGCCGCGCCAATGTAGCCGGTACTGGTCCAGCCGAACCCCGCGGTAATCGCCATGCCGCCAAACCATGGCCCCAGTGCATTGGCCAGGTTGAACGCCGCATGGTTCGATGCCGCCGCCAGGCTCGGCGCTTCATGTGCAATGTCCATCAGGCGAATCTGCAAGGGGGCGGCCAGTGCGATCATGGTGCCGACCAGCCCGCAGCCCAGCAGCACGCCCCACGGCGAACTGGCCGCGAAGGGGAACAGGCTCAGCACGAGAATCGACCATACCAGCACCAACCCTACCGCGCGAAACTGCAGGCGGTCGAACAGCTTGCCGCCCACGATGTTGCCGATGATGCCGCCCACCCCGAACGCCGCCAGCCCGAATGGAATCCACTGTGGCGACACCTTGGTCACCTGCAGCATGGTCGGCGCCAGGTAACTGAACACGCAGAACATGCCGGCAAAACCGATCGAGGCGATGGCCAGCGCCATCCACACCTGCGGCAGGCGAAACGCCTGGAGCTCCTTGCGCGGGTCGCTGCGTACTTCATCGTGACGCTGCGGCACGTAGCGCCACACCAGCCCGATGGTGCACAGCGCAATCGCGCCCACCAGCACGAACGCCGCACGCCAGCCGAAGAACTGCCCCAGGAAGGTCGCCACCGGGTTGCCCAGCAGCATCGCCAGGGTAAGCCCCATCATCACCCGTGCCACCGCGCCCGCGCGCTGGTCGGTGGCCACCATGCTCGAGGCCACCACCGCCGCGATGCCGAAGTAGGCGCCGTGGGGCAGGCCGCTGATAAAGCGAAACGCCACCAGCCCGGCGAAGGAGGGCGCGAAGGCCGTGGCCAGGTTGCCGATCGCATACAGCGCCATCAGCCACAGCAGCATGTGCTTGCGCAGCAGCTTGGCGCCCAGAATCGCCAGGGCCGGCGCACCCACCATCACGCCCAGGGCATAAGCGCTGATGGCATGGCCCACCTGGGGCTCGCTCAGGTGCAGGTTGCTGGCGATGTCGGGCATCAGCCCCATGATCGCGAACTCGCCGGTACCGATGGCAAAACTTCCCAGGGCCATGGCGGCTTCCATCTTGCCGACGGTGGCTCTGGAATAGGCGAGTGGCGGCGCTTGCTGAATGGTCATCTGAATCCTTGAAACAAACTGAAACGTTAAAGCGGGAAGCTTAATCAATCTGCACCCTACGCGTCGAGAATCAGGGCACGCGCATTGGATTCGCCGCACAAGCCGCGGTGAGTACCGGGCCTGCTCGCGTCAATCACGCTACCATTGCCCGCGTTCCCCAAACGCTCAATGGAGTTGGTCTTGACCGGTTACCCAACCACCCGCAAACACCTGATCCACGCCCTCGGCTTCTCGATGGCAGCGTTGCTGCTCGGCGCCTGTACCAGCGCAACCCCGCCTGCGCCATCCAGCACCGCCTTGCCCGCCGCCCCGGAAATCGCCTCGGGCTACCGCACAGGCATGGCCCCCGTACAGGCACAGCACCATATGGCTGCGGCAGCCAACCCTCTGGCAAGCGCCGCCGGCCAGGCGATGCTGCGCAAGGGCGGGTCTGCGATCGATGCCGCCATTGCCATGCAGGCGGTGTTGACCCTGGTGGAGCCGCAGTCCAGCGGCATCGGCGGCGGCGCCTTCATCCTGTACTGGGATGGCAAGCAGGTGCAGGCGTTCGATGGGCGGGAGACGGCGCCGCAAGGGGCCGACAGCCGCCTGTTCCTCAAGCCGGACGGTACGCCGATGGGATTCAAGGACGCCCAGATCGGCGGTCGCTCGGTGGGCGTGCCCGGTGTGCTCAGGGCCCTGGAGATGGCGCACCAGCAACACGGCAAGCTGCCCTGGCGCGCGCTGTTCCAGCCGGCCATCGACCTGGCCCGCGACGGCTTCCCCGTGTCTGCGCGGCTGCATGCCCTGATTGCCGCCTCCACCTCGATACCGCAGTCGCCTGCACTGGCCCGCTACCTGCTCACGCCCCAGGGCCAGCCCTTGCCCGTGGGCACGCTGCTGAAGAACCCCGAGCTGGCGCAAACCCTGGAGGCCATCGCCAACCAGGGCCCGGACGCCTTCTACCACGGGCCCATCGCCGAGGCGATGGTGCAGCAGGTCAATACCCACAGTAACCCCGGCACGTTGTCGCTGAGCGACATTGCAGGCTATCGGGCCAAGGTGCGCGCGCCGGTATGCGGGCCGTACAAGCAGTGGACGGTCTGCGGCATGCCGCCACCGTCGTCCGGTGGCGTCGCGGTACTGCAGACGCTGGGCATCCTGGAGGCGCTGCAGCGCCAGAAACCGGCACTGGACCTGGCCGCGATGGCGCCCGAAAAAGCTCGCCCCGGGGGCGTCATGCAACCCTCCGCCCAGGCCGTGCACCTGATTGCCGAAGCCGAGCGCCTGGCCTATGCCGATCGCGCCCTGTACCTGGCCGACAGCGACCAGGTGCCGGTCAATGTGCCAGGGCTCAACAGCAAGGCGTACCTGGCCCAGCGCGCCACGCTGATCGGTGACCGGAGCATGGGCGTCGCCACTGCCGGTGTGCCGCCCGGCATGCCCCTGGCGTGGGCGCCTGACCGCTCGCCATTGCGCATTTCCACCTCGCAGATCGTTGCGGTGGACGATCAGGGCGGCGCGCTGTCGATGACCACCTCGGTCGAGGCGGCGTTCGGCTCTCATGTGCTGGTCAAGGGCTTTCTGCTCAACAACCAGATGACCGACTTTTCGTTCATCCCCGAGGAGAACGGCAAGCCGGTGGCCAACCGCATCGCACCGGGCAAGCGGCCGCGCTCCTCGATGGCGCCGACCCTGGTGTTCGACCAGGCCAGCGGCCAGCTGGTGGCTGCCCTCGGCTCGCCCGGCGGCTCGCAGATCATCGAGTACGTGAACAAGGCGCTGATCGGCTTGCTGGACTGGAAGCTCGACCCGCAGCAGGCCGTCGACCTGCCCAACTTCGGCAGCCGCAACGTCGGCACCGAAGTGGAGGCCGGGCTGGTCGGCCCCGCCCTGATCGAGCAGCTCAAGGCCCGCGGGCATGCGGTATCGCCCATCGAGATGACCAGCGGCACGCAGGTCATCGTGCGTGATGGGCAGGGCTGGTCGGCCGGTGCCGACCCACGTCGCGAGGGCGTCGCGTTGGGCGACTGAGTTTTTTGCCTGCCCAAGCTGGTAGGGTACGCAACGGTATCCCGCCAGGGCTGTTTTTTCAGAGGATCAAGCGAAGATGAGTCTGCAGTCAGTCAAAGCGTTTTTCTCCCACCATTCACCCGACCTGCAGGTGCTGGAACTGGCGTCCAGCACCGCCACCGTCGCCCTGGCCGCCGAGGCGCTGGCGGTCGAGCCTGGGCAGATCGCCAAGTCGCTCTCGCTGCGCGTGGGGGAGGAGGTGATCGTGCTGGTGGTACGCGGCGATGCGCGCCTGTGCAACCGCAAGTACAAGCAGCAGTTCGGCGTCAAGGCACGCATGCTCGAGGCCGAGCAGGTCGAGCAGCACACCGGCCACCCCATCGGCGGCGTGTGCCCCTTCGGCCTGAGCCAGCCGCTGCGGGTGTACTGCGACGAGTCGCTGAAGGACTTCGAGGTGGTCTTCCCCGCCGGCGGCGCGGTCAATGCGGCGGTGCGCATCGAGCCCGAGCGCCTGGCCACCCTGGTCAACGCGCAGTGGGTCGACGTGATCCAGCCACTGGCCTGAAGTCGCCAGGCGCGCAAGCGGTGGTGGCGCGGGGTTATGAAAACCGCTCGATTATCCGTTGCAGGGCAACGGCGGGCAGGCCGACTTGCCACAGCAAGCCGGCCTGCCCGGGGGTCACACGCAGATCTGCTTGCGCGCACCGCGTGGCAGGCGGCAACGGTCGGCCTGGCTGCTCAGGCGGGCCTGCCAGCTGGCCTTGACGCTGAACGCGGGCACCGGCGCCGGCGCGGCCTGTTGCTGGCGCTGCTTGCGCAGTTCGGCCAGCGAAGGGGTCTTGGCCTTGGCGGCCACGGCTGCCGAGTCGGGGGCAGCCAGCGAGCGCAGGCAGGACTTGCACGACACCTGATCCGCTGCCTGAGTGCTGTTGAGGGTCTGACTGGTACGCCCGCAGGCGGCATTGGCGCCGTTCGCCGAATAGTGTGTAACCAAACCGTACATCTCCAACCTGTTGATAACAAAGGCGCTATTTTCGCACAGCCGCGCCGCTGGGTGGGCGCCGGCTTCAGTTCACCAAGGAGAAGACACATGCAATACCGCGTGATTAAAGCGCACCGCAGCGAATTCCCTCAGCCCATCACCTTTGCCAAGGGGGCCGTGCTGGAGGTGGGGGAGGTGTACCAGGGCGATGAAGGATGGGACAACTGGTACTTTTGCACCACGCCCGGCCAGCAGGGTGGCTGGGTGCCGGCGCAGGTGATCGAAAGGCTGGGCGAGCAGGCAGGCCGCGCGCGCGAGGACTACACCGCCAGGGAGCTGGACGTGGACATTGGCGATGAGTTGCTCTGCGTGAGGTCGCTCAACGGATGGTCCTGGTGCACAAGGCCGCGCGACGCGCAGGCCGGCTGGGTGCCTTCAAGCCATCTGCGCCACATCGAACAGGCGCCGGCGGCACCGACCCGCTGAAGGGCTGCACGCGGGTTCAACGGTGCGAGCGCTGATGCTCGCTGCACCTGTCGCGTATTGACGCCCGCCCGTGACGCCCACTAGGCTCGCTGCCGGTCCCTTTCATGGAGTGCTGCAATGGTTACCTGCTACCTGCGCTACATCGTCGATGCCTACAAGCTGCAAGAGTTCGAAGCCTACGGGCGCATGTGGATACCGCTGGTAGAGAAATTCGGCGGCCAGCACCATGGCTACTTCCTGCCCAGCGAAGGCGCCAACAACGTCGCCCTGGCGATGTTCTCGTTCCCCAGCCTGGCAGCGTACGAACGTTACCGCGAACAGTCGAAAACCGACGCCGAGTGCATCGCCGCGTTCAAGTACGCCGAAGACACCCGGTGCATCATCAGCTACGAGCGCAGTTTCTTCCGCCCTGTACTGGGCTGACCCCATCACGGCGCAAGCCCCCTCCTGTGGGAGCGGGCTTGACCCGCGATCGGGCCGCAGAGCGGCCCCAACTGCCGCCTACAGCTTCATCACCACCGACTTCAGCTCGGTGTAATGCTCGATGGCCGCCGCGCCCATCTCGCGCCCCACGCCCGACAGCTTGTAGCCGCCAAACGGCAGCGCCGGGTCCAGCGCACTGTGACAGTTGACCCACACCGAGCCCGACTTGATGCGCGGCACCATGCGATGCACCTGCGCCAGGTCGTTGGACCAGATGCTCGCGCCCAGGCCATAGGCACTGTCGTTGGCCAGGCGAATCGCCTCGTCCATGTCGTCGAACGGAATCGCCACCAGCACCGGCCCGAAAATCTCCTCCTGCACCAGCGGGCACTGCTGGTCGACGTCGGCAATCACCGTCGGCTGCACGAAATACCCCGGCCCGTAATACTCGCCGCCACACGCCACCTTGGCGCCCAGCTCGCGGCCCATGTCGATGTAGCGGCCCACCCGTGCCTGCTGCTTGGCCGAGATCAACGGGCCCATGTCGATGCTCGGGTCCAGGCCATTGCCCAGCTTCATGCCGTTGGCGATGCCGGCAATATCGGCCACCACGCGGTCGAAATGCTTGCGGTGCACATACAGGCGCGACCCCGCGCAGCACACCTGCCCCTGGTTGAAGAAGATCGCGCTGGCGGCACCGGCAGCGGCCACCTCAAGGTCGGCGTCGGCCAGGATGATGGTCGGCGATTTGCCGCCCAGCTCCAGCGTCACCCGCGTCATAGAATCCATCGCCGCCTTGCCGATCAGCTTGCCCACCTCGGTCGAGCCGGTGAAGGTCACCTTGTCCAGCAGCGGGTGCGCCGACAGCGCCGCACCGGCCACCGCGCCCACGCCGGTGACCACGTTGAACACGCCCGCCGGGTAGCCGGCCTCCAGTACCAGTTCGGCCAGCTTGAGCGCGCTCAACGGGGTCTCGTCCGCCGGCTTGAGCACCACGCTGCACCCGGTGGCCAGCGCCGGCCCCAGCTTCCAGCAGGCCAGCAGCAGGGGGAAGTTCCACGCCACGATGGCTCCCACCACACCCACCGCCTCGCGGCGCACATAGGCATGGAACTCGCCGTCGAACAGCGGCAGCGACGGGTCGACCGTGGTGCCTTCGATCTTGGTTGCCCAGCCGGCCATGTAGCGCAGCGAGTCGATGGCCATCTGCACGTCCATCACCCGCGCCACCTGCGCGCTCTTGCCGTTGTTCAGGCATTCGAGCTCGGCGAACACCTGGGCATCGCGCTCGATCAGGTCGGCCAGCTTCCACAGCAGGTTCTGGCGCTCGCGTGGGCGCATGCGGCTCCAGGGCGAGTCATCGAACGCCTGGCGCGCGGCACGTACCGCCTGGTCGACATCCTCGACCGTAGCGGCAGGCACCTGGGCCAGCGCCTGGCCGTTGGCCGGGTTGAGCAGTTGCAGCGTGGCGCCATCGCTGGCGCCGCGCCAGTCGGCACCGATCAGCATGCGGTGCTGACGCTGTACGAACGCCTGGGTATCACTGTGAACCGGGAAGGCATGGGTCATGGGTGTGGCTCTCTTGTTATTGAAAGGAACCCGAGGCATTCAGCAACCCTTGTGCCAGCTTTTTTCTACTACCAAAGTACTTGTTTTTCAGGGGTTTGGAGGGCTTGCGCCGGTTCTGTGCGTATTAGGTCGAGACAAACGGTGAGACACATGAGACGCCCCTGAGAAACCCCGCAAAGCCTTGCAAACCGGGCCTGCAACGGGGCAGGTGGCAGCCGGGCACTTCACCGCAGGTTGACGTCCTCAAAGCGCAACCGATTGATATCAATGGATTAATTTCGTTGGCACGAAGCCTGCTACGGCGTGTGTGCCGCCCATTGGGTGGCTCATCCGACAAAAACAATAAACAGGTGACTCGATGAGCAAGACCGTACTGTCAAGCGTGCCGGCACACCGCCGTCGTACTGCATTGGGCTGGGCACAGGCCTGGACGCTGGGCCTCGCCGGCTGCCTGGGCAGCCAGGCGCACGCCGTGGATGTGGACGCCGGGGACTACACCGCCTTGCCCGAAGGCACCAACCTGGGCATGGTCTACTACCAGCATGCCGAACGTCGCTCGCTGTACTCCGGTGGCCACAAGCAGCCGGTGCGTGCCGGGCTGAACTCCGACATCGGCATTCTCAGGGGCGTGCACTTCATGAAGCTGGGCGGGTTCACCATCGACCCGCAGTTCCTGCTGCCCTTCGGCCAGCTCGAAGGCAAGCGCGACACCTCGGGCCTGGGCAAGAGCGATGGCGGCATCGGCGACCTGATCCTGGCCTCCACCGTGTGGCTGGTGGAGCGCCCGGAAGAAAAGACCTATTTCGGCATCACCCCGTTCCTCTACGTGCCCACCGGCCGCTACGACCGCGACGACGCACTCAACATCGGCGAGAACCGCTGGAAGTTCGCGCTGCAGGCCGGCTATATCCAGGGCCTGGGCGACAAGTGGTGGCTGGACCTGATCGGCGACGTCACCTGGTTCGGCAAGAACGACGACGCCACCTCCGCCGGTCTGACCCTGCGCCAGTCCGCGCTGTACCAGGGCCAGGCGTTCCTGCGCTACCAGCTCACCCCGAGCCTGGACCTGCGCGTGGGCTACTCCAGGCTGTGGGGCGGCGAAACCCGCCTGGACGGCGTCGACCAGCACGACAAACCCGACACCGCCAAGTTTCTGGTGGGCGCAGGCTGGTTCGTCACCCCCAAGACCCAGCTGCTGTTCAACTATGGCCGTGACCAGTCGGTGGAAAACGGTTTCAAGGAAGGCGACCGCTTCAACGTACGCCTGATGCAGGTGTTCTGACCCGCACCTGCAGCCATCACCGAGGACACCGAACATGAAAAAACCTTTGCGTACTTCATTGCTGATGCTGTGCCTGGCCACCCCGCTGGCAGCCCTTGCCGCCGGGGTGGACGAGGCCGCCATCCGCGCCACCGAACAGGCCGGCGGCGAGTGGCTCAGCCACGGCCGCACCTATGCCGAACAACGCTTCAGCCCGCTCAAACAGATCGACGCCAGCAACGTCAAGTCGCTGGGCCTGGCCTGGTACATGGACCTGGACAACACCCGCGGCCTGGAGGCGACGCCGCTGTTCCACGACGGGGTGATCTACACCTCGATGTCCTGGAGCCGGGTGATCGCGGTCGACGCCGCCAGCGGCAAGGAGCTGTGGCGCTACGACCCCGAGGTGGCCAAGGTCAAGGCCCGTACCTCGTGCTGCGACGCGGTCAACCGCGGCGTGGCACTGTGGGGCGACAAGGTCTACGTCGGCACCCTGGACGGGCGTCTGATCGCCCTCGACGCCAAGACCGGCAAGGCCATCTGGAGCCAGCAGACCACCGACCCGGCCAAGCCCTACAGCATCACCGGCGCGCCACGGGTGGTCAAAGGCAAGGTCATCATCGGCAACGGCGGCGCCGAATACGGCGTGCGCGGCTTCGTCTCGGCCTATGACGCCGACACCGGCAAACTGGCCTGGCGCTTCTACACCGTACCGGGCGACCCGGCGCTGCCCTACGAGCATCCCGAACTGCGCGAAGCGGCCAAGACCTGGCAGGGCGACCAGTACTGGAAGCTCGGCGGTGGCGGCACGGTGTGGGACAGCATGGCCTACGACCCCGAGCTGGACCTGCTCTACGTCGGCACCGGCAACGGCTCGCCGTGGAACCGCGAGGTGCGCAGCCCGGGCGGTGGCGACAACCTGTACCTGTCGTCGATCCTCGCCATCCGCCCCGACACCGGCAAGCTGGCCTGGCACTACCAGGTCACCCCGGGCGACAGCTGGGACTTCACCGCCACCCAGCAGATCACCCTGGCCGAGCTGAACATCGACGGCAAACCGCGCAAGGTCCTGATGCAGGCGCCTAAAAACGGCTTCTTCTACGTGCTCGACCGCACCAACGGCAAGCTGATCTCGGCCGAGAAGTTCGGCAAGGTCACCTGGGCCGAGAAGGTCGACCTCGCCACCGGCCGGCCGGTCGAGGCCCCTGGGGTGCGCTACGAAAAAGAACCCATCGTGATGTGGCCCAGCCCCTTCGGCGCGCACAACTGGCATTCGATGTCGTTCAACCCCGGCACCGGCCTGGTGTACATCCCCTACCAGGAAGTGCCCGGTGTGTACCGCAACGAAGGCAAGGACTTCGTCACCCGCAAGGCATTCAACACCGCCGCCGGCTTTGCCGACGCCACCGACGTGCCGGCCGCCGTGGTCAGCGGCGCCTTGCTGGCCTGGGACCCGGTCAAGCAGAAGGCCGCCTGGAAGGTGCCGTACCCCACGCACTGGAACGGCGGCACCCTGAGCACCGCCGGCAACCTGGTGTTCCAGGGCACCGCGGCGGGGCAGATGCATGCCTATTCCGCCGACAAGGGCGAGGCGCTGTGGCAGTTCGAGGCGCAAAGCGGCATCGTTGCCGCGCCCATGACCTTCGAACTGGCCGGGCGTCAGTACGTGGCGATCATGGCCGGCTGGGGCGGCGTGGCCACCCTGACCGGCGGCGAGTCGATGAACCTGCCGGGCATGAAGAACCGCAGCCGCCTGCTGGTGTTCGCCCTCGATGGCAAGGCGCAGTTGCCGCCACCGGCCCCGGCGCCCGCCAAGGTCGAGCGCGTGCCCCAGCCCGTCACCGCAGCACCCGAGCAGGTGCAGGCCGGCAAGCAGTTGTATGGCCAGTTCTGCAGCGTGTGTCACGGCATGGGCACCATCAGCGGCGGTTTGATTCCCGACCTGCGCCAGTCCAGCGACGCCACCCGCGAGCACTTCCAGCAGATCGTCCTGCAGGGCGCGCTCAAGCCACTGGGCATGCCGTCGTTCGACGATTCGCTCAAGCCCGAGGAGGTCGAGCAGATCAAGCTCTACGTGATGTCGCGCGAGTACGAGGACTACATGGCGCGCCACAAAGCCGCACCTTGAATCGCGCCGGCGGCCTGTGTACGTCACAGGCCGCCGGTCGGGTGCGTGTTGGTGCTCCGGGTCGATCTGGTCTTTTCTGAAAGTAGTCACATCGCTGGCAGTCTTTGTGACTTCAACGCAAGAGCCCGATTGCCCCTGGAGCCACTGCCATGTCCGCCATCCCTTCGCGTAGCCCCCGCAGGACGCCACTTGCCCGCAACAAGGACGTGACCGCGCTGGTCCCGGACTTCCCGTTCCACTACGCCGACTACCTCGCCGCCGCCCGTGCTGCCGGCCAGCCGCTGTGCCGCGTGCCGCCCGAGTGCTGGGGCCGCAAGGTGCTGGTGGTCGGCGCCGGTATCGCCGGCCTGGTGGCGGCCTACGAACTGCTGAAGATGGGCCTGCACCCGGTGGTGCTGGAGGCCGGCGAGCGCATCGGCGGGCGGCTGTATTCCAGGGTCATGGGCGACCCCGGCGCCGAGGTTATCTGCGAGCTGGGCGCCATGCGCTTTCCGGTATCCGGCAAGGCGCTGTTCCACTACTTCGACAAGGTGGGCATGACCGCGCAGTCGGCGGACTTTCCCAACCCCGGCACAGCGGCCGCAGTCAGCACCGTGGTCGACTACCAGGGCCGCGTGAAGTACTACGAGCACGACAGCCCGGTGTTCCCCGTGCCACCGGAGTACCTGCAGCTCGAAGAGCAGTTCTTCGACACCTTTCTGGCGGGCGCGCCGTTCCACTTCCATGAACTGGAAACCGCCATGACCGAAGGCAGCATCGACCAGAAAGCCATCAAGCGCCTGTGGAATGCCATCGTCCACTGCGGCGCCGGCCGCAGCTGGGACGACGTCAGCTTCTATCAGGCCCTGCTGCAGGAGTCGAGGTGGAGCCGCGAGCAGATCAACCTGTTCGGCCAGATCGGCTTCGGCACCGGTGGCTGGAACACCGACTACCCCAACAGCATCCTCGAAGTGCTGCGGGTGCTGTACACCGGGCTGGATGCCAGCCACCGGCTCATGTACCAGGGCGCCGAGGCACTGCCCAGGGCGCTGTGGACGCAATCGCCCACTGCGTTGGGCGACCCCTGCGCCAACGGCCAGGGCGACAGCAGCGTCGAGTCGATGACCCGCCAGGTATTTGCCGAGCCGTTCAACCAGGAAGTCCGGCATATCAGCCCGCTGGCGAACGGTGAGTTCTCGGTACTGGTCCACGACCTCAAGCGCGATACCAGTGCCTGGCTGACCATCGGCCACGTGGTCTACACCCCGCACCTGCGGGTGCTCGACAAGCTGCGCGCCAGCGGCAACGTGCAGCAACTGAAGGCCATGGACGCGCTGCTGCCCAGCGCGACCTGGGAGGCCGTCAAATACACTCACTACATGCAGTCGGCAAAGATCTTCGCGGCCACCCGGCGGCCCTTCTGGCACGAACGACCGGGGCCGATGCAGGAACGCACGCTGAGCGTGACGCTGTCCGATGGCCTCACCCGTGGCACCTACCTGGTCGATTACGCGCAGGCGCCAAGCGGCTACCGCGGCAGCGGCATCTTCCTGTCGTACACCTGGAACGACGATGCGCTGAAGTTCCTGGGCGACCGCGCCAGGCCGGCGCCGCAGCATGCCCAGCTGTGCACCACATTGCTGCAGGCCATCTACCCCAACGTGGACCTCGCCGCGCACTACAGTGCCAGCAACACCTTCGTCGAGTTCAACTGGGAGGACCAGCCGCACTACCTGGGCGCCTTCAAGATGAACCTGCCCGGGCAGTACGCCTACCAGCGCAGGCTCTTCGCGCAGTTCATGACCGGGGTGGGCAGCGCCACGCCCTACGGCTTCGTGCTGGCCGGCGACGACGTGTCCTGGACCGGTGGCTGGGCCGAGGGCGCGGTCACCAGCGCACTCAATGCCGTGAACAAGATTGCCGTGTGCCTGGGCGGCGCGAGCGACCCGAGCAACCCCGGCCCGGTGGAATCCTGGGCCGACCTGCAACCGGTCGAACTGCGCTGAAGCTATCCACAAAAAAAGTGGGTAGCTCTGTGGATAAAGCGCTACACGCTGCGTACCACAAGGGCTGCGTCAGTTTGATTACAAACTGAACAGCTTCCCTGGGTGTGCGTGGGGGGCTGTTGGCCACTGTGCCAAGTTCGTCATGCCCGTGGTCCGAATCGATCAAGCCCGGCCCCGGTCGATGGGGCACGATGGGCGGTCTGTCCAAGGAGCTGACCATGATTCGACTGACCCTTACCCAAGCCCATGAACTGGCAGAGTCGATCCTGCTGCACAACGGTTTCAACGCGGCGCACGCCGCAGCGGTGACGGCCACGGTGGTCGCCGGGGAGCGCGATGGCTGCGCCTCCCATGGGCTGTACCGGGTGATCGGCTGTGTGAACTCGCTCAAGGCCGGCAAGGTGTCGGCGGCGGCCGAGCCGCAGGTGATCGACCAGGCGCCCTCGATCGTGCGTGTGGATGCTGCTGGCGGCTTCTCGCAGCTGGCGTTCCAGGCCGGCTTGCCGATGCTGCAGGCCAAGGCCCGCAGCAACGGTATCGCGGCCCTGGCCATCAACCACTGCGTGCACTTTTCGGCGTTGTGGGTCGAGATCGAACAACTGACCGAGGCCGGCCTGGTGGCGCTGGCGTGCAACCCCAGCCATGCCTGGGTGGCGCCGGCCGGGGGCAGCCAGCCGGTGTTCGGCACCAACCCCATCGCGTTCGGCTGGCCGCGTGCGGGCGCCAACCCGTTCGTGTTCGACTTTGCCACCAGCGCGATTGCGCGCGGCGACATCGAGCTGCATCGGCGCGCCGGCAAGGCCATCCCCGAAGGCTGGGGCGTGGATGCCCAGGGGCAGCCGAGCACCGACCCGAACGTGGTGCTCGACAGTGGCGCGATGCTCACCTTTGGTGGGCACAAGGGTTCGGCGCTGGCGGCGATGGTCGAGCTGATTGCCGGGCCGTTGATCGGCGACCTGACCAGTGCCGAGTCGCTGGCCTATGACGCGGGCAGCAAGTCCTCGCCGTACCATGGCGAGCTGATCCTCGCGCTGGACCCGCAGCGGTTTCTGGGGGCGGGCGCCGAGGCGCACCTGGCGCGGGCGGAGGCGGTGTTTGCGGGCATCGAGGGGCAGGGTGCGCGGCTGCCGTCACAGCGCCGCTTCGAGGCGCGCAAGCGCAGCCTGGAGGAGGGCGTACAGATCCCCGAGGCGCTGTACAACGACCTCAAGGCATTGCTGAACTGAAACCCCATCGCGGGCCAAGCCCGCTCCCACAGGGTCTCCACTGACCATGAACACAGTGGTGTACCTGTGGGAGCGGGCTTGGCCCGCGATGGGCTGCAAAGCAGCCCCAAATCAGTCAGAGCGGTTCGCGACTACTACAACCCTCCACCAACCGCACAATCCCCAGCGGGTTGCCATCCTGCAACGCTGCCGGCAGCAGATCATCCGGGCAGTTCTGGTAACACACCGGCCGCAGGAACCGATCGATCGCCAGGCTCCCCACCGACGTCCCCCGCGCATCCGAGGTGGCCGGGTAGGGCCCGCCATGCACCATCGCATCGCACACTTCAACACCGGTCGGGTAGCCGTTGAACAGCACCCGCCCAACCTTCTGCTCCAGCAGCGGCAGCACCTGGGCAAATTGCGCCAGGTCGTCGGCTTCTGCAATCAGGGTGGCGGTCAACTGCCCATGCAGGCTCGCCAGCGCGCTGTGCAACTGGTCCGCATCGGCCACTTCCACCACCACCGTGGTCGGCCCGAACACCTCCTCCTGCAACAGCGCATCACCGTCGAGCAGCAAGCTCACTTCTGCCTTGAACAGCTGCGGCTGCGCCTGGTTGCCCTGTTGTTCACGGCCCGCCAGGTGGCTCACCCCAGGGTGCGCCTGCAACGCCTGTACGCCCTTGGCATAACTGCGCAGGGTGCCGGCATTGAGCATGGTCTGCGCCGGCTGCTCGCCTAGCGTCGCCGCCAAGTGCGCAACAAACGCCGAAAACTGCGGCGAGCGCAGCCCGATCACCAGCCCGGGGTTGGTACAGAACTGCCCGCAGCCCATCACCACCGACGCCGCCAGCTCCGTGGCGATTTTCTCGCTGCGCACCTGCAGCGCCTGCGGCAGCACCAGCACCGGGTTGATGCTGCTCATTTCGGCAAACACCGGGATCGGCTGCGCCCGCGCCGCCGCCATGTCGCACAGCGCGCGCCCGCCCTTGAGCGAGCCGGTAAAGCCCACGGCCTGGATCGCCGGGTGCTTGACCAGCGCCTCGCCCACCCCGGCGCCATAGATCATGTTGAACACGCCCTCGGGCATGCCGGTGCGCTCGGCGGCGCGAATGATCGCGTTGGCCACGTGCTCGGCCGTGGCCATGTGCCCGCTGTGGGCCTTGAACACCACCGGGCAGCCGGCCGCCAGCGCCGCTGCGGTATCGCCCCCGGCGGTGGAGAACGCCAGCGGAAAGTTGCTGGCGCCGAACACCGCCACCGGCCCCACGCCGATACGGTACTGGCGCAGGTCCACCCGTGGCAGCGGCTGGCGCTCGGGCAATGCGCGGTCGATGCGTGCACCGTAGAAGTCGCCCCGGCGCAGCACCTGGGCAAACAGGCGCATCTGCCCGCTGGTGCGGCCGCGCTCGCCCTTGATCCGTGCCGTGGGCAAGGCCGTTTCGCGGGTTACCAGCGCGACGAAGTCATCGTCCAGCGCGTCCAGCTGCTCGGCTATGGCCTCCAGAAACTCCGCCCGGCGCCCGGCCGGCAGGTTGCGAAACGTCGGGTAGGCCGCCGCTGCGGCGCGGGCGGCAGCGTCCACTTCCTCGGCGGTGGCCTGGGTGAAACGGTACGGCAGGGCGTCGCCGGTGGTGGCGTCATGGCTGTGCAGGGTGATGCTGCCGGCGGCGCTGCGCGCACCGCCGATGTAGTTGTGGCCGATGATCTCGGTCATGCAGACCTCCTGTTGAAAGGGTTGGGCTCAGGCCAGCGAGTTACCGCGAGCGCTGGCGGTGTCGGTGCTGGCGGCAACCCGCTCGGCCGACTCGGCGTCGACCAGGTGCAGCGACTTGCCACGGGTTTCACGGGTCAGGCCGACGGCGACGATGGAAATCGCCGCGGCGCCCACCAGGTACCAGGCAATCGGCGTCGAGCTGTTGTACTTGTTGAGCAGGGTGATGGCGATCAGCGGTGCCAGGGAGCCGGCGAAAATCGGCGCCACCTGATAGCACAGCGACAAGGCGGTGTAGCGCACATGGGTGGGAAACATCTCGGCCATCAGCGCCGAGTAGGGCGCATAGGTCATCGACTCGATGGCCAGGCCCAGGGTGATCGCCGCCATGATCAGCCAGTTGTTGCCGGTGTCCATCATCGGGAAGCCGACGAAGCCCCAGAACGCGGTCAGCACCGCACCGGTCAGGTACACCGGCTTGCGCCCCACCAGGTCGGACAGGTAGCCCATCAGCGGGATCAGGAAGAAGTGCAGCAGGTGCGCGCCGAACATCAGCAGCAGAATCTGCGAGGTGTCCTTGTGCACCACCAGCTTGAGGTAGGTGATCGAGAAGGTCACCACGGTGTAGTACAGGATGTTCTCGGCAAACCGCGCGCCGATGCCCACCAGTACCGAACGCCAGTGATGGCGCAGCACTTCCACCACACCCAGTTGCTGCACCTTGTGCTGCGCCTGGCGGGCCTGGGCCTGCTTGAAGATCGGGGCATCATCCACGCTGGTGCGGATCCAGTAGCCGATCAGCACCACCAGTGCCGACAGCCAGAACGCCACGCGCCAGCCCCAGGCCAGGAACTGCTCCTCGCTCAGGGTGCTCGACAGCGCCAGCAGCGCCACCGTGGCCAGCAGGTTGCCCGCCGGTACGCCGGCCTGCGGCCAGCTGGCCCAGAAGCCGCGTCGGTTGTCCGGGCAGTGCTCGGACACCAGCAAAATCGCGCCGCCCCATTCGCCGCCAAAGGCGAACCCCTGGATCAGGCGCAGCAGCACCAGCAGGATGGGCGCGGCGTAGCCGATGCTGTCGAAACCGGGCAGGCAGCCCATCAGAAAGGTGGTGATGCCGACCACCACCAGGCTCAGTTGCAACAGGCGCTTGCGCCCGAACTTGTCGCCATAGTGGCCGAACACCAGGCCGCCCAGCGGGCGGGCCAGAAAACCTACGGCGTAAAGGGCGAAGGCGGCGATGATGCCGTCGATGGGGCTGTCGGTCTGGCGAAAGAACAACTGGCCGAACACCAGTGCCGAGGCCGTACCGTAGAGAAAGAATTCATACCATTCGGCGACGGTACCGGCCATGGCGGCCGCTACCACACGCTTGAGGCCCGCCGGGGCGGTGGTTGCGCGGGGAGAGGGGTGTGCAGTGCTCATGCTGGCGTTTCCTGTGCAGGCGCAAGACAGAAAAACAGGCGCGCCGGGTGGGCCCCGCAGAGAGGCCCACCCGGCACTCACTCAGAGGCCGACATCCGGCAGTTCGGGGCGGTTGGCCAGGGCCTTGGCCATGATCTGCTCGACGAACTCGCGGTCGTCCTTTGGCAGGGCCAGGCGCGGTGGACGGGTCAGCGCGCTGCCGCGACCGGCAATGGCTTCACACAGCTTGATGCACTGCACCAGGTCGGCGCGGGCATCCAGGTGCAGGATCGGCATCAGCCACTCGTAGATCGGCATGGCCTCGGCAAAGCGTCCGGCCTTGGCCAGGCGGAAGATCGTCTCGCCCTCCTTGGGGAACACGTTGGACATGCCCGACACCCAGCCCTCGGCGCCCACCGCGATGCTTTCGAGCACCACGTCGTCGAGGCCGGCGAACAGCACGAAGCGGTCACCCACCTCGTTGCGCACGTCGATGAAGCGGCGGGTGTCGCCGGAGGAATCCTTGAAGCACACCACGTTGTCGCAGTCGGCCAGGGAAATCAGGATGTCCGGGGTCACGTCGTTTTTGTAGATCGGCGGGTTGTTGTAGACCATCAGTGGCACGTCGGCATGCTTGGCCACGTAACGGTAGTGCTCGGCGGTCTCGAACGGCTTGGAGCCGTACACCAGTGCCGGCATCAGCATCACCCCGTCCACGCCCACCTTGCGCACCGCGTTGGCCACCTTGGCGGCCTGCACGCTGGTGAACTCGGCCACGCCGCAGATCACCGGAACACGCCCACGCGAGGCATCCACCGCCACTTCGGTCACGGCAATCTTTTCTTCGGCCGTCAGCGAGGTGTTCTCGCCCACCGAGCCGCACACCACCAGGCCCGACACGCCGTCGCGGATCACGTTGGAAATCACCTGGTGGGTTTTTTCCAGGTTGATGGAGAAGTCGTCGTTGAATTGGGTGGTGACCGCAGGGAACACGCCACTCCAGTTGATGCGCTTGCTCATTGGTTGTCTCCGGTGGTTGTTAGTATTTCGTATACGATATTTTATGTGTGTGAAGCAGACCAGCGTTATTTCGGGGTTTTTGCTGGTCTTTTTGCTTAGGGTTTGTGAATCAAGGGCTTAGCGATCAGGCGCCGGGCCAGGTGTCCGACAGTCGGTAGCCTTGTGGCCACGGGTCGGCGGGGTCGAGCAGCAACTGATGGGTACCGGTGATCCAGGCACGCCCCGAAATGCACGGGTAGATGGCGGCGCGGCCGGCCACTTCGGTCAGCGAATCGATGCGACAGTGGAACTCCGAGCCCAGGATCGAACGGCCGATGAAGCGTTCGCCCACCTGCATCAGGCCCTTGGCCTGCAACACTGCCATGCGCGCCGAACAGCCGGTGCCGGTGGGGGAGCGGTCGATCTTGCCGGGCTGGATCACCACCGCGTTGGCACCGGTGGCCACGCCATTCTCCATCACGATGGGCGCGGCGATCTGGCAGAACGAGATATGCGACCAGCCGGGGTTGAGCGGGTGCACAAAACCCAGTTGTTCGTTGGCGGCGCGGGTGATCTTCAGGCCCATCTCCACCAGGTCGGCGGCCTCGTCGGGGCGAATGGCAAAGCCCAGGCGCTGGGCATCGACAATCGCGAAACTGTCGCCGCCATAGGCGGTGTCGACCTGCAGCGAGCCCACGCCCTCGACCTCGATCCAGGCGTCCAGGCGGTCGGCGAAGGAGGGCACGTTCCTGACCTCCACGCGCTGCACCTTGCCGTCCCGGCATTCGGCCACGGCCTCGATCAGGCCGCCGGGGGCTTCAAGCACCAGGCGGGTCTGCGGCTCGGTCATCGGCAGGATGCCGCTGTCGAGCAGCACCGTGGCCACGCACAGCGAGTTGGAGCCGGACATCGGCGGGGTGTCGGCCGGCTCCATGATGATCCAGCCCATCTGCGCGGCCGGGTTCTTGGGCGGCACCAGCAGGTTGACGTGACGGAACACGCCGCCACGCGGTTCGTTGAGCACGAAATTGCGCAGGGTGTCGTCCTGCGCGATCCAGCGCGACTGTTCCCACAGGGTGTCGCCCGGTGGCGGCGCGACGCCACCGACAATCACATCGCCGACCTCGCCTTCGGCGTGGCAGCTGACTACATGAATCACCTTTGATGAACGCATTGCCTGGCTCCTGATTGATTGGGGCTGCTGCGCAGCCCATCGCGGGTCAAGCCCGCTCCCACAGGGTATGGGCTGATCTGTGTGGGAGCGGGCTTGACCCGCGATGAGGCCCCTGGTTACTTCACTGACTTGAGAAACGCCGCCGTCTCCGGCTGCTGCGGGTTGCCGATCACCTGGTCCGGCGAGCCGATCTCGTGCACCAGCCCGTTGCGAAAGAACGCCACCCGGTCCGACACATCCCGCGCAAAGCGGATCTCGTGGGTCACCAGCACCATGGTCATGCCGTCCTCGGCAAGCATGCGCATGGTGTCCAGCACTTCGCCCACCAGTTGCGGATCGAGCGCCGAGGTGGCCTCGTCGAACAGCATGTAGTCCGGCGACATCGCCAGCGCCCGGGCAATCGCCATGCGCTGCTGCTGGCCACCGGACAACTTGCCGGGGAAGGTCTTGAACTTGTCGCCCAGCCCCACGTGGGTCAGCTGCTGGATCGCCAGTGCCTCGGCTTCCTCGCGGCTCTTGCCCAGTACCTTGCGCGGCGCCAGCATCACGTTCTCCAGCACCGTCAGGTGCGGGAAGGCATTCCACTGCTGGAACACGATGCCGATCTTCTGGCGCAGGCGGTTGAGGTCGGTGGCGCGGTTGTGCACCTCGATGCCGTCCACGCGAATGCTGCCCTTCTGGATCGGCTCCAGGCCGTTGATGCACATCAGCAGGGTCGACTTGCCCGAGCCCGAACCGCCGATGATCGACACCACCTCGCCCTTGTTCACCGTCAGGCTCACGCCCTTGACCACTTCCAGGTCGCCGAAGGATTTGTGTACGTTGTCGATCTCAATCATTTTCTTGCCACCTTCTTTCCAGTCGGGCGCCCAGGCGTGCGACCACCAGGCTCATGACGTAATAGATGAGGCCCGCGATGCACAGCACCAGCAGGGGTTCCTGAATCCGTGTGACGATGGTCTGGGAGGCGCGCAGCAATTCGACGATGCCGATCCACATCACCAGCGCGGTGTCCTTCATCACGCTCAGCACCAGGTTCAGCCAGCCCGGAAAGGCCACCCGCGAGGCCATCGGCAGCACGATCCAGCGCAGGTCCTGCAGGTAGCTCAGGCCCAGCGACCGGCTGGCCCGGCGCACGCTGGGCGGTACCGCCAGCACACCGCTGCGCACGATCTCGGTGAAGTACGCCGCGGCGTACACCCCCAGCACGATGCAGCCCACGCTGAAGGCGCTGATGTTCAGGCCCACGATGCTCTTGAACGAGTTGAACAGCACGAACTGGATCAGCAGCGGCACGCTGCGAAACACATCCAGCACCCAGGCCAGCGGCAGGCTGGCGCGTGGCAGCAGCGCACGCAGCAGGCCGAACACCAGCCCGGCCACCGAGCCCAGCATGATCGACCAGAAGGTCAGCTGCAGGGTGACCCAGGCCCCGTCGAGCAGGAACAGCATGTCGTTCCAGGTAAAGCTTGTAGAAAACATGGACAGCTCCTCAGTAACGGAACAGCCGCCAGGCCATCAGCCGGGCCACCGCGACGATCAGCTTGGCGATCAGGTAATACAGCACCGCTGCAATGGCGAAGTACTCGAAGGTGCGGAAGGTCTTGACGTTGTAGTCCTGGGTCACGCCGGTGAGGTCGTTGTTGAGCCCCACGATCACCCCCAGCGAGGTCATCAGCACCGCCCACACCATCTGGTTGCTCAAGGGGTAGAACACCACCCGCAGCAGCTGCGGCACGATGATCATGCGGTAGGCCTGGAACGCGCTCATGCCCAGCGAGCGTGCCGCGCGCATCTGCGTGGTCGGCACTGCCTTGAGCCCGCCGCGAAAGTTCTCCGCCAGGTACCCGGCGTTGTTGAAGGTGATGCCGGCCAGCAGCGCGAACCACGAACTCACGTGCAGCCCCAGCGAGCCAAGCCCGAAGTACAGGATGTAGATCTGGAACAGCGAAGGGGTGTTGCGCGCAATCGATACCCAGGCATTGCCGATGCCGCGCAACACCGGCTGCTGCGCTTCACGCATCACGGTCAAGGCCAGGGCGATCAGCACGCCGAAGATCATCGACAGCGCGGCGGTCTCGAAGGTGACCCAGGCGCCGGCCAGCATGTCGGGCAGGGCGCGCAGGGCCGAGCGCCATTGGAAGGTGTAGTCAAACATGCGCGGGGCTCTCCTGTGGGGCGGCCGGCTGCAGCCAGGCCGGCAGGCGACCGCTGGCGCTGCCGGTGCAGGCGGCCTCGACGCACTCGCCAAGGCTGGCGAAATGCACCGCCCGGCCCGCCAGCCCGGGGGCGTAGTGGGCGTATTTGCCCGAGTTGGTCATCAGTGTGCGGGCGGCGGGCGGGATCACCGGCTCGCCGAGCATGCACCAGCAGGTGTCGGTCACCAGCACCGCGCCGAAGGCTTCGATCGGGGCAAGGTGGCCGGCGTCACGGGCCTGCTCCAGCACCGCACGGCCGCAGGTGATCACCAGGCTGACCGCCGGGTTGCGTGTGCGCCCGCGGCACAGCTGTGCCAGGTGCGCGAACTCCCCCAGGGAGAAGTGCGGGTTGCCCAGCGACACCAGGTCCACCTGGCTGTCACGGGCACTGTTCAGCTCGCGCCAGCTCACCAGCAGGTCGGCCAGGGCAATGCGTTTTACCGGCAGCACCTCGCCCGTGCTGACCGCCTGGGCCGGGTCCAGCGCTTCGGGGGTGACCCCGGCGATATGGAACAGCGGCGCCGCCGAGGTGGTGGCGAACGCGGCGCCGAAGGCCTTGAGGTCGTCGTGGGTCGGGGCAAAACCCTCCAGCCCCGTCACCAGCGGGATCTGGCTGCCGACCATGGCGCCGATGTGATAGCCCAGCAGCGGGTAAAACGCATCGTCCAGGTGGGTCAGCGCCGGCAGGTCGATCTGCACCCGCGCCTTGCGCTGGGCCTCCAGGTGGCAGCCGATCAGCGGCGCGCGGCCGGTCAGGGCGATGCAGATATCCAGGTAGTCGGGGTACTTCAGGGTACGCGCGCCGAGCACGCTGTTGGCGTACACCACGGCGTTGGACTCGGCCCACACGATCTGCTCGCCGAGCTTCGGCGCGCTGTCGAGCAGGTAGGGGGCGCAGGTAAAGCTCATCTGCGCACCCATCGCCATGTAGGCATCGCCCAGCGCACTGGCAGGTTCGCCCAGCGCCGCGTCGATACCCAGTTCGCGCCAGCGGCGCTGGTCCACGGAAATCGAATTGAGGGTGGTCGGCACCCGCACCCTGGCGCCCCACTGCACCAGCTGCTGCGCAAAGCGCAGGCTGGCGGGGCCGGTGTAGATGCAGCCGTCGATATGCGCCTGGCTGATGTCCACCAGGCTGTGTGCGCCCTGCAGCTCGGCCATGCGCAGCACGATCTGCATCGCCACCTGCGCGGCCTTGCCCAGGTCGCCCGCGAGCAAGGCCTGGTCGTGGTCGGTAAGGGTGAGGGTGGTCGGGCGCGTCGCCGCCGGCGGGCTGGCGGGGGCTGCCGGCAGCGCCTCGGCGGGGGCCTGGTCGAACAGCACCAGGCGCTCGCCCTGCACCTGCGCAAAGGCCTTGCCGCGCAGGGCGGCAAAGGCCTGCTGGCCGATGCACAGCACCGGCAGCGAGCGCCCGAACAGCAACTGCGCCACCAGCACGCCCAGGGTCAGGATCTCATCCGGCTCGGCCAGCACCAGTGCCGCCGGTGCATGGCCGTTGCTGATCAGTTCCATCATCACACTGCTGCCGGTACACGAGCCGCGCCCGCTGGGAATGGCCAGCACGCGGCCGGCCAGGTGTGCGCCGCTGAGCGGGTGATGGCGGTCGATGACCTCGCCGCTGAAGGCGTCGACACCGCCCCAGAAACTCAGGCCGATGTCGGCGAACAGCAACTCGCCACTGGCCGCGCCATCGACCAGGCTACGCCCGTTCAGGGCAGTGGAAGGGCTGGGCATGCCGGGCACCTCAGTAGTAGACCTTCGGCACGGTCAGGTCGGTCGGCGGGATATCGGTGCCTACCCATTTGACGAACAGCTCGTTGTAGCGGCCGCTACGTACCTGCTGGTTGACGAACAGGTTGAGGTAGTTGAGCAGGCCGTACTCGTTGCGCTTGGCTCCCAGCGACACGTAGTCGATCACGTAGGGTGCGTTGCCGGCGATCTTCAGGTTCTTGTACTTGCCCGACTTGAGCGTGGCGGCGGCCACGGTGTTGGTCACCACGGTGGCATCGATGTGCCCCTGGGCCACGGCCAGGATGGTGTCGTTCTGCGACTGGTAGGCGCGGAAACTGCCGCTGCCCCACTGCTTCACGTCCTTCTCCAGCGCGATGGCTTCATAGGTGCCGCTGGTGTTGCCCAGGGCCTTGCCCTTGATGTCGTCGAAGCTGTTGATGCCGGTGTTGTCGCGGGTCAGCACGACCATCTGGAAGGCAAAGTAGGGCACCGTGAGGCCGACCGTCTTGGCCCGCTCCAGGGTGTCGGAGGTGGACGCCACGATCACGTCGGCCCGCCCCGAGACCAGCGCCGGGATACGGTCCGGGAACGGCGTCTCGACGATCTCGGCATCTACCCCGAGGACCTTCGCCAGGTCGTTGCAGTAGTCGACGTCGAAGCCGGCCGGCTTGTTGGCGTCGTCGCGAAAGCCCATGGGCGGGAAGTCCAGGGTCACGGCGCAGCGCAGCTTGCCGGAGCCGATGATGTCATCGAGCTTGTCGGCCTGGGCGGTGGCGATGAAGGAGGTACTGAGCACAGCGCTGAGAGCTACAACAAAAGCGGGGTTTTTCATGGAAGCCTCGTTTGTCGGAAGGTGCTGGTAGCGGGCGTATTGTGAATTTCGTATACGATATTTTTATAGCAATGCGCGTGCCTGTTTTTGCCCGGGCGATGCAATTGCTGTGCGGCCCTTGAGCCAGAGGACTTGCGTTGAATCCGGCAGGGCAGGCGGGCGGTGCGCAGGAAACGCTGCCCGGTGCCGGCGGTGTTACATATGGGAGCAGTGGGTGCGGCGGCGCACCCTAAAGGAACACACCGCGTCTAGCGACGGGTATCGCGGTACTGGCTTGGCGACAGGCTGGTGAGGGCGCGGAACTGGCGGCTGAACGCGCTGTGGTCGGTGTAGCCGCAGCGCAGGGCGATCTCGGTGATCGGCAGGTCGCTGTGGTGCAGCAGTCGCGAGGCTTCTTCAAGGCGCACCTTGTGGATCATCTGGCGCGGGGTGAGCTGGAACACACGCTTGCAGTTGCGCTCCAGCTGCGCGGCAGACAACCCGGCAATCGCGGTCAGCTCGGCCAGGCTCACGGGCCGTGCGAAGTGCTCGCGAATGTGCGCATCCACCGCCGCCAGGCGATCGAAGCCGGGGTGGCTGGCCTGGGGCGCCTGCAGGTCGCGGGAGATGCCGGCCAGGCCGACGATCTGGCCCTGGGTGTCGAACAGTGCCAGCTTGTGGGTCAGGCACCACACCGGCTGGTTGCCGAAGTACAGGTGCAGTTCGAGCTGGTCGGCCAGCTCGCGGCCGCTGTCGAGCACGCGGCGGTCCTGCGCGGTGTACAGCGGGCCGAAGCGTTCGGGGAACACGCTGTCGGCGGTCAGCCCCAGCAGCTCGTGGCTGTGCCTGAAGCCGCAGCGCCGCGCCAGGGTGTGGTTGACGAAGGCGTAGCGGGCCTGGGTGTCCTTGATGAAGAACACCACGTCGCTCAGCGTATCGAGCAGCGGCGCGATCGGCTGCAGGCTGCTCAGCAGGCTGGGCAGGTCGCAGGGCTGGAAGCTGTTGAGCGATACGTACATGGCGCTGACGGTCTGGTGGGCACCTTCGGGATCATAGAGATCCGGCGCCCGCCTCGAAAGCCCCGGGCTGCGTTTCATGCGGGCGGGGTGTCGTCCAGGCACAGCAGGGTCTCGATGCGCGCCGGGCTGAACGGCGGGCGCGGCGCCGAGGGCTGCCAGCCGAACAGGTGCTGCGCTGCGGCGCCGCACACCCGGCCCTGGCAGGCGCCCATGCCGCAGCGGCTGCTCAGCTTGGCCTCGCGCCAGTCACGCTGGCCGGCGAGCTTGCTGTAGGGCACATCCTCACAGCGGCATACCAGGGTGTCGGGGCGGGCCAGTTGCTTGAGCTGCGGGGCAAGGGCGAAGGCGTGGTTGAGCGCCTTGGCGAAGCCCTGCCAGCGCGCTCGCTGCGGCCAGTGGCGGGCGGCGCCCTGGCGGTCGCCCACGGCCGCCAGCCCGGCAATGGTGCCTTCCACCAGCGCCAGTTCGCTGCCCCCAAAACCGGTGCATTCCCCCGCCGCGAACAGGCCCGGCTCACTGGTGGCCTGCCACGCATCCACGGCCAGCGCCTGGCCGTGGAGTGTGCAGCCCAGGGCCTGGCCGAGCTGGCTGTTGGGAATCAGGCCGAAGCCGCAGGCCAGGCGCTCGCAGGCCAGCTCGACCAGCTTGCCGTGCTGGCGCAGGCGCACGCCTTCGAGGCGCTCGCTGCCGAGTGCCTCCACCACATGGCTGTCGGTGCGGTAGTGGCGGTCGAACAGGCCGAACGCCTGCAGCAGCTTGTTTGGCCAGCGCGGCAGTTGTGCGGCAAAACCCGCCACCGCGCCGCGGGTTGCCTGTTCGGCAACGCCTACCACCTGCGCGCCGTTGTGCCGCGCCGTGGCAGCGCTGGCCAGCAGCAGCGGGCCGCTGCCGGCGATCACCACGCGCTGGTCGCGCACCGGCAGGCCGCCCTTGATCAGTGCCTGCAGGCCACCGGCACCGGTCACGCCGGGCAGGGTCCAGCCGGGGAAGGGCAGCAGCAGTTCGCGTGCGCCGGTGCACAGGATCAGCGTGTCGTAGTCGATCACCCAGCCGCGCTCGGCGTCTTCCACCAGCAACTGGCGCGGGCCGGTGGCGGCGATCACGCGGGTCTGCGGGTGGTGCTGCACATTGTTCAAGGCGCCCACGTGCTCGCGCAGGCGCTGTGCCTGCGTCGGCACGCTGGCCTGCGGGCCGTCGCGCCAGATCTGCCCGCCGGGCCAGGGGTTGTCGTCCAGCAGCACGATGCGTGCACCGCTGGGGGCAGCGGCCAGTGCGGCATTGAGGCCGGCCGGGCCGGCGCCGATGATCAGTACGTCGGCATGGGCGCTCATGCGTGGGTCTCCACCTGCATGCCGTCGCGGCACAGGGTCTGGCAGGCCAGGCGGCGCCGGCCGTCGATGCTCACCCGGCATTCCTGGCAGATGCCCATGCCGCACAGCGGTGCGCGGCGCTGGCCGCTCACCGAGGTACGCGTGCAGCCGTCGCCAGCCAGGGCCAGTGCAGCGGCCACGCTGGTGCCTTCGGCCACGCGCAGGGCACGTCCGTCCAGGGTCAGTTCAGGCATGGGTCGGTTCTCCGAGAAAACGCTGTGGCTGGTAGGCCTGTGCGGCCAGAGGCGGGTGTTCGTCGAACAGTTGCGCCACCAGCAGGTCGGCGGTGGCCGGGGCCGTGGTCACGCCCAGCCCTTCATGCCCCACCGCCAGCCACAGGCCGGGGCGTTGCGGGTGCTGGCCCACCAGCGGCAGGCCGTCGGGGCTGGCGGCGCGAAAGCCGGTCCAGGCGCGAATCGCATTGAGCTGGGCCAGCGCCGGCACGTATTCGGTGGCGCGCTTGAGCATCCTGGCAAGCATCCAGCCTTCCACCTGCGGGTCGGTGGTGCCGAACTGGCGTGAAGCACCGATGAACAGCTGGCCGGTAGGGCGCGGCTGGATATTGCACGCGGCCGACGGGCCGCTGGCGTTGTGCGCACTGGTCACGTAGCCCAGTTCCACCAGGGTGTGGGTGACCTGGCCGGGGTAGCGGTCGGTGATCAGCAGGTGGCCCTTCTTGGGTTGTATCGGCAGTTCGGGGCACAGTTCGGTGGCCTGGATACCGTTGGCCAGCACCACGGCCGTGGCGGCCAGCCACTGGCCGTCGTCCAGGCGCACGCGGGCGCCATCCACCTCGGCGACCCGTGCCTGGCGCTGGCGAATGCGCGGCTGGTCGAGCATCCAGCGTGCGGTGGCCGGGGCATACAGAATGCCGTCGTCCTCGATCAGCAGGCCGCCCTCCAGCCCTTCGCGCAGCAGCGGTTCGCGTTCGCGCAATCGAGGTGCGCCGACCAGCTGGCAGATCACCCCATGGGCGCGCAGGTTGGCATGCTTGTGCTCGGCCACGGCCATTTCTTCAGCGTTGGCGGCCAGCCACAGGGTGCCGTTGCTGCGGTAGGCGCAGCCTTCGGGCAGGTTGCGCGCAATGTCGCGCCAGCGTTGCAGCGAGTATTTGCTCAGGGCCAGTTCGGCGGGGTTGTCGTCCAGCACCAGCAGGTGGCCCATGCCGGCGGCGGTGGCGCCGGGCAGCCCGGCATCCAGCACCAGCACGTCGAGGCCGCGCCGGGCCAGGGCCTGGGCGCAGGCCGCGCCGATGATGCCGGCGCCCACCACGATCACATCGGCGGCCAGGCCCTGGGTCACAGGCGGATGCCCCAGGCGAACGGGTCGTCCTGCTCGATGATCAGCGTGGCTTCGGCGCTGATATGCGCGCGGCCGCGAATGGTCGGCACGATGCGATCGCCGGCGGTTTCGAACGAGCCTTCGAACTGGCTGCCGATCACGCTGGCCTGGCGCCAGATCTGGCCCGGTTGCAGCTTGCCGTCGGCGGCCAGGCACGCCAGCTTGGCGCTGGTGCCGGTGCCGCAGGGCGAGCGATCATAGGCCTTGCCGGGGCACAGCACGAAGTTGCGGCTGTCTGCGTCGGGGTCGTCGGCGAACAGCTCGACGTGATCGATCAGGCCGCCGTCCTCGCCGCGCAGGCCCTGATCTTCCAGGGCCTGCTGCACGGCCACGGTGTAGGCGGTGAGCGCGTCGAGGTTGTCGCCGCTGATACGCAGGCCGTGCTCGGCCACCAGGAAGAACCAGTTGCCGCCCCAGGCGATATCGCCGGTCACTTCGCCGATGCCGGGCACCTGCACGCTGACGGCGTGGCGATAGCGGTAGGCGGGTACATTGCGCACGCTGACCGAGTGGTCGTCGTGCAGGGTGGCTTGCACGTTGCCCACGGGGGTTTCGAGGGTGTGGGTGCCGGGGCCGATCCTGCCCAGGTGGGCCAGCGAGATCACCAGGCCGATGGTGCCGTGGCCGCACATGCCCAGGTAGCCGGTGTTGTTGAAGAAGATCACCCCGGCGCAGGCGCTGGGGTCGACCGGTTCGCAGAGCAGTGCGCCCACCAGCACATCATTGCCGCGGGGTTCGAGCATGCAGGCGGCGCGCCACTGATCGTGGTGTTCGGCCAGCTGTTGCCTGCGTTCGGCCATGCTGCCGTGGCCCAGGTCGGGGAAGCCTGCGGTGACCAGGCGCGTGGGTTCGCCGCCGGTGTGGGAGTCGATCACGGTGATGCGTTTCATGGGGCGCGTCCGTTGGGGGTATGGACGCAAGGGTGGCGGTTGGTGGGGGGTGGCGTCTTGATGGAATTGCGCGGTGTGGATGACGAAATCGGCATAGGGCCATGACATGTCCGAACTGTTGCAACGCGCCATGGCCTGGGGGTTTTGAGAGGTCAGCCTTGTCGGCCCGGCTCCAGACTGGGGTGGGGCTTGGCCATCGGCAAGTGCTCCAGCAAGGTCTCGCACACCCCCGCAATATGCTCATCCAGCAAGCCCACCGCGCGCTCCACATCACCCGCCCGGCATGCATCGAGGATCTCGCGGTGTTCGTGGTCGGCACGCTCTTTGCCCGCCGACAGGCTCATCTGCATGCGCAGGTACCGCTCCAGCTTGTCGTTCACCGAACGGATCATGCTCACCAGAAACGGTCGCTGCGCCGGCTCGTACAGGCACGCATGCAACTCCCAGTTCAACTGCGCCCAGCGCCCCACATCGTTCTCGCCAATGAACTCCTGGCAGATGCGCTCGGCCTGTTCGAACGTGGCCTCGGTCATGTTCGGGATGGCCAGGCGCAACACCTTGTCCTCCAGCAACATGCGCACCTCGAACATCTGCGCCAGCTCGAAATCCGACAAGCGCGTGACCATCGCCCCACGGTTGCGCTGAAACATCACCAACCCCTCGGCCTCAAGCCGCTTGAGCGCCTCGCGCACCGGGATCTTGCTGACGTTGAACTGACGCGCGATGTCGTCCTGGCGAATCGGCTCGTCTTCGTCGAAGTGCCCGGCCACGATGGCATCGCGCAGGTGCCGGGTGATGATCTCGGACGTGGAGGGCGTGTTGCCCAGGTCCGGCGCGTTGAGTTTGGGTAGGTTCACGGTGGCAATCATTCGAGGGGATTTAGGGATATGGTATACGAATTATCTGGAAACGTTCGCCCGGGAGCGCGACGCGTTGCCACACGATGACGGCGACGGCGGCTCGAAACCGTCCCCCGACAGGCACTGGCGCAGGTGCGTCAGCAGCGTCGCGACCTTGGGCTGCGCCTGCCGGCTCTTGAGCCACGCCAGGTGAATCGGCAGGCCGTCGGTGGCCAGCGGCGCCAGCACCTGCACCAGGCTGCCGTCTTCCAGCTGACGACGAATCAGCCAGGTCGGCAGCTGTGCGATGCCATGCCCGGCCAGCACTGCGGCCACCTGGCCCTCGGCATCGCCCACCGCCATGCGTGCCGGCATGATCCGACGCTCGGTATGCCCGGGGCGGGCGGTAGGGAAGTGCCACGGGCCGACCATGCCGTCATTGAGCCCGTACACGATGCAGCTGTGGCGTTCCAGTTCGAGCTCGTTGCCGGGCTCGCCATGGCGCTCCAGGTACGCGGGGGCGGCGCAGAACACCACGCGCTGCGAGCCCAGGTAATGGTGCCCCACCGCCGCCGGCCAGCTTTGCGGCCCGCCGATGCGCACGAACAGGTCGATGCCGGCCTCGACCGGGTCCACGAAGCGGTCGGAGAAGGTCACGTGCGGCATCAGCAACGCATGCTCGCGCACGCAGGCCAGAATCGCCGGCAGCCCGTGCAGGCGCCCGAAGGCCGCCGGCAGGTCGATGCGTACCCGGCCGCGCGGCTCGGCGTCTTGGGTGCTCAGCGCCAGCTCTGCCTCTTCCAGCTCGGCCAGCACGCCGGTACAGGTGCGATAGAACGCCGCCCCGGCTTCGGTCAGCGCCACGCGCCGTGTTGTGCGTGCCAACAGGCGCGTGTGCAGCCGCGCCTCGAGCCGCGCGACGCTCTTGCTGACTGCCGAGCCGGTCAGGTTAAGGCGCTCGGCCGCGGCCTTGAAGCTGCCCAGGTCGGCCACGCAGACGAACACGTCGATGCCCTTGAGGCGTTCCGAAGAATACATGTGCCCACCCCATTGATGAATTGCAGTCACTTTACCCGGTAAAACATATCGCCAATACGCCGTTTGTTCCCGAGTAGCCTGATTCAACCTCTACTGCACAACAGGTTGCGACCATGCACGACACCAAGCCCACCGTCCTCATCACCGGCGCCACCGGCCAGATCGGCGGCGACACCCTGCGCTTTCTGCAAGGCGACGACACCATCGAACTGGTGGCCGCCGTGCGTTCGCCGGCCAAGGCGCAGCCCTTCGAGGCCCGTGGCATCCGCACGGTGATCATGGACTTCGACCACGAGCACACCCTGGCGCCGGCCCTGCAGCGCGTCGACCGGGTGCTGCTGGTGACCGGCTACAGCGTCGACATGCTGCGCCAGAGCAAGGCCTTTCTCGACCGCGCACGCCACGCCGGGGTGCAGCACGTGGTGCACCTGGGGGCCTGTGGCGACGACGACGCCACCATCGGCCACTGGGCCTGGCACCAGTTCGTGGAGCGCTATGTGCAATGGTGCGGCTTCAGCTTCACCCACCTGCGCCCGGAGTGCTTCATGCAGAACCTGCTCAGCTACGACGGCACCCAGGCCGTGCGCAACGGCGTGATCGAACAGTACACCGGCCACACGCGGTTCAGCTGGGTCGACGGCGAAGACGTGGCGCGGGTGGCGGCGCAGGCCCTGCTGCACCCGCAGCGCCATGCCGGGCAGACCTACCGCCTGGGCTACGACGTGAAGTCCTACGACGAGGTGGCACAGGTGATGAGCGAGGTACTCGGCCAGCCGTTTCGCTATGACGCGCAATCACCCGACGTGTTTCTCGAAAACATGCGCGCCGCCGGCGCCGAGATGGCCTACATGAGCTGCGTGCACGACAACTTCACGCGCATGGCCGCCGGCACCATCCCCGGGGTCGACCAGGTGTTCGATAACTTCCAGGCCATCACCGGCCGCGAGCCGGTGCGCTGGGTGGATTTCGTGCGCAAGCACCGGGCTGCATTCGCCTACTGATCGAATACATGTCTGAATCTTTTTGTAAGGGGTAAATGCCAGATTAGAAGCTGGTCAATCTTCATTTTAAAATACAATAGTGTATGTTTGTGCGCGGTGCGCCTTGCGCCTTCGTGCATAACAATAAAATGAGGTAATGCCCCCTATGATCGGGTTGAGACATCTGCGTATCAGCACCCGCATCACCGTGCTGGTGATCGGTATCACCCTGTTTGTCGTGTTGCTCAGTGGCTGGCTGGGGCTGACCCTGCAACGCAGCCTGCTGCAGGAGAAGATGGCCGGTGTCGGCACTGCGCTGGACACCGCATCCACCCTGCTGGCGCATTATGAGAAGCAGGCCGAGGAAGGCCACCTGAGCCGCGCCGAGGCGCAGCGCCAGGCGGCAGAAATGGTCAGCCGCATTCGCTACCTGGGCGACAACTACCTGCTGATTCTCGACCTGCAGCACCGCATGCTCATGCACCCCAAGGCACCCGCCCTGGTGGGCAAGTCGCAGGCCGATTTCAAGGACGTCAACGGCAAGCCGTTCGCCCGTGAAATGATCGACCGGGCCGTGGCCCAGGGGCGCGGCACGGTCGAGTACTGGTTTCCGCGGGCAGCCGGGCAGGCGCCGGAATTCAAGGTGTCCGAGGTGGTGCTGTTCAAGCCCTGGGGCTGGGTGCTGGCCAGCGGCATCCACCCGCAGGACGTGCGCCACGAAGTGAACACGGTGCTGCGCATGCCGGCGTTGCTGGTGCTGGTGGCGTTGCTCGGCATGGCGCTGTGCGCCTGGCTGCTGATTCGCAGCATCACCCGGCCGCTCAACCACACCGTGCAGGCGCTGGCCCGCGCCACCGATGGCCACACCGACCTGACCTTGCGCCTGCCCACCGACGGCTTCGACGAGCTGACCCAGGTGGCGCACAGCTTCAACCGCCTGGTGGAGGCTGCGCACCGCGTCACCCGCAGCATGGCCAAGGCCAGCCAGCGCATCTCCAGCACCAGCGACAGCCTGGGGCAGATCACCGAGGCGGCGCAGCGCAGCATGCAGGCCCAGCAACTGGAGACCGACAGCGTGGTCACGGCCATGAGCGAGATGGTCAGCACCGTGCAGGACGTTGCACACAACGCCAGCGTCGCCGCCAGCGCCACCCGCGATGCCGAGCAACAGGCCACGGCCGGCAGCGCCACGGTGCGCGATGCCGGTGAGGCGATTGGTGCGCTGGCCGAGGCGCTGGAGCACAGCCGCAGCGTGGTGGACCAACTGGCCACCGACTCGGGCAGTGTCGGGCGCGTACTGGACGTGATCACCGCGATTGCCGAGCAGACCAACCTGCTGGCGTTGAATGCTGCCATCGAGGCGGCGCGTGCAGGTGAGCACGGGCGTGGCTTTGCGGTGGTGGCGGACGAGGTGCGCACGTTGGCGCGGCGTACGCAGCAGTCGACGCTGGAGATCCAGCAGATCATCAACCGCGTGCAGGCCGGTGCCAGCCAGGCGGCGGCGCAGATCGGCGCCAACGTCGAGTCGGCGCAGCAGCCGGTGGCCGCCTCGGCGCGGGCGGGGCAGGCGCTGGCGTTGATCGATGCGTCGGCGTCCACGGTGAGCCAGATGACCTTGCAGATTGCCAGTGCGGCGGAGCAGCAGGCGGCCACGGCAGACGGTATCAACCGCAGCGTCACGCGCATCCACGACGCCTCGACGGTGAGCGCGCGCACCATCGAGCAGACGCGCCAGTCGTGTGATGAGCTGAGGGCGTTGGCGCAGCAGCTGGAGGAGCAGGTGGGGCAGGTGGTTACGGGGTAAATTGTGAGGGCCCCTTCGCGGGTCAAGCCCGCTCCCACAGGATCTCACCCGCCACGCCAGCATTTTGGACGCACCGCAAGACCCTGTGGGAGCGGGCTTGACCCGCGAGAGGCCTGACCAGGCACTGCAAGACAATCGGACTGTCATGGCCACCCTGGAATGCAAAACGCCCCGGCAAGCCGGGGCGTTTGTTCATCTACACACGATGCCAGCGCGTTACCAAAGCGCCACGGTGTAATCCACGTTCACCCGCAGCTCGTTGTCATCCCTGAACGCCGCAGTCGAGGCAAAGTCATTGCGGTACCACGCATGGCGCAACCGCAATGCAACGTTCTTGAACGTGCCGCTCTGCACCACATACGACAACTCGATGTCCTTCTCGCTCTCGCTGCGCCCGCTGCCGCCCAGCGCATTCGGCAATTCGATGCGGCTGCCGTCCAGGTAACGCAGCATGCCCTTGAGCCCCGGTACGCCCAGGGCGACGAAGTCGTAGTCATAGCGCACCTGCCAGGTACGCTCCTTGGGGTTGAGGAACTCGCTGCTCAATGCGCCCTCGCTCACCACCATCGGCTCGGACCCGGCGATGTACGGCATCGCCGTATCGCCGCTCAATTGCATGTAGCCCAGCCCCAGGCTGTGTGCGCCCAGGCTGTAGGTGCTCATCACGCCGAAGGTACGGTTGTCGACCTTGCCGGCCCTGGCCGGGCCGTCCTCGCCGCTGATGTGGTAACGCACATCGGTCTTCAGGCGCCCGTTCGCCACCGCACGGTTGTCGACGAAGCCGACGTAGTCCTGGCGATAGATGTCCTCCAGCTGCGCATGGTAGTACTTGAGCACCAGCTGCTCGGACCACTGATAGTCGCCGCCGCCATAGGTGAAGCTGTCCGACTCGGCCGCACCATTGAAGCGCCGGTTGGGCGCGGCGACGGTGATCTTCTGGTAGTTGGTGGAATCGCGCTGGTTCATGCGGTCCAGGCGCCCGCCGCTGAGGGTCAGGTTGTCGATGTCCTGGGACTTGAACTGCACCCCGCGAAAGGTCTGCGGCAGCAGGCGCGTGGGGCTGGCGAACAGGATCGGCGAAAACGGTGCCAGGGTGCCGGCCTGCAGTTCGGTCCTGGAGACCTTGACCTTGCCGGTCAGGCCCAGCTCCGAATAATCGTCGCGCGGGTCGCGGTCCCTGGGGTCGAACGGCAGCAGCCCGGTGCCGGTGCGCGCGGGGCTGGAGTCCAGTTTCAGGCCCAGCATGGCCTGGGCATCCAGGCCGAAGCCGACAGTGCCCGGGGTGTAGCCGGAAGTGAAGCGCAGGATGAAGCCCTGGGCCCATTCGCGCGTCGCCGACTGCGCCGATTCGCCCTTGTAGTCACGGTCGAAGTAGTAGTTGCGCGCGGTCAGGGTGGCCTTGCTGTCTTCGATGAAACCCTGGGCCAGCAGTGCCGGGCTGAGCCCGCACAGGGTGCCGAGGGCGAGGGTGGTGTTGACCCGTTTCAGAGTGCTCATGGATCTGCCTTTTTTATTATTGTTGTGGGGGTTTATTCAGGGGCATGCAGCAGGACCCATTGCTGGTCCTGCACGCTCACCAGTGCACGCGCGCGCTGGTCATGGCCGAAATGGTCGGTGGCGCTGAGGTTGTACACGCCATGGGTGCCGACCACGTCGCGGGTCTGCTCCAGCTGGTCGCGCAGTTGCTGGCGAAATTGCGCGGTGCCGGGCTCGGCACCCTTGAGCGCCGCCGGGGTGGCCGCCTGCACCAGCAGCATGGCGTCGTACAGGTAGGCGCCGAACGGCGACAGGCTGTTGTCGCCGTACTTGGCCTGGTAGTCCTGCGCGTACTGGCTGGCGATGGCCTTGGAGGGGTGGCTGGCGGGCAGCTTGTCCCACACCACCACCGGGCCCACCGGCAGTATCGCACCGTTGAGCGCCTTGTCGCCGATGCGCAGGAACGCGCTGTTGGCCGCGCCGTGGGTGTGGTACACGGTGCCCTTGTAGCCCAGCCGGCGCAGCTCGGTATGCGGCAGCGCCGCAGGGGTGCCGGTGGCGCCGATCAGCACTGCGTCGGGCTTGCTGCTCATCACCTTCAGCGCCTGGCCGCTGACCGACGAGTCGGTGCGGTTGAAGCGCTCGTCGCGCACCAGCGTGATGCCTGCCGCCGGCGCCATTTCGCTGAGCACCTTGTGCCAGTCTTCGCCCCACACATCGTTGTAGCCGATGTAGGCGAGGGTCTTCACACCGTTCTGCTGCATGTGCTCGATCAGCGCCTGGGCCATCAGGGTGTTGGTCTGGGCGATGGTGAAGATCCAGCTCTGCTCGCCGCTGGCGGGGCTGAACGGTGCCAGGGCGATCTGCGCGGTCTGGCTCTCCTTGGCGATCTGCGCGACTGCTGCCGAGGTGGGCACGGTGGTCGAGCCGATCAGCAGGTCGACCTTGTGCTCGCTGACCAGCTTGCGCGCGTTCTTGGCCGCGGCGGTACTGTCGCTGGCATCGTCCAGTACCACGTATTTCACGGCCTGCCCGGCAATCTCCCTGGGCAGCAGCGCCACGGTATTGCGCTCGGGGATGCCCAGCGAGGCCCCCGGGCCGGTGGTGGAGAGAATCACGCCGACGGTCATGTCGGCCTGTGCAGCGGTCGACAGCGTGGCCAGCAACAGCAAGGGAAGAATAGGTTTCATGCAAGCTCCTGATATTGTTTTTATGGGTGTGGCAAGTGCTGCGGGGCGCTACGTGCCGGTAGCGCTGATCACCTCCGTGGTGGCGGTGGGCGCGGGTGCGCGGCCCAGGTAGCTTTCGACCACCCGGGGGTTGCTGGCCAACGCCTGGGCGTCGCCTTCAAGCACGATCTCGCCGACCTCCAGCACGTAGCCGTAGTCGGAAATCTTCAGCGCAGCGCGGGCGTTCTGCTCCACCAGCAGGATCGACACGCCGCTCTGGCGCAGGGTGTCGAAGATGGTGAAGATCTCGCCGATCACCCGCGGCGCCAGGCCCAGGCTCGGTTCGTCGAGCATCAGCAGGCGCGGTTTGGCCATCAGCGCGCGGCCGATGGCGAGCATCTGGCGCTCGCCGCCCGAGAGCGTGCAGGCGGCCTGCTGGCGCCGTTCGAGCAGGCGCGGGAACAGCCCGAACACCTCGTCGAGGGTCTGCTGATGGTCGCGAAAACCGCGCCGGTGGCGGCTGAAGGCGCCCAGGCGCAGGTTGTCCTCCACGCTCATCAGGCCGAACAGCTCGCGGCTCTCGGGCACCAGCACCATGCCCTGGTCGATGCGCTGGGCCACGTCGTGGTGGCCCAGCAACGCCTGGCCGGCGTAGGTCACCTGGCCCTGGCAGGGCAGCAGGCCGATCAGCGCCGCCATCAGGGTGGTCTTGCCGGCGCCATTGGGGCCGATCAGGCTGACGATCTGGCCTTCCTCCAGGTGCAGGTCGAGATTGCGTACCGCCTCGACCTTGCCGTGGTTGATCGACAGGTTGCGCACATCCAGCAGGCGACTCATTCGACACCTCCGAGGTAGGCGGCCAGCACCGCAGGGTTCTGCTGGATCTGCAGCGGGGTGCCGCTGGCCAGGGGCTGGCCGAATTCCATCACCACGATGTGGTCGGCCAGGCCCATCACGAACTCCATGTCGTGCTCCACCAGCAGCACGCCCAGGCCCTCGCCACGCAACTGCTCGAGCAGTTGCGCCAGCGCCTGTTTCTCGCCATGGCGCAGGCCGGCGGCGGGTTCGTCGAGCAGCAACAGCAACGGGTCGCTGCACAGCGCGCGGGCGATCTCGACGATGCGCTGCTGGCCCAGCGGCAGGCTGCCGGCTGGGGTGTGCAGGTATTCGCCCAGGCCCACCCGTTGGATCTGACGCGTGGCCTCGGCGAGCAGGGCGGCTTCTTCCTTGCGTTCCAGGTGCAGCATCGAGCGCAGCAACCCGGCCTTGCCCCGGGCATGGGCGCCGAGGGCGACGTTCTCCAGCACGCTCATCTCGCCCAGCAGGCGCACGTGCTGGAAGGTGCGGCTCACGCCCAGGTGGGCAATGGCGCGCGGCGACAGGCCTTCGATGCGCTGGCCGTTGAAGGTGATCTGCCCGGCATTGGGCGTCAGCACCCCCGACAGCAGGTTGAACAGGGTCGACTTGCCGGCGCCGTTGGGGCCGATCAGCGCGGTCACCTCGGCGGCATTCACCGACAGGCCCATGTTCTTGTTGGCCACCAGCCCGCCGAACTGCTTGAGCAGCCCCTGGGCCACCATCAGCGGCTTGCCGGCCGCCGGCATACTGCGCCGGGGCAGGGCCGGCGCGTCATCCAGCGCCAGGGTGCGCGGGCGGCTGGCCGGCAGCACGCTGCGCAACACCGGCAGCAGGCCGCCGCGGGCGTACTGCAGCACCAGGATCACCAGCACGCCGAAGAAGATCATCTCGACGTTGTCGGCATGCCCGAACAGCTGCGGCAGCACGTCCTGCAGCACCTGCTTGATCAGGGTCAGCAACGCTGCGCCCAGCAGCGCGCCCCACAGGCTGGCGACGCCGCCCAGCACGATCATGAACAGGTACTCGATGCCCATCACCACCGAGAACGGCGTGGGGTTGACCACCCGCTGCAGGTGCGCGTACAGCCAGCCCGACAGGGCCGCGAGCAGGGCGGCGATGATGAACACCTGCAGGCGGCTGCGTGCGGTATCGATGCCCATCGCCTCGGCCATCCCGGCCGATTCCTTGAGGGTGCGGATGGCACGGCCCTGGCGGCTGTGCAGCAGGTTGTCGAGCAGCCACAGGCTGGCCGCCAGCAACAACCCGATCAGCACGGCGAAATCGGCCGAGCCGCTGATCTGCCAGCCCAGCAGCTCGATGTTCGGCAGGTTCTGCAGGCCGCCGAAGCCGCCCAGGCCCGGCAGGTTGCCGAACAGGTAGAACAGCGCCAGGCCCCAGGCCAGGGTGCCGATGGGCAGGTAGTGCCCGGCCAGGCGCAGGGTCAGCAGGCCCAGGCTGGTGGCCACCACCAGGGTGATCGCCAGCCCCGCCAGCAGGCCCAGCCACGGCGACAGGCCGTACTGGGTGGTGAGCACCGCGCTGGCGTAGGCGCCAATGCCCACGAACGCAGCCTGGCCGAACGAGGTCATGCCGCCGATGCCGGTCAGCAGCACCAGGCCCAGGGCCACCAGGCTGTACAGGCCGATGTAGTTGAGCAGGGTCACGTGAAACGCGGGCAGCACCAGCGGCGCCAGGCCCGCCACCAGCAGCAGGGCCAACAGGGGGATCAGTCGCAGGGCCATCAGTGTTGCTCCTCCAGATGCGGGTTTTTCAGCGACAGCCACAGCAGCACCGGGATCACCACGGTGAACACGATGACCTCCTTGTAGGCCGAGGCGCCGAAGTTGGCGAAGCTCTCCAGCACGCCGACGAAAAACGCACTGGCCGCGGCTATCGGGTAACTGGCCAGGCCGCCGAAGATCGCCGCCACAAAGCCCTTGAGGCTGATCAGAAAGCCCGAGTCGTAATACAGCGTGGTCAGCGGGCCGATCAGTACCCCGGAGATCGCGCCGATCAGCGCGGCCAGGCCGAACGCGGCCTTGCCGGCCAACTGGGTGGGGATGCCCACCAGCTGTGCACCGGTACGGTTGAGCGCAGTGGCACGCAGCGCCTTGCCGTACAGGCTGTGGCCGAAGAAGGCATACAGCAGGCCGATCAGCAGCAGCGCGCTGCCGATCACCAGCAGGCTCTGCAGGCCCACCGGCAGCTCACCGAGCATGAACACCGACTCGGCCAGGGCTTCGGTGCGCACGCCCTCGGCGCCGAACATCAGCAGGCTCACGCCCACCAGCGCGATATGCACCGCCACCGACACGATCAACAGCAACAGCACCGAGGTCTCGGCCACCCGCTGGTACACCAGGCGGTACAGCAACGGCCCCAGCGGCGTGACCAGGGCCAGGGTCAGCAGAATCTGCAGCAGCGCCGGCAGGCTCGCCAGGTCGAGGTTGCCCAGCACCGCCCACAACAGCAGCGGCAGGCTCAGGTAGCGCGCCAGCAGGCCCGGCAGCCGGCGCCATTGACGGCGCCGTGCGGCGTCGGTGCAGTCCAGTGCGCAGGCGGCCAGCGAGCAGCCCAGCAGCAGCCACACGGTGCCGGGCATCAGGCCCAGCTGCAGGGTGGCCAGGGTCAGGGCGCTGTAGGTGACGAAGTCGCCCTGGCACACCAGGATGGTGCGCGTCACCGAGAACACCAGCACCAGGGCCAGCGCCACCAGTGCGTAGATCGCGCCCGTGGTCAGGCCGTCCTGGGCAAGAAACGCCAGTATCGAAAAATCCATGGGCAGGCCTCAGCGAGCAGTGGGCAAGGGGGAGGTGGGATGCCGGTCGCAGAGGGCGGTCGGCGTCGGTGCGGCGGTGCCGTACCGGGGGCGTGACGGGTCGGGCGCGCAGGGCGGGACCCGGCGAGAGCGTGCAGGCGCGTGCATAGTGAAGTACTCGTTTTCTATTCTTATTGTGGTGCGCCCCTGCCCGGGGCAGGGCAACATGCAAGGCGTTTAAATACACATGTGCATGTGTATGTATAGACTACGCGGGAAGGTGGGCGGCTTGTCAACAGGCGCCGCAGCGGCGCGCCTGCATTCGCCGATTTATTCGATTATCTATTTGAATTTATTGAATAAATATTTTTAAAGACGAGCGTGCCAATACCCGCTGGATGGCGGGTATTGGATATACAAAGATACATTTGTGTATTTGCAATGTGCCGAGCGGGTCGGCACAGGCGCTCAGGCCGGGGCGTGGCTGCACGCGGGGAGGAGGATGCCGGCCATGCGCTGGCTGCGCGCCAGGCGTTGTTGCGGGGTGTCTTCGCTGTGCAGCAGCGACAGGCTGATCTGGTAGGCGTAGATCAGGTAGGCGCGGTCCTGGGCTTCGTCGCTGGGCACGCCGGCCTGAATCAGCAGCCCCTCGATGTAGTTCAGGCGATGGCTGTCCACCTCGTCGATGGCCTGGCGCGCCTGCTTGTCGCGCCGCGCCCAGCCGCGGATGCCCAGTTCGATCGAGGCGGCGTCCTTGGCGGTCTGGCCGTGGGAAGGCAGCTCCAGCAGGCGCTGCAACTGCTGCAGCGGCGAGCTGTGGGCCGTGCGCAGGTTGAGGATCACATCCTCGGTGGCGCGTGCGCGCCAGTTGCCCAGGATGCCTTCGAGCAGTTCGCCGCGGCTTTTGAAGTGGTAGTAGAAACTGCCACGGGTGATCTTCAGTTCCTTGGCCAGGGTGTCGACGCGCACGGCGTCGACGCCGCTGGTGACAAGCACTTCCTGTGCCGCATGAATCCAATCTTCCCGCGTGAGGTTGGTGCGTGATGACATTGTGTAGGGCCTTGTCCAACAAGCTGGATAAGCGCCAGGGCAGCGCAGGGTTCGACGCTTGGCCTTGGCAGCAAACCGTCATTCTAACGCCCGCCGCAACGGCGAAGCTATTGCCGGCATTGGCCACAAGGCCAGTGCCGGGTGTCCGCATCCTGCCATACATGACAGTACATAGGTGTAGGTACGGCTGCTCATTATTTGAAAATAGTCATGTTTTTTCATTGACTCAGGTCAAAACGGTAAATAGCATGCAGATACACAACTGTATGTTAAGAATAAAAACCGGAGGCCGACATGAGCGCAACTGCAAAGACTCTGCTCGCAGCAGGGCACCACACCCACTACCACGAGGCCGGCCAGGGCGAGCCGCTGTTCCTGCTGCACGGCTCGGGCCCGGGTGTTTCGGGTTGGGCCAACTGGGCCGCCAGCGTGCCGGTGTTCGCCGACCGCTGGCGGGTGATCGTGCCGGACATCGCCGGCTTCGGTTTCACCGAGTTCAAGGATGACGCCCGGTACGACATCAAGCTGTGGGTCAGCCACCTGATCGGCATCATGGATGCCCTGGATATCCAGAAGGCCTCCTTCATCGGCAACTCGTTCGGCGGCGCCCTGGCCATCGGCCTGGCAGTGTTCGCCCCCGAGCGCGTCAACAAGCTGGTGCTGCTCGGCACCCCGGCCGGCGAGTTCGTGCAGACCCCCGGCCTGCGCGGTGCCTGGGAATACGAGCCGTCGCTGGCCAACATGCGCCAGCTGATGGAGCTGTTCCCCTACGACAAGGCGCTGATCACCGACGCCATGGTGCAGGCCCGCTACGAGGCCAGTGCCCGGCCCGGTGCCCAGGCCGCCTTGCGCAAGCTGATCCCGCAACCCGCCGCCGAAGGCCAGACGATGGTCAAGGGCTTCCCCGCCGCCGCGCTGGCCAAGATCGTGGCGCCGACGCTGGTGGTACACGGCCGCGAAGACCGTGTGGTGCCGCCGGAGTGCGGGCTGCTGATCGCCAACAGCATTGCCGACGCCGACCTGCACCTGTTCGGGCGCTGCGGTCACTGGGTCCAGAGCGAGCAGCCACGGCGCTTTGCCGCGCTGGTTCGCGACTTTCTCGGCGAGTAGTCCGGCATGAGCAGAAACGTGATGGAGCGGGTGCTGTGGCAGCTGTGCGTGGAGCGCGCGGCCAAGCAGCGCTTTCGTGAAGACGCCGCAGGCTTCGTGCAGCGCTTTGCCCTGGCCCCCGACGAGGCGCAGATGATCCTCGACTTCGACGTGGCCGGCCTGCAGGCGGCCGGGGTCAACCCGATGCTGACCATGGGCTTCTGGCAGGAGCTTTCGCCGCAACGCAGCATGCGCGTCTACAAGCAGCGCCTGGGCTGTACCGATGAACAAGGCGCGGGGTTTTCCGCCGCGCTCAAGGGGTGAACCGATGGGCAAGATAGTGGGCGGCTTCTGGATGCCGCATGACCCGGTGATGTTCGTGGCGCCCGAAGCGCCACCGGCTGCACAACGCGATGCCGTATGGGGCGCCTATGCCCAATGCGCCGAGCGCCTGGCCGCCTTGCAGCCCACGGCGGCGATCATCGTCGGCTGCGATCACTACATCCTGTTCGGCCCCCATTGCCTGCCGCGCTACGTGATCGGCACCGGCGACGTGGACGGCCCCATCGACCGCCTGCCGGGCCTGGACCGGGGCGTGGTGCGCAACCACCAGGCGCTGGCCGAGCACATTGTCCATCACGGTGAAGGGCAGGGCGTGGACTGGACCGTGGCGCGCAGCTTCACCGTCGACCATTCGTTCTCGATCCCGCACCAGCTGGTGGTCAAGCCGGCCGAGGCCCTGCTGGGCCGTGAGCTGCCGAGCATCCCGGTGTACCTGGCGTGCGGCGTCGACCCGTACATCTCGCTGGAGCGCTCGGCCGACCTGGGCCGGCAACTGCGCGCGGCAGTCGAGGCGTTCGACGCCGACGAGCGCGTGGTGATCATCGGCAGCGGCGGCATCAGCCACTGGGTAGGCACCGTCGAGATGGGCCAGGTGGCCGAGGACTTCGACCGCGAAATCCTTGCCCACGCGGTAAACGGCGACCTGCAGGCACTGTGTGCCTACCGCGACGAAGACATCCTGCGTCGGGCCGGCAACGGCGCGATGGAAATCCGCAACTTCGCCTGCGCCATGGCCGCCCTGGAGCGTCCGCGCGGTGAAGTGATCGCCTATGAAGCCGTGCCCGCCTGGGTCACCGGCCTGGGCTTTGTGCAACTCAACAACGAGGAGCCGGCATGAGCCGCGTACTGCTTTGCCAGCGTGACGAGCTGGCGCCGGGCGAACTGAAGAAGGTCGCCAACGGCGATGGCGATGCCCTGTGCGTCTACAACCTGGGCGGCACCTTCTACGCCACCACCGACATGTGCACCCACGCCACCGCCTCGCTGGCCGAAGGCGACATGGAAGACGACCTGATCACCTGCCCGGTGCACTGGGGCCAGTTCCATATCCCCAGCGGCAAGGCCGTGACCTTCCCCTGCGAACGGCACCTGCGCACCTACAAGGTCATTGTCACCGACCGCGAGGTGTATGCCGACACGGCCCTGGAAGCCGACGAGGCGCTGGCCGACGCCGACAGCCCGGTCTGACCGGGCGCCGTCCAACCGCATACCTGTGAGTCTGAACCATGGATAACAACAAGCACATACCGCTCAGAACCCTCGAAAGCACGCCCGCCCTGGGCAACCTCGACCGCCTCTGCGACATGCAGGAGGGGCGCCTGTCGGGCAAGGTGTTCTGGGACGAGGCGATCTACGAGCAGGAGCTGGAGAAGATCTTCGCGCGCTGCTGGCTGTTCGTCGCCCACGAATCCCAGTTGCCCAGGTCCGGCGACTACCTGACCACCTCGATGGGTGAGGACGAAGTGCTGGTGGTACGCCAGAAGGACGCCTCGATCAAGGTGTTCCTCAATGCCTGCCCGCACCGCGGCAACAAGGTGTGCTTTGCCGAGGCCGGCAACGCCCGCGGCTTCATCTGCAACTACCACGGCTGGTCGTTCGGCGCCGATGGCGGGCGCCTGATGGGCATGCACGAATCCAAGTGCTACGAAGAAAGCCAGTTCGACAAGTCCAGGCATGGCCTGCGCGAAGCCCGCGTGGCCAGCTACAAGGGCCTGGTGTTCGCCACCTTTGCCAGCGATGCGCCGACCCTGGAGGAGTACCTCGGGCCGATGACCTGGTACATGGACGTGATGCTCGACATGGACGAGGGCGGCAGCGAGTTCCTGGGCGGCTGCATCCGCTCCACCATCGAGTGCAACTGGAAGATCGCCGCCGAAAACTTCGTCGGCGACATCCTGCACGGCGGCTGGACCCACGACTCGGCGGCCAAGGCCATGCTCGGCGGCCCAGTGGCCAATGTCGGCGAACTGCCCGAATCCTACTCGGTGAACTGGAACGGCCACGGCTACGAGTTCGCCACCGACGTGGTCGGCAACGCCGCCACCCTGGGCGAAAAGGACATCAACAAGTACCTGCACGTGCTGCGCCCCAAGGTCGCCGAGCGCCTGGGCGAGTTCCGCTCGAAGCTGATCGGCGCGATCTCCTCGTTCACCGTGTTCCCCAACTTCTCGTTCCTGCCGGGGCAGAACACCGTGCGCATCTGGCAGCCGCGTGGCCCGCACAAGATCGAGCTGTTCACCTGGGTCATCGTCAACAAGAACGCCCCGCAGGACATCAAGGACAAATGGCGCCGTGGCGCGATGATGACCTTCTCGCCCACCGGCGTGTTCGAGATGGACGACGGCGAGAACTGGGAGTACTGCACCAAGACCAGCCGGGGCGTGGTCACGCGCTACCAGGACCTGTACGTGGGCCTGGGCATGCACACCCGCCTGGACGACAGCGAGCTGCCGGGCAACGTGTTCAAGGGCCAGCTCAACGAATGCAACGCGCGGGCGTTCTACCAGCGCTGGAAAGACCTGCTGCAGGCACCGACCTGGGCCGACGTACCAGACCGCAACGGCACGCTGCGCTGAGGGGGGCGAGATGACACACCAACTGCAGGACACCCCGGTGTCCATCGACGAGGCCCGCCGGGTCGAACAGTTTCTGCTGCGCGAGGCGCGCCTGCTCGACAACGAGTGCTGGGACCAATGGCTGCTGAGCCTGAGCGAAGCCATCCACTACTGGATGCCCGGCATCGAGAACCGTCGCCGCGAAGACAAGTCCGGGCCCTACCGCCTGGAGCACATGGCCTTCTTCGATGACGGCATGCGCGAGCTCAAGCGCCGCGTGGCGCGCTTCAAGCAGCCCTCGGCCTGGGCCGAGAACCCGCCCACGCGCAACGTGCACCTGGTCAGCAACATCGAGGTGTACGCCGGCGCCGAGCCGGGCGAGTACCTGGCGTACTCGTGCTTCGTCAACGTGCGCAGCCGCGGCCTGGACGAACACGCCCAGCTGGCCGGGCGGCGCGAGGACGTGCTGCGCCTGGAGGCCGAGGGCCTCAAGCTGCTCAAGCGCAAGATTCTGATCCCCAACGCGATGTTGCTGTGCAAGAACATCAACACGTTCCTATGAGGGCCTGCACATGGCTTGGTTGAAAGGGCAGGTGGCACTGGTCACCGGCGGTACCGGCGGCATCGGCAGCGCCATCGTGCGCCGCTACGTGGCCGAAGGCGCCAGGGTCGCGGTAATGGGCCGCGACGCGGCGCAACTGGCGGCGCTGGCTGCCGAGCTGGGCGATGCGGTGATCACCGTGCAGGGCGACGTGGCGCGCTATCAGGATAACCAGCGCGCCGTGGCCGCCACCCTGGAGGCGTTCGGCAGGCTCGACACCTTCGTCGGCAACGCCGCGGTGTTCGACTATTTCACCCGCCTGGACCGCATCGCCCCGCAGGATTTCGAGGGTGCGTTCCAGAAACTCTTCGCCACCAACGTGCAGGGCTACCTGCTCGGCGCGCAGGCGTCGATCGAGGCGCTGCGCCAAACCCGTGGCAGCATGATCTTTACCTTGTCCAACAGTGCCTTTTATGCCGGCGGTGGTGGCATTCTGTACGTCACCGCCAAGCATGCGCTGGTGGGCATGATCCGCCAGCTGGCCTACGAGCTGGCGCCGGACATCCGGGTCAACGGCGTGGCGCCGGGGGCGACCAACACGCCGATGAAAAGCCTGGATGGCCTGAACAGCCGCAGCGTACCGCTCAACCAGATCCCCGGGTTCGAGGCCGGTGCCGCGCAGGCTGTGCCCCTGCAACGGATTGCCGAGCCCGAGGACCACACCGGGCACTACGTGCTGCTGGCCTCGCGCGAGAATGCCGGGTTGACCACCGCCAACATCATCCACAGCGATGGCGGCTGGGAGATTCGCAGCGCCGGCCCCACGCGGTCGCGCAAGGCCTGAGCCTTGATAACCAGAACAAGAGAGATGCGTGATGACAACAACAAGCCTGAGTGCACCGCAACAGCAACTCCTGAACCTGTTCGCCGGGCTCGACCTGCCGGTGCTGGCCGCGCCGATGTTCCTGGTGTCGGGCCCGCGCCTGCTCGCCGCCAGCTGCCAGGCCGGCATCGTCGGCAGCCTGCCGGCGCCCAATGCGCGCACCGTCGAGCAACTGCAGCAATGGCTGGAACAGATCGTCGGCGAGCGTGACGCCGCGCAGCAGCGTGGCGAGCAGTGGGCGCCGTGGATGCTCAACATGATCGTGCACAGCACCTACGACCGCTTCGAGGCCGAGCTTGAACTGGTGCGCCGTTACCAGCCGCCGATCGTTTCCACCGCCCTGGGCAGCCCCAAGCGCGTGCTCGACACCGTGCACGCCTATGGCGGGGTGGTGATCGCCGACGTGATCAGCCCGGCCCTGGCACGCAAGGCCGTGGCCGCCGGCGTCGATGGCCTGGTGCTGGTGTGCAACGGCGCCGGCGGGCATACAGGCAACTACAACCCGTTCGCCTTCGTCGCCGAAGTGCGCGAGTTCTGGGACGGCCCGCTGGGCCTGGCCGGGGCGATCTCCAACGGGCGCGACATCCATGCCGCGCAGGTGCTGGGCTGCGACTTCTCGCTGGTGGGCACGCGCCTGATCGCCACCCACGAAAGCCTGGTCGAGGACGCCTACCGCGACATGCTGGTGGAGTGCTCGCTGGACCAGGTGACCACCACCAAGGCGGTCAGCGGTGTGCTGGCCAACTGGATGCAGCCGTCGCTGGACAAGGCCGGCATCGATCCGCGCAGCGAAACCCGCCCCAGCATCGACTTCTCCGGCGACATCGCCACCGCCAACAAGGCGTGGAAGCACGTGTGGTCGGCGGGGCAGGGCGTGGGCCAGATCACCCGCACCTGCAGCGTGGCCGAGCTGGTCGACGAACTGCACCAGGGCTATCGCCAGAGTCGCGCGCGCGCGTTGTAAGCCAACCGGACCCGTTCAGGAGCAACCCCATGACCCACCCCAACCTTCAGGCCGCCGCCGCAGCGCTGGCCCAGGCCCGCTCGACCCGCACCCCGTGCGGGCGCATTTCCGAGCGTTTCGACATCCAGTCGCTGCACGACGCCTACGCCGTGCAGGAACTCGCCACCCAGGCCGCGCTGGCCGCCGGCCGGCGCCTGAGCGGGCGCAAGGTCGGCCTCACCTCGCTGGCGGTGCAGCAGCAACTGGGCGTCGACCAGCCCGACTTCGGCATGCTGTTCGCCGACATGGAATGCCACGATGGCCAGGCCATCGACAGCACGCGGCTGATCCAGCCCAAGGCCGAGGGCGAGATCGCCTTCGTGCTGGGGCGCGACCTGCCCGACCCCGACACCACCCTGGGCGAGCTGCTGCGCGCGGTCGACCATGTGCTGCCGGCGCTGGAAATCGTCGACTCGGCCATCGAGGACTGGAAGATCACCCTGGTCGACACCGTGGCCGACAACGCCTCCTCGGGCCTCTACGTGCTGGGCAAGACCCCGGTCAGCCTGCACGGCCTGGACCTGGCCCTGGAAGGCATGCTGCTGGAGAAGAACGGTGCCCAGGCCGCCATCGGCGTGGGCGCCGCGTGCATGGGCAACCCGCTGGATGCCTGCCTGTGGCTGGCGCGCACCATGGCCCTGGCCGGGCGCCCGCTGCAGGCCGGTGACGTGCTGCTGTCCGGCGCGCTGGGGCCGATGGTGCCGGTGGTGGCGGGCGACAGCCTGCGCCTGCGCCTGACCCGCCTGGGCGAAGTGAGCTGTCGCTTCACCTGAGCAGTGCCGGCTTGAACCCGGCGGCCTGACCGACCGCCGGTACCTACAACAATAAAACCAGTGAGCAGCGGGCCGACGGCCTGCCGCGCTCACGAGGGCGTGCAATGTACGACTTCTTCAACGACCCCACCCAGCTGGCCCCCGCCCAGGTGCTGTACGAACCGCGTGCCGACGGCAGCTTCGTGCTCAGCTCGCCCGAGCCGCTGCAACCCTATGCGCGCTGCATCGGCCAGTGGCTGGAACACTGGGCCGTGCAGGCGCCGCAGCGTGCCTACCTGGCCGAACGGCGCGGCGCGGGCTGGTTCAGCCTGACCTACGAGCAGGTGCGCCAGCGCGTCGGCGCCCTGGCCCAGGGCCTGCTGGAACTGGACATCGCAGCCGGCCGGCCGCTGCTGATGCTCTCGGAGAACGACCTGGACCAGGCGCTGCTGACCCTGGCGGCGATGCACGTGGGCGTCCCGGTGTCGACCATCTCGGTGGCCTACTCGCGCAATACCGGCAGCGGCTGCGCCAAGCTCAAGGCGATTGTCGAGGTGCTCAAGCCGGGGCTGATCTTCGTCAACGACGGCGATGCCTATGGCCGCGCCATCGCCCTGGTCGACCCGGACTGCCCGGTGGTGGCGGCGCGCAACGCCCAGGAAATCCCCGGTGCGCTGGCCCTGCCGCACCTGTACAAGGCCGAGACCCCGGCGGTGATGGCCGCCTTCGCGCGCCTGGATGGCGACACCCCGGCGCGCTACCTGATGACTTCCGGCTCCACCGGTGCGCCCAAGGCCGTGGTCAACACCCACGGCATGCTCTGCGCCAACCAGCAGGCGATCGCCCAGTGCTGGCGCTTTCTGGAGCAGGGCGAACTGATCGTGCTCGACTGGCTGCCCTGGAGCCACGTGTTCGGCGCCAACCACAACTTCAACCTGGTGCTGCGCAACGGCGGCACCCTGTACATCGACGACGGCCTGCCGGTGCCGGGGCAGATCGACCGCACGCTGGAGAACATCCGCTCGGTCAGGCCCACGCTGTTCTTCAACGTGCCGCGCGGCTACGAGATGCTGCTGCCGCACCTGGAGCGCGACCCGGCGCTGGCCCAGGCCCTGTTCGGGCGCCTGCGCATGCTGTTCTATGCCGCTGCCGCCCTGCCGCAAAGCAGCTGGAGCCGGCTGGTGGCGTGTGCCGGGAAGGTGCGCGACACGCCGCTGTTCTTCGCCACCGAATGGGGCTCCACCGAAACCTCGCCGGTGGTCACCAGCGTGCATTTTGCCGCCGACAAGGCCGGCATCATCGGCCTGCCGGTACCGGGCACCGAGCTCAAGTTCGTGCCGGCCGGCGACAAGCTGGAGATGCGCGTGCGCGGCCCCTCGGTGTTCCCGCGCTACCTGGGCGACCCGGCCAGCACCCTGGCGGCGTTCGATGAAGAGGGCTTCTACCGCATCGGCGACGCCGGGCGCCTGGTCGACCCGGCGCGCCCCGAGCTGGGCGTGCAGTTCGACGGCCGCGTGACCGAGGACTTCAAGCTCAGCAGCGGCACCTGGGTGTCGGTGGGCACGCTGCGCCCACGCCTGGTCAGCGCGCTGGCGCCGTATGCCAGCGACTGCGTGATCGGCGGGCATGACCGCGACATGATCGGCGCGCTGGTCTACCCGTCCCAGGCCCTGCGCGACCTGCTCGGCGCCGAGGGCCAGCACATGAGCGGTGCACAGCTGGCGCTGCAGCCCGAGGTGCGCCTGGCGCTGTGCGCGGGCCTGCAGGCATTGGCCCGGGAATACCCGGCCTCGTCCCAGCATGCCGTGCGCCTGGTGATCCTCGATTCGCCGCCCAGCCTCAACGACGGCGAGATCACCGACAAGGGCTACATCAACCAGCGCACCGCCTTGAGCCTGCGCGCCGAGGCCGTGCAGCGCCTGTACGCCGACAGCCTCGACCCGAGCGTCATCCTCCTCGCCGAAGTCTACGGAGAAGCCGTATGAACCCTGCAAAATTCAATGTCGCCATAATCGGCTCCGGCAATATCGGCACCGACCTGATGATCAAGCTGCTGCGCCACGGCAAGCACCTGAAAATGGCCGTGATGGTCGGCATCGACCCGGCCTCCGACGGGCTGGAACGCGCCCGCCGCCTGGGCGTGGCCACCACCCACGAAGGGGTCGAGGGCCTGGCGCGCATGCCCGAGTTCGCCGATATCGACTTCGTGTTCGATGCCACCTCGGCCGGCGCCCATGTACGCAACGACGCCTACCTGCGCGCACGCAAGCCCGGCATCCGCCTGATCGACCTGACCCCGGCAGCCATCGGCCCGTACTGCGTGCCGGTGGTGAACCTGGAGCAGAACCTGGCGCAGTTGAACGTCAACATGGTCACCTGCGGCGGCCAGGCGACCATCCCGATGGTGGCCGCGGTGTCGCGGGTGGCCAAGGTGCACTACGCCGAAATCGTCGCCTCGATTGCCAGCAAGTCCGCCGGCCCCGGCACCCGCGCCAACATCGACGAGTTCACCGAAACCACTTCCAAGGCCATCGAAGCCATCGGCGGTGCAGCCAGGGGCAAGGCGATCATCGTGATGAACCCGGCCGAGCCGCCGCTGATCATGCGCGATACCGTGTTCGTGCTCTCCGAAGCCTGCGAGCAGGCCCGCGTGCAGGCCTCCATCCACGAGATGGCCCAGGCGGTGCAGGCCTACGTGCCCGGCTACCGGCTCAAGCAGCAGGTGCAGTTCGAGGTGATCGAGCCCCAGGCGCCGCTGCTGATCCCGGGCCTGGGCCGCTTCAGCGGGCTCAAGACCTCGGTGTTTCTCGAAGTCGAAGGCGCCGCCCACTACCTGCCGGCCTACGCCGGCAATCTCGACATCATGACGTCCGCCGCGATGGCGACCGCCGAGCGCATGGCCCAGGCCATGGCGCACAACTGAGGATGCCCGCATGACGTTCAATCCCGCCAAGAAGCTCTACATCAGCGACGTGACCCTGCGCGACGGCAGCCACGCGGTGCGCCACCAGTACTCGCTGCAGAACGTGCAGGACATCGCCCGTGCGCTGGACAAGGCCAGGGTCGATTCCATCGAAGTGGCCCACGGCGATGGCCTGCAGGGCTCCAGCTTCAACTACGGGTTTGCCGCCCACACCGACCTGGAGTGGATCGAGGCCGTGGCCGACGTGATCAGTCACGCCAGGATCACCACCCTGCTGCTGCCCGGCATCGGCACGGTGCACGACCTCAAGGCCGCATATGACGCCGGCGCCCGCGTGGTGCGCGTGGCCACCCACTGCACCGAGGCCGACGTGGCCCGCCAGCACATCGAATATGCGCGCGCGCTGGGCATGGACACCGTGGGCTTTCTGATGATGAGCCACATGATCCCGGCCGAGCAGCTGGCCGCCCAGGCCAAGCTGATGGAAAGCTACGGCGCCACCTGCGTGTACATGGCCGACTCCGGCGGTGCGATGAACATGCAGGACGTGCGTGATCGCTTTCGCGCGTTCAAGGCCGTGCTCAAGCCGGAGACCGAAACCGGCATGCATGCCCACCACAACCTCAGCCTCGGGGTCGCCAACTCGATCACCGCGGTGGAGGAGGGGTGCGATCGCATCGATGCGAGCCTGGCCGGCATGGGCGCGGGCGCCGGCAACGCGCCCCTGGAAGTGTTCATCGCCGCCGCCGAGCGCCTGGGCTGGAACCACGGCACCGACCTCTACACACTGATGGATGCAGCCGACGACATCGTGCGCCCGTTGCAGGACCGCCCTGTGCGGGTCGACCGCGAATCGCTGGCGCTGGGCTATGCCGGGGTCTACTCCAGCTTCCTGCGCCACGCCGAAATCGCCGCGGCGCGCTATGGCCTGAAAACCGTCGACATCCTGGTCGAGCTGGGCAAGCGGCGCATGGTCGGCGGCCAGGAGGACATGATCGTCGACGTGGCGCTGGACCTGCTGGCCGCCGCCGGACGCGCGCAGTGACGGAGGGTACGCACATGAGCTTCACCCTGCAGATCCAGCCGGTCGGCCTGAGCTGCCCGGTCAACGCCGGGCAGAGCGTGCTCGACGCTGCCCTGGCCGATGGCCTGATGCTCAAGCACAGCTGCCGCACCGGCACCTGTGGTAGTTGCAAGGGCCAGGTGCTCAGCGGCGAGGTGGACCACGCCGACAGCCCGCTGGCAGTGCTCAGCGAAGCCGAGCGGGCCCAGGGCCTGGCGCTGTTCTGCTGCGCCAGGGCACGTTCCGACCTGGTCATCGACGCGCCGGAAGTCACCGAGCTGCGCGGCATCGGCATCCAGCAGATGGGCGTGCGCGTGGCCAGCCTCGACAAGGTCAGCCACGACGTGGCGGTGCTGCGCCTGATGCTCGCGCCGGGCGCCGCATTCGCCTACCTGCCGGGGCAGTACGTGCAGGTGCTGCTCAAGGACGGCAGCCGGCGCAGCTACTCGATGGCCACCGCAGCGGCGCGCGACAACCAGCTTGAGCTGCACATCCGGCACATGCCGGGCGGGGTGTTCAGCGGGCATGTGTTCAATGCGTTGCAGCCCAGGGCGATCCTGCGCATGGAGGGGCCGTTCGGTTCGTTCTACCTGCGCGACAGCCAACGGCCGATGGTGTTGCTGGCCAGCGGCACCGGCTTTGCCCCGGTGCAGGCGCTGCTCGAGCAACTGCGCGAGCGCGGCGACAACCGCCGCCCGGTGTACCTGTACTGGGGCGGGCGGCGCCGTGAGGACCTCTACCGGCATGAACAGCTGCTGGCCTGGGAGGCGCAGTTGCCGTGGCTGCGCTACACCCCGGTGCTGTCCGAGCCGGGCCCGGCCTGCGACTGGCAGGGCGCCACCGGCTTCGTGCACCGCCAGGTGCTGCAGGACTTCCATAGCCTCAAGGACTTCGAGGTCTATGCCTGCGGTGCGCCGATCGTGGTCGACTCGGCGCGACGCGATTTCGTCGAGCAGCGGGGGCTGGAGCCCGCGCATTTTCATGCCGATGCGTTCGTGTAGCTCAGGCCGGGCGACCCCACGCACAGCGGGTGGGTGATGGCGTCACCGTCCTCGGCCCTCAGGGCCCTGGCCGGTGACGCACCCATGCAGCCCGGATACAAAAAGTTACCTTGGGAAAACCCATTCAAATCAACCCATTAGGAAATTTACGGGATTCAGATACAAAAAATTTCAAAACTCCCGTGTACAGCTGAGGAAGGCCAGGGGTAATTTCTCCTACAAGCTGCGCGGTCAACTCTGCAATGGAATGCAGCCTGTAGCATCCCGGATCTTCATGCCTCCACCGGGGTTGCACCTACAACAATAGAGGGAGCTATCCGTGAACTGCATTTTCTGTGCAATCGCCAAGAAAGAAGCACCGGCTGCCGTTGTCTACGAAGACGAGCAGTGCCTGGCCTTTCTCTCGATTCAGCCGATCACTCCTGGCCATGTCCTGGTCATTCCCAAGGCCCACGCAAGCGGCCTGGGTGATATCCCTCCTCAAACCTGTGGCCACATGATGCGTGTGGGTCAACGGATGGCGGCCGCCCTGCGTGAAAGCGGCCTGAGCCTCGAAGAACAGCCCTGTGAAGGTATCAACCTGCTGCTGTGCGATGGCGCAGTGGCCGGGCAGACCGTAGGTCACGCGCACCTGCATGTGCTGGCCCGCTTTGTCGGTGACGGTTTCAACCTGGGTCATGCGGACCTCCCGATCGCCACGCCACAGGTGCTGGGCGAGCGCGCCGAGCAGATCCGCCGAGCCTTGGCCTCGCTACCACCGAACTGACTGCACCTCGCTCTGGTTCAACGGCACGCCCGCCACTAGCGGGTGAGTGTCTGGCTGTGCGCAGCCCGTAAATCAACAACCTATGGCTATCTACGCAAGGAGGCGAAGCTATGTATTGTCCTGTGGAAACTTAAGTCGTGCGCTGGGCTGAGTTGAATACTACAGATCACAATAAGAAGGGATTTCTCATGCCGTCACTCGCCAGTAACAAGGCTGACTTGCCTTCGGCAAGTATGCAGTTGGTCAAGGATGATTCCGCCGGTTCGGCCATCTACAGTTTCTATGATTCAGTCCTCCAGGAGTTGTGCCAGTCTGACAAGGTAAAGGTCAGGCAGGTGGTAACGCCTGCGCAATTCATCGAACTTTCTCGTGCCCGTAGCCGGTTGTATGGGCAGCGCAAGATCTATTACAAGACGCTGTTTGGCAACTCGGTCGACAACACCGTGTGCCTGGATGAATACGACCCGCGTTCCTATGTGTTTGCCTTTTATCATGATGGTGAAATCATCGGCACTCAGCGTATTACGCCGTTCCCTCACGAGTCGGGTGAGTTCATCAGCCATGAACAACTGGTGCAGTTCTCCGGGCCCAACTACGAGCACGAGTGCGTCGAACTTTCGCGCCTGATCGTCGACAAGCATGCCCCGGTCAAGAACGTGGTCAACGGGCTGGCCATGACCGGTGCCTCGCTGGTGGCCCTGCAAGGCGGCTACAAGACGTTCATCACCTATGTGAAGCCACGGCTGGCGCCGAAGTTCGACAGCTTCGTGTTCGATCAGGACGGCATCTTCTTCCAGATCAAGGCCCGTGGCGATCACTACTACGCCCTGTACAAAGGCGATCTGATGCCGTCGGTGACGCCCTTCTTCGGCCTGCCCAGCTGCCCGGCAGACCTGAAGGACGTCGATGACCTGATTCGTCATACCTTGGCCGCCCGTCACGCGAGGCAGTCACTGGCGGGATAAGCATCACACAATAACGACAACATTGAGGTTGATCCAAGATGGAAGCCAGGAACAAAGAAGTGGTCATCGAGTTTTACGAGCGCATGTTTGGTCAGCGTGAACTCGCGGTTGCCGATACCTTGATTGCCGAGGACTACGTGCAGCACAACAACGTGTTCATTCCCCCGCGCCGCGAAGGCTTCAAGACCTACTTCACGCAGTTCTTCAAGACGTTCCCCGAGTCGGGTACCAGTATCGAGCGGGTCTGCGCCGAAGGCGATTATGTCTTCCTGTATGCCAAGCACTGGGCCAAGCACAGGTTCTTCACGGTGAACTACAAGGTGATCGATATCTACCGTGTTGAAAATGGTGTGCTGATGGAACACTGGGACACTATCGAAGGCCTGGGCTTCTTTTCCAAGTTCATCTACATCATCAAGTCCGTGCTGCGCCTGTAACGCCGTATTCGCCTGACCGTATAACACGTGTCATGAACGATTTATCAACACGCCAAGGAAGAGAGTGAAATGACTGAAGTGACCGCGTTTCGCAAAGAGCTCAAAGCCATCTGTGACGCCGAATGGGAAAAGATCAAGGCCGGCCGTTTCTTCCAGATGATGAAGCGTCCCGAACTGCAGCGTGAGCTGTACATCAAGTCGATTGTCCAGGTGTACCACTACACCAAGAACAACGCGATCAACCAGGCGGTGGCGTGCTGGAACCAGGACCACAAGAAGGTCGGCCTGCTGCGTTTCGCGATGAAGCATGCGCTGGAAGAGCTGGGCCACGAAAACATGGCGTACAACGACCTGATCGCCATTGGCGTGGACCCGTCGGAGTTCGAGAAACCGATGCTGCCGGCCACCGAGGCGTTCTACGGCTACCTGGACTTCGTTTCCGTATGCCGCGGCATCATTCCGCGCCTGGGCTACAGCTTCTGGGCCGAGGACTGCTATGAGCACCTCGAACCCCTGATGGACGTGTGCAAGAACCATCTCAAGCTGACCGACCAGCAACTGACCTTCTTCGTCGCCCACGCGATCATCGACGAGAAGCACTCCGAGCAGGTCAACGCCGCCATCGACCGCTGGGTCGTGACCGACGAAGAAAAAGAGGCGGTCAAGCAAGTGGCCCGCACCACGGTCTACCTGATGGGCAAGATCCTCGAGTCGGTCGCCGACGAGTTCTGATTGATCGGTACCAGGCGTCCTCGCGCACCCCGCTGCGCGAGGACTTTTTCACATGGCGTGCACAACAATAAAAACGATTGGCTGGTCATGGCGTTTGTCGAACCGCCTGGCGGCCACGGTCAATCCACCAGGAGGTGCCATGAGTAGTAATAGCGACATGATTACCTGGGGCATGATGCTGCGCAAAATTCCCTCGATCACTCGGGCCATTCCTCGGCTCGTCAGGGGCCTCAAGGTTTCCAAACTCAAGGCCGATCAGCCCTGTGGCCTGGGCTGGGCCTTCGAACAGGCGGTTGCGCGCAACCCTCAAGGGCCGGCGCTGCTCTACAAGGACACGCGCTTCAGTTACGAACAGGTCAACCAGTGGGCCAACCGTTTCGCCCACTACCTGCTGGCCCGTGGCCTGAAAAAAGGCGATGTGGTAGGCATCTTCATCGAGAACCGCCCCGAATTGCTGGTCAGCGTACTGGCCGTGAGCAAGATCGGCGGCATCTGCGCCATGCTCAACACCTCGCAGACCAACAACGTGCTGATCCACAGCCTGGGCCTGGTCAACCCGTCAGCGATCATCGTCGGCCAGGAGCTGGTGCCATCGTTCGAGGCGGTGCGCGACGAGGTGGCCATCGACAGGCAGCGCAGCTTTTTCCTGGCCGACACCGACACCACGCGCGATGCCGGCACCGCCCCCGAGGGCTACGTCAACCTGACCCTTGCCAGTCAGGGGCACGCTACGGCCAATCCGGCGACTACCCAGCAGGTCTACCTCGACGACGCCTGCTTCTACATCTACACCTCCGGTACCACCGGCCTGCCCAAGGCCGGGGTGTTCAAGCATGGGCGCTGGATGAAGGTCTACGGCAGCTTCGGCATGATCGCCCTGGACATGCGCCCCGATGACATCGTCTATTGCACCTTGCCGCTGTATCACGGCACCGGCCTGTGCGTGAGCTGGGGTTCGGCATTGGCCGGTGCCTCGGGCTTCGCCATCCGCCGCAAGTTCAGCGCCAGCCAGTTCTGGGAAGACACGCGCAAATTCAAGGCCACCACCATCTGCTACGTCGGTGAACTGTGCCGCTACCTGATCGATCAGCCTGCGGCCGGCAACGATGGCGACAACCCGGTGGTGAAGATGATCGGCAACGGCTTGCGCCCGGGCGTGTGGCTCGACTTCAAGAAACGCTTCAACATCGAGCGGGTCTGCGAGTTCTACGCCGCCAGTGACGGCAACATCGGCTTTACCAACATCCTCAATTTCGAGAACACCATCGGCTTTGCCATCAACGCCTGGTCGCTGGTGGAGTACGAACACGACACCGGCGAACCACGGCGCAACGCCGACGGATTCATGCAGAAGGTCGGCAAGGGCGGTCAGGGCCTGTTGCTGGCCAAGATCGACGACGACGCCCCGTTCGATGGCTACACCGACCCGGAGAAGAGCAAGAAGGTGGTGCTCTACGACGTGTTCGAAAAGGGCGACCGCTACTTCAACAGCGGCGACCTGATTCGCGATATCGGCTTTGGCCATGCCCAGTTCGTCGACCGCCTGGGGGACACCTTCCGCTGGAAGGGCGAGAACGTCTCCACCACCGAAGTCGAGAACATCATGGTGCAGCACCCCCACATTGCCGAAGCCGTGGCCTACGGGGTGGAAATCAAGAACACCAACGGTCGCGCCGGGATGGCCGCCATCACCCCGTCGGCGCCGCTGGAGCAGCTGGATTTCTGCGACCTGCTGCGCTTCGTCAAGAGCCAGATGCCTCACTACGCGGTGCCGATGTTCTTGCGCGTCAAGACCTGCATGGAAACCACCGGCACCTTCAAGTACCAGAAGACCAAGCTCAGAAGCGAAGCCTTCGACCCCAGCCAGACCGGCGAAGACCCGGTGTATGCCTGGCTGCCGGGCACCGAAACCTACGTGCGGGTGACCGATCAGGTGCTGCAGGACATTCATGGCGGCAAGTTCCGCTACTGAAGGGCAACCGCGCCAGCGGCGCACCGCGAGGCCTGCCTGCATGCATGCGCAAGGCTGCTCACTGGAGCGGGCGGCCTTGCGATCCAATTTCAGCTTCACCGCCCTGCAACTTCTGCCTGCCGGATTCTGCAGCAGCCCGTCGTGACCCCCACCGCTTGATTGCGCGCCTGATGCTCTGCCCCTTGCGGTACAGGGCATTCCGGAGTACAGCTGATGGCAGGATGCCTTCAGTTGTGGCATCGCAGGAGCGTTTCATGATGTCGACCCCCTTACTGCCGGTGCCGCTGCCGCACAAGCGTGACGTGCGCCTGGCCGTGCTGCTGTTGCTGGTGATCTGCGTATCGCTGGCATCGCTGACGGCCTGGAAGATATGGGCTGCACGTCAGCGCGCGCTGAACGAGGTTCAGGTACACAGCCTCAACCTGACCCAGGCACTGGACACCTATGCCGAGGGCATCATCCGCCAGAGTTCGATGATGCTGCTGGGCCTGAGCGAGCGGCTCGAAGTCGATGGCGGCGGGCCGCAGCAACTGGCGCGCCTGGCCGGGCTGGTGGAGGAGCAGAACGAACTGCTGACGCAACTGCATGGGCTGACCATCTATGGCCCGACGGGCGAATGGCTGATGTCGACCAACGGCCCGATTCCGGACGGTGCGAACAGCGCCGACCGCGAGTTCTTCATCCACCATCGCGACAACCCGTCCCGCGAGGTGTTCATCGGCCCGCCGATCCGCAGCCGCTCCACCCAGGACTGGGTGATCACCGTCAGCCGGCGTTTCGAGCAGCCCGGGGGGCAGTTCGCCGGGGTGATCGCGGTGACCCTGGGGGTGGAGAACTTTCTGCGCCTGTTCGGCAAGATCGACGTGGGCAAGGACGGTGCGATCGCGCTCACCTACACCAGTGGGCGCATCCTGGTGCGCTACCCGTTTCGCGAGCAGGACATGGGCCGCGACTTTTCCCGGTCGCCGATCTACACCCGCTACCTGGTGGAAAACTCGGTGGGCACGGCTTCGTTTGCCTCGAGCCTGGATGGGGTGGAGCGCCTGTATGCGTTTCGCAAGAACGAGCACCTGCCACTGGTGACCACCGTGGCCATCGGCAAGCGCGAGGCCCAGGACGCCTGGCGCATGGAAGCGTGGCTGACGGTGGGGCTGGTACTGGCGTTGCAGGGGGTGATCGCGGTGATTGGCCGGCTGCTGATCCGTGACATGCGCCATCGCGCCGAGATGGATGCGCAATTGCTGGTGGCGCGCGAAGAACTGCTGGCCACCAACCGGCAGCTGGCGGTGCTGGCCACCCACGACACGCTCACCGGGCTGGCCAACCGCCGGCGTTTCGACGAGGTGCTGGCCAGCGAAGTGCGGCGTGCCCAGCGCGAGGCCCAGCCGCTGGCGTTGCTGCTGATCGATATCGATCATTTCAAACGCTTCAATGACGCCTACGGGCACATTGGCGGTGATGAATGCCTCAAGGCGGTGAGCGCCTTGTTGCGCGAGTGCGTGCGCCGCCCGACGGATGTGGTGGCGCGTTATGGCGGGGAAGAGCTGGCGATGGTGCTGCCCAATACCGAGGTGGCGGGCGCGGTAGTGGTGGCCGAGACGGTGCTGGCGCGGTTGGCCGAGCTGAACATCGTGCATGCTGGCAGCCCGTTCGGGCGGGTGTCGGTGAGTATCGGCGTGGCAGGCATGGCGGGGCAGGGCGAAACGCCCCTGACGCTGGTGGCGGCGGCCGATCAGGCGCTGTATGCGGCCAAGGCGGCGGGGCGCAATCGGTGTGTGGTGTTCGAGGGGGGCGGTGCCGCCCATCGCGGGTCAAGCCCGCTCCCACAGGGGTAGCGCAAGCCTCTGTAGGAGCGGGCTTGGCCCGCGAAGAGGCCCTCACAGACGACACAAAAGCCTTATTGCCCCAACCACTGCGGCGTATTGAAGTTGCTCAGGCGCCGGTCCTCCTCTGCACACTCCACCGCCTGCAACGGATGCTCCAGCAACGCCCGCAACAGGCTGCGCTCACCGGCCTGCCATGCCGCCTGCAAGCTCGCCTGCTGGCGCACCGGGATCACGCAGAACATCGGCTGCCACTGCTGGCCCTGGCGCACCATCGCCGCGCAGTCCCCGGTGACCGCCACGCTCAGCAGCTGCTCGAGCAACCCGCGCTCGATCAGCGGTGCATCACACGCCAGCACCACCAGCCAGGCATGCCGCGCCACCGCAAGCCCGGCCAGCACCCCGGCCAGCGGCCCGGGAAACCCAGGCTCGGCATCGCCCACCAACTGGTCGGCAAACGCCCGATAGGCGTGCTGGTTGCGATTGCAGGAAAGGATCAGGTCATCGCTCAGGTCACGCACCACGGCGTGCACGTGCGCGATCAGCGGGCGGCCCTGCCAGGACAGCAGGCCCTTGTCCTGCCCGCCCATGCGCTGGCCACGGCCGCCGGCCAGCAAAAGAATGGAGCAGGGGGGAAGTACGGCGGCGGTCATTGCAAGGTTCCAGTCCATAAGCGGGCTAGCACCATCCCATGACCGCCGCGCGGCTGTCCATCAGCTTTGTTCGACCACCGCAGTGTCGGCCTGGGCGTCACGCCGGCGCCAGCCGGTCACGCGCATCACCACCACGAAGAACACCGGCACGAACACGATCGCCAGCGTGGCGCTGAGCATGCCGCCGATCACCCCGGTGCCGATGGCCTGCTGACTCGCCGAGCTGGCGCCGGTGGCAATCGCCAGCGGCACCACGCCCAGGATGAACGCCAGCGAGGTCATCACGATGGGCCGCAGGCGCAGGCGCGCGGCCTGCACGGTGGCCTCGACCAGGTCATGCCCTTCGTCCACCAGGCTCTTGGCGAACTCGATGATCAGGATCGCGTTCTTCGCCGACAGGCCGATCAGGGTGATCAGGCCGACCTTGAAGAACACATCGTTGGGCATGTCGCGCAGGGTCACCGCCAGCACCGCACCGAGCACGCCCAGCGGCACCACCAGCAGCACCGAGGTAGGGATCGACCAGCTTTCGTACAGCGCCGCCAGGCACAGGAACACCACCAGCAGCGACAGCGCCATCAGCATCGGTGCCTGCGCCCCGGACAACTGCTCCTGCAGCGACAGCCCGGTCCATTCCAGGCCAAAGCCCAGCGGCAGCGCATCGACCAGGCGCTGCACCTCGGCCATCGCCGCGCCCGAGCTGTAGCCCGGTGCCGGCTCGCCCGACACGGCAATGGCCGGGTAGCCGTTGTAGCGGGTCAGTTGCACCGGCCCCGATACCCACTGCGCCTGGGCGAAGGCCGACAACGGCACCATCTTGCCGCTGGTGTTGCGCACGTGGATCTTGAGCAGGTCCTCGACCTGGCTGCGCTGGTCGCCCTCGGCCTGCACCACCACCCGCTGCATGCGGCCCTGGTTGGGGAAGTCGTTGACGTAGGTCGAGCCGATGGCCGTGTTGAGCACCGTGCCGATGTCGTCGAACGACACGCCCAGCGCGTTGGCCTGCTTGCGGTCGATCAGCAACTGCACCTGCGGGCTTTCGGCCAGGGCGCTCTCGCGCACGTTGGCCAGCACCGGGCTTTTCGCGGCCTCGGCCAGCAACTGGTCACGCGCCGCCATCAGCCCGGCATGGCCCACGCCGGCACGGTCCTGCAGGCGGAACTCGAAACCGGTCGAGGTGCCCAGGCCATCCACCGAGGGCGGCAGCACCGCATAGGCCACCGCGTTCTTGAACTGGCTGAAGGCGATGTTGGCGCGCTCGGCGATGGCCTCGGCGCTGTCCTTGGCGGTGCGCTCGGACCAGTCCTTGAGCGTGGTGAACACCAGCGCCGCGTTCTGCCCGCTGCCCGAGAAACTGAAGCCCAGGATCACCGTGGTGTTGCCCACGCCAGGTTCGCCTGCGCTGTGCGCCTCGATCTGCTCGGCCACCTGCACGGTACGGTTGCGGCTGGCGCCGGGCGGCAGCTGCACGTCGGTGATGGTGTAGCCCTGGTCTTCGGTGGGCAGGAACGAGGAGGGCAGCTGGCTGAAGGTCCAGCCCAGCGCCACCAGCAGCAGGCCATACACCACCAGGTAGCGGCCGCTGCGCTGGATCGCGTGCATCACCCAGCGCTGGTAGCCGTTGCTCATGCCTTCGAACTTGCGGTTGAACCAGCCGAAGAAACCGCGCTTGACGTGGTGTTCGCCCTTGGCGATCGGCTTGAGCAGGGTGGCGCACAACGCCGGGGTCAGGCTCAGGGCAAGGAACGCCGAGAACAGGATCGATACCGCCATCGACGCCGAGAACTGCTGGTAGATCACCCCCACCGAGCCCTGCATGAACGCCATCGGCACGAACACCGCCACCAGCACCACGGTGATGCCGACGATGGCGCCGCTGATCTGCTGCATGGCCTTGCGCGTGGCTTGCTTGGGCGGCAGGCCTTCCTCGGCCATGATCCGCTCGACGTTCTCCACCACCACGATGGCGTCGTCCACCAGAATGCCGATGGCCAGCACCATGCCGAACAGGGTCAGCACGTTGATCGAGAAGCCCAGCGTCAGCATCACCGCGAAGGTGCCCATCAGTGCCACCGGCACCACCAGGGTCGGGATCAGCGTGTAGCGGATGTTCTGCAGGAACAGGAACATCACCAGGAACACAAGCACCATGGCCTCGATCAGGGTGTTGATCACCTGTTCGATGGACACCTTGACGAACGGCGAGGTGTCATACGGGATGTCGTACACCGCCCCGGGCGGGAAGTAGCGCGACAGCTCGTCCATCTTGGCCTTGACCAGGGTTGCGGTCTGCATGGCGTTGGCACCGGGCGCCAGCTGCACGCTGAAGGCGGTGGACGGCTTGCCGTTCAGGCGCGTGCCGTACTGGTACTCCTGGGCGCCGATCTCGACCCGCGCCACATCACCCACGGTGACCCGCGAGCCATCCGCATTGGCGCGCAGCACGATGTCGGCGAACTCCTGGGGCGTCGACAGCTGGCCCTTGATCAGCACGTTGGCAGTGATTTCCTGGGTCGGGCTGCCGGGCAGGTCGCCGATGCTGCCAGGGGCCACCTGGGCGTTCTGCGCGGCAATCGCAAGGTTCACGTCCTCGGGGGTGAGGTTGAAGCCGATCAGCTTCTGCGGGTCGAGCCAGATACGCATGGCGCGTTCCGAGCCATACAGCTGCGCCTTGCCCACGCCCGGTACCCGGCGCACCTCGTTCATCACGTTGCGCGCCAGAAAGTCGCTCAGCGCGGTTTCGTCGAGGCGGTCATCGTCGGCGGTCAGGGTCACCAGCATCAGGAACCCGGTGGAGATCTTCTCCACCTGCAGGCCCTGCTGGGTCACCGCCCGCGGCAGGCGCGACTCGACGATCTTCAGGCGGTTCTGCACATCGACCTGGGCCAGTTCCGGGTTGGTGCCCGGCTGGAAGGTCGCCGTTACCGTGGCGCTGCCCAGGCTGCTGGTGGACTGGAAGTACAGCAGGTGATCGGCGCCGTTGAGCTCCTGCTCGATCAGGCTGACCACGCTCTCGTCCATGGTCTGCGCCGAGGCACCGGGGTATACCGCGTACACCTCGATCTGTGGCGGCGCCACGTTGGGGTACTGGGCCACCGGCAACTGCGGGATGGCCAGCGCACCGCCGAGCAGGATGAACAGCGCGACCACCCAGGCGAACACCGGGCGGTCAATAAAGAACTGCGGCATGGATCAGGGCCTCACTGGGCGGTGGTCTGGGCGATGGGGGCAGCCGTGTCGGTGGCGGGGGTCACGCTCACCTGGTCACCCACCTTCACGTGCTGCAGGCCTTCGGTGACGATGCGATCGCCCGGGGCCAGGCCCTCGGTGACGATCCAGCGGTCCTGCTGCACGCTGCCCAGCACCACGGCGCGCTCGCTCACGCGCTGCTCAGCGTCCACCAGCAGCACCCGCGGCAGGCCCGCGCTGTCACGCAGGATGGCCTGCTGCGGCACGCTGATGCCCTTGGGCTGCACCGCCTGTTCCAGGCGCACGCGGATGAAGCTGCCGGGCAGCAGGTCCAGGTCGGGGTTGGGGAACTCGCTGCGCAGGGTGATCTGGCCGGTGCTCGGGTCCACGCTGATGTCGGAGAACAGCAGCTTGCCCGCCAGCGGATAAGGGGTGCCGTCATCCTGGATCAGCGTGGCGCGGGCCTGGTCCTGGCCCACCTGCTTGAGCTCGCCGGCACGCAGGGCACGGCGCAGGGCGTTGATCTCGCGGGTCGACTGGGTCAGGTCGGCATGGATCGGGTCGAGCTGCTGAATGATCGCCAGCGGGGTCGATTCGTTCTGCCCCACCAGCGCGCCCTCGGTCACCAGGGCACGGCCCACGCGCCCGGAAATCGGCGCGGTCACGGTGGCATAGCCCAGGTTCAGGCGCGCACGCTCGAGCGCGGCCTTGGCCGCTGCCACTTCGGCGTCAGCCTGCATGGCGGCGGCGCGGGCGTTGTCATGCTCCTGGCGGCTGATCGCGTCGATCGAAATCAGCTCGGCGTAGCGCTGGTCCTGCAGGCGTGCCTGAAAGCGCGTGGCCTCGGCCTTGGCCAGGTTGGCGCGGGCGCTGTCGTAGTCGGCCTTGAACGGTGCCGGGTCGATGCGAAACAGCACGTCGCCCTGTTTCACGTCGCTGCCCTCACGGTACACCCGCTTGAGCACCACCCCGGCCACCCGCGCGCGCACCTCGGCAATGCGTGGCGCCAGGATGCGCCCCGACAGCTCGGTGCTGATGGCCAGGGGTTGCTCGTGCACGGTTTCGACGCTGACGGCGGGCTTGGGGGCTTGTTCTTCGGCGGGCGGCTTGCTGTCGCAGCCGGCCAGGGCCAGGCTCAGCAGCAACAGGGGCGCCAGGGTACGCAGACGGACGGGGCTTGAACTGGGCATGCGGATCTTCCATAAATGACCCGGCAATGCTAAGGCAGCCGCGCTACAGGCAGTTGTTAAGCTATGTAGGGCGAGTGTGAAAAAGTGTGAAGAATTTCGCGACCTGCGAATAAGCGCTATATCCTGCCTGACTTTCCCGGCCTTTCAAACTACCCATGCCCACTATCCTTCTGGTCGAAGACGACTGCGCCCTGAGCGAACTGATCGCCAGCTACCTGCAACGCAATGGTTTCAGCGTCAGCGTGATTGCGCGGGGGGACCACGTGCTGGAAGAGGCGCGGCGCAGCAAACCCGACCTGGTGATCCTGGACCTGATGCTGCCGGGCCTGGACGGCCTGCAGGTGTGCCGGCAGCTGCGCGCCGAATCGCTGCTGCTGCCGATCCTCATGCTCACCGCCCGCGACGACAGCCACGACCAGGTGCTGGGCCTGGAGATGGGCGCCGACGACTACGTCAGCAAGCCGTGCGAGCCGCGCGTGCTGCTGGCGCGGGTGCGGACCCTGCTGCGGCGCAGCAGCATCAACGAGCCGCATCTCGAGAGCGACCTGATCGTGATCGGCGGGCTGCGCATCGACCTGGCCGAACGCACCGTGCTGTGGCGCGACCAGACGGTGGAGTTGTCCAGCGGCGAGTTCAACCTGCTGGTGGTGCTGGCGCGCAATGCCGGCAGCGTGCTCAGCCGCGACTGCATCCTGCAGCAGTTGCGCGGCATCGAGTTCAACGGCACCGACCGCTCGGTGGACGTGGCCATATCCAAGCTGCGGCGCAAGTTCGACGACAGCGCCGGCGAGGCGCGCAAGATCAAGACGGTGTGGGGCAAGGGCTACCTGTTCAGCCGAGTCGAGTGGGAATTCTGAGGAGCGGCCACGGCCATGCTGAAAATTCTGGTACGCCTGTATCTGGTGACCATCGTCGCGTATGCCGGGTCGATCTTCCTGATCCCCGAACTGATCCTGCATGTGTTCCATGACCGCTACATCGCCTACAACCAGGACCAGGCGCGGGGCGTGCAGCGCCTGATCGTCAACCAGTTCCACCTCAAGCACCGCGACAGCTGGCCCCAGGTGGCCGAGGCGCTGAACACCGATTTCGCCCCCCTCAGCATCGAGCTGCGCCGGCGCGCCGAACTGGACCTGAACGCCGAGGAGCAGGCGCACCTGCAGGCCGGCCAGTACGTGGTGCGCCTGGGGGAGTGGGGCTATTACGAAACCGCCCTGGCGCCGCTGGACAGCGAGTGGATGGTGGTGCTGCGCAACCCGCCGGACCCGGCGGACATCTACCTGCTGTCGTGGGGCATCACTGTGCTGATCGGTGCGGCGCTGCTGGGCTGCCTGCTGTTCTGGGTGCGCCCGCACTGGCGTGACCTGCAGCGGCTCAAGGCCACGGCGCAGCGCCTGGGCGAAGGCAACCTGGCGGAGCGTACGCTGATCTCGCCACGCTCGAACATCGGCGCGCTGGCCAAGGTGTTCGATACCATGGCGGCGGATATCGAATGCCTGCTGACCCAGCAGCGCGAGTTGCTCAATGCGGTGTCGCATGAGCTGCGCACGCCGCTGACCCGCCTGGATTTCGGCCTGGTGCTGCTGTACGACGAAATGCCCCCGGCCAGTCGCAAGCGCCTGCTGGAATTGGTGGGGCACGTGCGCGAGCTGGATGCGCTGGTGCTTGAGCTGCTGTCGTACAACCGCTTGCAGAATGGCCAGGGTGGCGAGCGGGTGGAGGTGGCGCTGCCCGAGTTCGTCGACAGCATCCTGGGTAGCTATGCCGAAGAGCTGGATGGGCGCGGGGTGAGCCTGGAGGTGCGTGCCGAGCCGGATCTGCCGCGCTTTGTGCTGGACCCGCGGTTGACGGCGCGGGCGGTGCAGAACCTTATCCGCAACGCCATGCGTTATTGCGGGCAGCGCATCCTGCTGCGCCTGAGCGTGGATGCCAAGGGCGCGTGCGTGCTGACCGTCGAGGATGACGGCATTGGCATTCCGCAGGAGGAGCGCGAGCGCATCTTCCAGCCGTTCTACCGCCTGGATCGCAGTCGGGACCGTGCCACGGGCGGGTTTGGCCTGGGGTTGGCGATCAGCCGTCGGGTGATCGAGGGGCAGGGTGGCACCCTGACGGTGGGGCAGTCGGCGTTGGGGGGGGCGCAGTTTCGCATCTGCTTGCCGCGGGGGCGGTAGGGGCCGCTGCGCGGCCCATCGCGGGTCAAGCCCGCTCCCACAGGTTTTGCACAGGCCCCGGGTCCCCACGGTACCTGTGGGAGCGGGCTTGACCCGCGATGGGCTCACCACGATCTTGCAGATCTTTACGCGGTCCTTGAGTCACCACCTGTGGGAGCTGGCTTGCCAGCGAAGAGGGCGGCACTGACAACCCCCCGCAGTCGAATTCACGGCCCCGGCCGCTGCGGCCGCACCGACACCCCGAACGCATTGCCCATGCGCTGCCCCGTGGCCGACTGGTTGAACAACCCCAGCTGGTTCGGCGCGCGCCGGCTCACATCCACCTCCATCGCCTTGCGGTTGGCCTGCGCCGCGCGCTGCCCGTTGCCGTTCTGCAACTGGCGCGTCAGGCAGTCGTACGCCAGCGCCCGCGCCTGGCCCACCTGCACGTCGATGCAACCCTCGTCCTGTCCCGCCTGCACCACGCCACTCGACAGGCCACTCAGCAGACCGGCAACCAGCCACAACCCCGCGATTCGACAGCCCATGTCCATGCCCTCCCTGAAGCGGTTTCCCCCAGTCTAGCCCCAGGCGAATTCCCACATCGTTAAGGTTTTTTGCCTACCGCTGTCACATCAGATTCATACACAGGCCCCACGATGGCGACTTTCGGGGGAGACACCGGTTTGCGCCACTGCCTTGCCAGAATCGCCGTGCTGCTGTTGGCCGTGCTGGCGATGCCGGTGCACGGCGCAGGCCCGATCCGTTTCGACATACCGGCCCAGCCACTGGACGAGGCGCTGCACGCCTTCGGCCAGCAGAGCGGCATGGCGGTGCTGGTGGACCGGGAGCTGACCGCACGCCAGCGCTCGATGCCGCTGAACGGCGCGTTCAGCGCCCGCGACGGCCTGCGCAGGCTGCTCGAAGGCACCGGGCTGATGGCCCGCTACAGCGGCGCCGAGGCCTTCACCGTGCAGCGCGTGGCACTGCCGGCAGCCGCGCCGAACCCGCGTGCCACAGGCGGGGCCGGCGCGGCCGGCAATTATGCGCGCACGCTGCAACGCGCCGTGGAACAGGCGCTGTGTGCCAGCGCGCTGGCACGCCCAGGCCATTACCGGGCCGCAGTGCAGGTATGGATCGACGCCCGCGGGGTGCTGGCCCAGAGCCGCCTGCTGGCCTCCACCGGCGATCACCGGCGTGACAGCGCGCTGGTCGAAAGCCTGCGCGCCCTGCGCCTGGAGCGGCCACCGCCCTCGGCGCTGGCGCAACCGGTGACGCTGCTGCTGTTGCCCGATACACGCATGGACTGCCCTTAATCGCATGGAGGCTAGGCAGTATGAATACACCTCTGGTCACGTTGTTCCTGACCTCTTACGACGAGTTCAAGGTGCGCCTCAAACGCCGCCTGGGTTCGGACGACCTGGCCTGCGACGTGCTCCAGGAAACCTACCTGCGGGTCGACCGCATGCAGGCCACCCACGCGCTGCACAAGCCCAACGCCTACCTGTACCGCATGGCCCTGAACATCGCCGCCGACCGGCGCCAGGCCGACGCCCGGCTGCTCACCGGCGCCGAGGTCGAAGACCTGCTGCAGGTGGCCGAAGACCAGGACCCGGCGCGCATTGTCGGCGGCCAGCAGGAAATCCAGTGCCTGCTCGGCGCACTCTACGAACTGCCGGCACGGCGCCGGCGCATCTTCATCGCCGCGCGCCTGGAGGAAGCCTCGCACCTGGAAATCGCCCAGCGCTTCGGCATCTCCACGCGCATGGTCGAGAAGGAGCTCAAGGCCGCACTGGGTTACTGCGCCACGCGGCTGGAAAGAAAAGTGTTCCAGCGGTTCGGTCCCGGTGCGGGAAAACCGTCTTGAACAATACACAGCGCCATTTTGATGCAGGCCCCTCAGACCATGACACCCCAGACTTCGGCTGAACCCAGCCTGCACAGCCAGGCCCAGGACTGGTTGCTGCTGCTTACCTCCGGGCGCGCCACCGTCGCCGACGCACGCGCCCTGCGCCAGTGGTGCGCACAGAGCCCGGCGCACGCCCAGGCCTTCGAGCAGGCCCGCCAGCTGTGGCAGCAGCTGGAGCCGGCGGCGCGCCAGGCCGAGCGCGTGGTGCCCCTGCGCACCCTGGGGCGCCGCGCGTTCCTGGGTGGCGCGCTGGCGGCCTCGGCAGCCTTCGTGCTGCTGCGCAGCAACCTGGTGGACGGGCTCGGCACGCCAGCGGCAGACTTTCACACCGGCGTTGGCGAGCAGCGGCGCATCGACCTGACCCAGGGTATCGCGCTGGAGCTCAACACCCAGACCCGCATCAACCGCAGCGGCGAAGCGATCGCCCTGCTCGAAGGCGAGGTCGAGGTGCTGGCCCAGGCCCCGGTGCAGGTGCAGGCCGGGCAGGCCTGGGTGTCGGCCCAGGCCGGGCGCTTCAATGTGCGCCACACCGATTCGGCCGTGTGCGTCACCTGCCTGCAGGGCCAGGTGCAGATTCTCTGGCAGGGCCGCAGCTTGCCCGTGCCCGCCGGCCAGCAGCTGCGTTACGACGCCCGCAGCGCCGGCAGCGCGCAGCCGTTCGATGCCGAACAGGTAATGGCCTGGCGCGAGCAGCGGCTGGTGTTCCATGACGCGCCGCTGAGCCAGGTGATCGACGAAATCAACCGCTACCGCCCCGGCATGCTGGTGCTGCTCAACCCCAGCCTGGGGCGACGCAAGGTGCAGGCGCGCTTCAGCCTGGCGCAGCTGCCAGGGGTGGCGCAGCTGATCCGCGACGCCTACGGCGCACGCTGCACCGAACTGCCCGGTGGCGTGGTGCTGCTCAGTTGAGCGGCCCCAGTACCTGGCGGTAACGCTGCGGGCCCTGCGCGCTCTGGCGCAGCAGTTCGATCTCGAGCCCCGGCGGATTGTCCCGGGCCTCGCCGGTCAGGTGCCGCCAGCCCTTGCCCGGCTCCCACACCCGCAGGTTGAATTCAGCCACATCCTCCAGTACCGCCACCCGGCCGGCAGGTGCCGGTAGCGGGAAGCGGTCGCGTGCCGGCGCCGCGGCGCGGTACAGCGTGCCACCCTGCAACCACCAGCGCACGCGCATCAGGCCGTCGTCGGCGGCGCTGCTGCGAATCAGCTCCAGGCGCGCCGGGCGCCCGTCGCTGGCCTGCACCCGCACCGCAGGCAGCGGTTTTTCGCTGGGCGGGTCCATGCCCGCCAGCACCGGCTCGACCAGTTCGCTGCTGGCACGCAAGGCCAGGTCCCGCTCCAGCTGGTTGAACACCCGCAGCAGGGCGCGGGCCTGTTCGGTGCTGTCCTTGACGTGGCGGTCGGCGCGGCTGACGCTGTCCAGCCCGCGCCAGGCCACCAGGCTGACGATGGCCATCAACAGGATCGCCACCATCACCTCGATCAGGGTGAACCCGCCTTGCGGGTGGCGCCTCATGGCTGGTGCACCTCGACACGGCCGGCGGCATCGCGGCGCACTTCGATCTGCTGCTGGCCGCTGACCAGGCGCAGGGTCAGCGGCTCGCCGATCCATTCCGGGTCGATGCGCACGGCCCGCTGCGGGGTGCGCTGCACCGTCACCGGCGCGGCCTGCCAGGGGCGCGGGCGCAGCAGCGGGTCGCTGTCCAGCGCCGCGCCGGCCCGCACAAAACGGTAGCCGTCGCGGTCGGCCTGCCAGAGCAGGGCGCGGCCATCGGCCTGCACCTCGCTCTGGGCCACCAGCAGCAACTGCGCCAGGCGCTCGGCGTCTTCGCGCAGCGCCCTGGCCGGGTCGGGGCGGATGTTCAGGCTGATGGCGGCGCTGGCGATGCCGACGATCACCAGCACCACCATCAGTTCGATCAGGGTAAACCCCTGTTGTGGATGGCTGCGTTGCATGGGGCGATGCCTCCTTGGCTGGTGACAGCGTGCACGGCGAAGATGATCGTCGTGTGAAACAAAAGCGTGAGAATCGGCGCGTATGCTCGGGCCAGGAACCACACGGAGACCGTTCCCCATGGCACTAGCATTCAAACCCGTGGCTGCCCCGCAACTGGTCCAGGGCGCGGCGCTGCTCGCGGCGCTGGCCGGGCTCGCGACCTGGGGCACGTTGCTCTGGACGCCCACCCCCCAACCGGTGCCGGCTGCCATGGAGCAGACCCTATCGGCACCCCCGGCCGCCGCCGGGCAGTGGTTCGCCAACCTGCCGGCGCAGGTCGACATCAGCCTCAGCGGGCTGCTGGCCGGCAGTGCCGGTGCGGTGGCCATCGTCTCGCTCAACGGCGGCGCGCCACAGGCCGTGCGGGTGGGCGAGCAACTGGCGCAGGGGGTGCAACTGGTGGCCATAGAAGCCGATGCGCTGGTGATCGAGCGCGCCGGGGAGCGCAGCCGCATCGGCATCGCCCGACTGCCCGAAGGCCCCGCGCTGCCGCGCCTCATTCGCCCCTAGGCGCCTGGCCCAGCCAGCTCTCCAGGCGCGCCAGCGGCGGGCCTTCACGGTCACGCTCGAACACCTCCAGGCGCACCTGCAGCAGCCCACCGGGGCGGCTGTCGACCTGCTGCTCGCAGCGCAGGCGCAGGCGCCCCTGGTCGCACTCCAAGCGGCGCAGGCCCGGGGTTGCCTGGCCTTCCAGGCGCAGTTCGGCAAGGCGCGCCTGGGCCGAGAGCAGGGCCAGCGACTTGTCGCGCAGCAGGCCATTGCCCTGGGTCATCAGCCCGGCCGCGCGCACTGCAGCGGCCATCGCCACGGCCACGATGGCCAGCGCCACCAGCACTTCGATCAGGGTAAAACCGGCCTGTTGCGGGCGGCGTCTGCGCATGGGCATCTCGGTGTGGGCAAAGCTGCATCCTAGGGGGTCTGTCTGACCGATTGGCGACCGGAACTCCCGAGGATTTTCAATACCACTGACATATGCCCTTGCCACAATCGGCCCCCGAATCCCGCCAAGGAATGCCGAGATGTCGCTTACCTGCCCACGCCGTTCTGCCCCCCGTCGCCAACGCGGCTTCACCCTGATCGAGATCATGGTGGTGGTGGTCATCCTCGGGATCCTGGCAGCGATGGTGGTGCCCAAGGTGCTCGACCGCCCCGACCAGGCGCGTGCCACCGCCGCCCGCCAGGACATCGCCGGGCTGATGCAGGCGCTCAAGCTCTACCGCCTGGACAACGGCAGCTACCCCAGCGCCGCCCAGGGCCTCAAGGTACTGGTGGAAAAACCCGCCTCGGCCAAGCCCGGCACCTGGCGCGCCTACCTGGAGCGCCTGCCCAACGACCCCTGGGGCCGCCCCTACCACTACCTCAACCCCGGTGCCAACGGCGAGATCGACGTGTTCTCGCTGGGCGCCGATGGCGAGCCTGACGGCGAGGGCGTGAACGCCGATATCGGCTCCTGGCAGCTGTAGGCGCCGTGATGAGACCGTCCGCGCAGCAACGCGGAATGGCGATCATCAGTGCCTTGCTGATAGCCGCCGTGGTGGCGGTGATCGCAGCGGGCATGATCAGCCGCCAGAGCGTATTCACCCGTGAGCTGGAAAGCCTGCAGCAGCGTGCCCAGGGGCAGGGCGTGCTGCAGGCGGGCCTGGCCTGGAGCCGTGAGGTACTGGCCGAGCAGCGCCGCGTCGACCCGCTGGTACGCCTCGACCAGGGCTGGGCGCGCCCCATCGCCGGCCTGCCGGTGGGCGAGCACGGCGCGGTGTTTCATGGCCGGCTGGAAGACGAGCAGGGCAAGTTCAACCTGCGCAACCTGGTGGTCGAGGAGCAACCCGACGAGCAGGCCCTGGCCACCTTCGAGCGCCTGTGTGCACTGATCGGCCTGGCCGCGCCGGTGGCGCAGGCGATCGCGGCGCGGGTGATCGACGGCTACCCGCGCCGGCAGGCGCCCGTGGCCGAGGCGGTGCACGGCTTCGACAGTGGCCGCGCAACCTCGCCGGGTGCCGCTTCGCGCCCGGTGCCGGCACGCCGGCCGATGCTGCGAAGCCTCGACCAGCTGGCCGTGCCGGGGCTGGATGCCGAAGGGCTGGCGCGCCTGCGCCGAGTGGCCACGGTGCTGCCGGCCAACACCTGGATCAATGGCAACACCGCGTCGGCCGAGGTGCTGGCGGCGCAGGTGCCGGGCTTGAGCGTAGACAAGGCGCGCCAGCTGATCGCCGAGCGCGACGGCGGGCGGTGGTTCGTCAACCGCGGGGACTTCGTCAACCGCCTGCAGATGCCCCACGTGGTGCTCGAAAGCGTGCCGGTGGGCATTACCAGCGACTGGTTCCGCCTGCACGGCGTGGCCCGCAGCGGCTCGCGCGAGGTGCGCCTGGAGGCGCTGCTGCTGCGCGGGCAGGCGCCCCTGGCACAGGTTGTCTGGGCACGGGTGGGCGCATGAAGGCACAACTGCACATGGCATTGCCGCGGCTGGCGGCGCTTGAGGGCGGGGCGCGGGTCGGCTATCGGCAACTGGACCGCCAGGGCCGGACCGAGGCCGAGGGCGAGGCGGCGCAGGCGCAGCTCAAGAGCCTGGCGCGGGGCCGCGAGGTGCTGGCGTGGCTGCACCCGGACGACAGCCTGTGCACCGAGCTGGTACTGCCGCCGTTGCCGGCGGCGCGCCTGGGGGCGGCGGTGCAGTGCGCGGCGCAGGGCCTGATACTGGGCGATGTGCGCGCCGTGCATATCGCCCACGGGCCACGCGCAGCAGACGGGAAGGTGGCGGTGGCATGGCTGGGGCAGGCGGCATTGCAGGGCCTGGCGCAGTGGCTGTCGAATGCCGGCCTCAAACCCCGGGGCCTGTACCCGACCCCGGCAAGGGCCGGCGCATGCCCGGTGGCGAGCCTGCACAGCGGCCTGCGCGCCCCTGCCGCCGAACAGCACGGCTGGCCACGGGCACTCGCCCTGTGCGCCAGCGCCGCCATGATCTGGACCCTGGGCCTGAACCTCTACGCCGCGCGGCTGGCCGACACCGGCCAGCAACTGCGCCAGCACATGCACCAGCAGGTACGCGCTGCCTACCCGCAGTTGCAGGTGATCCTCAACCCGCTGCAACAGGTACGCCAGCAGCTCGCCGCCGGCGACAATGGCGCGGTCGCACCCTTCAACCACCTGCTGCAGGCCGCCGGCAGCGCCATGCCGTTTCTGGCCGGCGCAGTCGAGCAACTGACCTACCACGACGGCGTGCTCGACCTGCAGCCACTGCCCGGCGCCCCGCGGCCCCCGGGCGACAACGCCTGGCAAACACAGCTGGCGGCACAGGGCATCGAGGCCAGCAGCAGCGACCACGGCTGGACCCTGCGCCCGGCGACCGCCACGGGCGAGGAGGTGGCCAATGTTGAGTAAGGCACGGCACCCCCTGCGCCGCCTGCGCCCCTGGTGGCACGGCCTGAGTGCGCGCGAGCGCCGCGCCGTGGCCCTGACCGCACTGCTGCTGGGCACCACGCTGTGGTGGCTGGTGCTGGTGCAGCCGGCACTGGCGCGCATCGCCCACTGGGAGGCCGAAACGCCCAGGCTGCGCAGCCAGGCGCAGACCCTCGACGGGCTGCTCGCCCACGCCCCCTCACTGCCGGGCGCCGCGCAACAGGCGCCGGCCCTGCGCCAGAGCCTGGAGCACGCCGGGCTCAGCGGCCATTACCAGCTTCAGGCGGTGGAGGGCGGCTGGCAGCTCGATCTTGCCCAGGCCCCCGCCGAGGCCGCCACCGCCTGGCTGCTGCAGGCCCCCGCACAACTGGGCCTGACGGTGGTGCACAGCCGCCTGCAACGCGACCCGCTGGCCGACCCCTCGGCCACGGCGTCGTTCTCCGGAATCGTTCGCTTGGACCAGGCGCAAGGCGCTAAGGAATCGTCATGATGTGCACCCAACTGCCGCGCCGACTGGCCGGCCTGGCTCCCCTGGTACTGGCACTGGCCCTGGCCGGTTGCAGCCAGCAGCCTGCGCAGCCACTGGCCAGCAGCGAGCTGGGCCGACCGCTGGCCAACGTGCAGCCCGGGCCGACCAGCCTGGAACGCCACGGCCTGCAGGCGCGGGTCGAGCCACAGCGCCCGACCCCGCGTGCCCCCGCCCACCGCGCCAGGCCCCACAGCGATGGCAGCGCCAGTGCCGCACCGGGCAACCCGCTGGGCGACCAGCCGGTGCAGCTGAACTTCGTCGACGCCGACATCCAGGCCGTGGTGCGCGCCCTGTCGCGGGCCACCGGGCGCCAGTTTCTGGTCGACCCGCGGGTCAAGGGCCAGCTGACCCTGGTGTCCGAAGGCGAGGTGCCGGCCACACGTGCCTACGCCATGCTGCTGGCAGCCCTGCGCATGCAGGGCTTCAGCGTGGTCGACGTGGGCGGGGTCAGCCAGGTGGTGCCCGAGGCCGACGCCAAGCTGCTGGGCGGGCCGATCAACAGCAAGGATGCCGGCACCGGCATGCTCACCCGCACCTTCCGCCTGCAATACGAGAACGCGGTCAACGTGATCCCGGTGCTGCGCCCCATCGTGTCGCCCAACAACCCGATCAACGCCTACCCCGGCAACAACACCGTGGTGGTCACCGACTATGCCGAGAACCTCGAGCGTGTGGCCCGGCTGCTCGACAGCATCGACATCCCCAGCGCCATCGACACCGACGTGGTGGCGATCCAGAACGGCATCGCCAGCGACATCGCGGCCATGGTCTCGGAGCTGCTCGAAACCCAGGGCAACGATCCCACCCAGAAGATCAGCGTGATCGGCGACCCGCGCTCCAACAGCGTGGTGATCCGCGCCGGCAGCCCCGAGCGCACGCAACTGGCCCGTGATCTGATCTACAAGCTCGACAACGCACAGAACAACCCCAGCAACCTGCACGTGGTGTACCTGCGCAACGCCCAGGCCGGCAAGCTGGCCCAGGCCCTGCGCGGGCTGCTCACCGGCGAGAGCGACAGCAGCAGCGGTGACGACGCCCGCGCCAGGCTCAGCGGCGGTGGCCTGCTGGCAGGCAAGCAGAACGGCAGCGGCGCGGCGGCGAACACCGCGCAGACCACCAGCGCCACCCCGCCAGCCGCCACCTACGGGGCCAGCCTCGGCCAGGCCGGCAACGCCTATGGCAACGGTTCGCAGGGCAGCGAGCAGAACACCGCGTTTTCCGCCGGCGGGGTGACCATCCAGGCCGACGCCACCACCAACACCCTGCTGATTTCGGCACCCGACCCGCTGTACCGCAACCTGCGCGAGGTGATCGACCTGCTCGACCAGCGCCGCGCCCAGGTGGTGATCGAAAGCCTGATCGTCGAGGTCAGCGAAGACGACGCCAACGAATTCGGCATCCAGTGGCAGGCCGGCAACCTGGGCAAGAACGGCGTGTTCGGCGGCGCCAACCTGGGCGGTGCCGGGTTCAATCGCGGTGCCAGGAACAGCATCGACGCGTTGCCCCCCGGCCTGAGCGTGGGCGTGGTGGACGGCACGGTGAACATCCCCGGCATCGGCGAGGTGCTCGACCTCAAGGTGCTGGCCCGCGCCCTGACCAGCAAGGGCGGCAGCAACGTGCTGTCCACGCCCAACCTGCTGACCCTGGACAACGAGGCGGCGAGCATCTTCGTCGGCCAGACCATCCCCTTTGTCAGCGGCCAGTACGTCACCGATGGCGGCGGCACCAGCAACAACCCGTTCCAGACCATCCAGCGCGAAGAGGTGGGGCTCAAGCTTAACGTGCGCCCGCAGATCTCCGAAGGCGGCACGGTCAAGCTCGACATCTACCAGGAGGTCAGCAGCGTCGACGAACGCGCCTCCAGTGCCGCCGGCACGGTCACCAACAAGCGTGCCATCGACACCAGCATCCTGCTCGACGACGGCCAGATCATGGTGCTCGGCGGCCTGCTGCAGGACGGCTACACCCAGGCCAACGACGGCATTCCGTTTCTTTCCAGCCTGCCGGGGGTGGGCGTGCTGTTTCGCAACGAGCGCCGCGCCACCAGCAAGACCAACCTGATGGTGTTCCTGCGCCCCTACATCATTCGCGATGCCGAGGTGGGGCGCAGCATCACCCTCAACCGCTACGATTTCATCCGCCGTGCCCAGGGCGGGCTCAAGCCGGCCCATTCCTGGGCGCTGCCGGACGCGCAGATGCCGCTGCTGCCCAGCGCCGAGCAGGGCGTACCGCGCGCGGGCGCGGCCATCGGCACCCCGCGTGCGGCGATCCGCGCCGTGCCGCTGGATGAAGTCGGGGTTGCCCGGTGAGCCGCCTGCCGTACGCCTGGGCCAAGGCCCAGCGCGTGGTGCTGCTGGCCGGCGAGCACGCCGCGCCGCTGCGCCTGTGCCCCTCAACCCCGGCCTGGGCGCTGGGCGAGGTGCGCCGCCAGTTCGGCGAGCAGGCCGCCGAGCAGGTCAGCGAAGACGAGCTCGACCGCCTGCTGACCAGCGCCTACAGCGACAACGGCGGCGCCGCAGCGGCGGTCGGCGCGGCCGAGAACGACGTCGACCTCGACCGCCTGATGCAGGACATGCCCGAGATCACCGACCTGCTCGACACCCAGGACGGCGCGCCGGTGATCCGCATGATCAACGCGCTGCTGACCCAGGCTGCCGGCGACGAGGCCAGCGACATCCACATCGAACCCTTCGAGACCCACTCGGTGGTGCGCTACCGGGTCGACGGCACCCTGCGCGACGTGGTCTCGCCGCGCAAGGCGCTGCACGCGGCGCTGGTGTCGCGGATCAAGATCATGGCGCAGCTGGACATCGCCGAAAAGCGCCTGCCCCAGGACGGGCGCATCGCCCTGCGCGTGGCTGGCCGGCCCATCGATATCCGTGTGTCCACCGTGCCCACCGGGCATGGCGAGCGGGTGGTGATGCGCCTGCTGGACAAGCAGGCCGGGCGTCTGCAACTGGAAACCCTGGGCATGGCCCCGGCGCTGCTGGCCCGCCTGGACGTGCTGATTCGCCAGCCGCACGGCATCGTGCTGGTCACCGGCCCCACCGGCAGCGGCAAGACCACCAGCCTGTACGCGGCGCTGGCGCGGCTCGATGCCAGCGTCAGCAACATCCTCACCGTCGAGGACCCGGTGGAATACGACCTGCCGGGTATCAGCCAGATCCAGGTGAATGCGCGCATCGACATGACCTTTGCCGTGGCCCTGCGCGCGATCCTGCGCCAGGACCCGGACATCATCATGATCGGCGAGATCCGCGACCTGGAGACTGCGCAGATCGCGGTGCAGGCCTCGCTCACCGGGCACCTGGTGCTGGCCACGCTGCACACCAACGACGCCGTGTCGGCGGTCAACCGCCTGCTCGACATGGGCGTGGAACCCTTTCTGCTGGCCTCGGCGCTGCTCGGCGTGCTGGCCCAGCGCCTGGTACGGCGGCTGTGCCCGCACTGCCGTCAGCCCGACCCGAATGCCCCCGGCCAGTTTCGCCCCCATGGCTGCGCCAACTGCAACCACACCGGCTACAGCGGGCGTACCGGGATCCACGAGCTGTTCTGCATCGATGACCCGATTCGCGGCCTGATCCACCAGGGCGCCGACGAACAGGCCCTGCGCGCCGCAGCGCGCCAGGCCGGCATGCTGAGCATGCGCGAGGACGGCCAGCGCTGGGTCGACAGCGGCAGTACCGCCGTGGAAGAAATCCTGCGTGTGACCCGGGACGCCTGATGAGCCGATACCGTTATGAAGCCGCCGATGCCCAGGGGCGCATCAGCCGTGGCCAGCTGGAGGCCGACAGCCCGGCGGCGGTGATCGGGCAATTGCGCGGGCTGGGCCTGAGCGCCTTGCAGGTCGAGCCGGAGCCTGCCGCCAGTGCCGGCGGCGGGTTGTTCGCCAGCAAGCTGTCGGATGCGGACCTTGCCTGGACCACGCGCCAGCTGGCCAGCCTGCTGGCCGCCGGGCTGCCGCTGGAGGGCGCCCTGAGCGCGACCCTGGAGCAGGCCGAACGCAAGCACATCGCCCAGGTGCTGGGCGCGGTGCGCGGCGACGTGCGCAGCGGCATGCGCCTGGCCGACGCGCTGGCGGCGCGCCCGCGGGACTTTCCCGAGATCTACCGCGCACTGATCGCGGCGGGGGAGGAGTCCGGCGACCTGGCCCAGGTGATGGAGCGCCTGGCCGACTACATCGAAGACCGCAACACCCTGCGCGGCAAGATCCTCACCGCGTTCATCTACCCCGGCGTGGTCGGGCTGGTGTCGATCGGCATCGTGATCTTTCTGCTCAGCTACGTGGTGCCGCAGGTGGTCAGCGCCTTCACCCAGGCGCGCCAGGACCTGCCGGGGCTGACCCTGGCGATGCTCAACGCCAGCGACTTCATCCGGGCCTGGGGCTGGCTGTGTTTCATCGTGCTGGTGGCCGCGGCATGGGGCTGGCGTGTGTACCTGCGCGGCGCGTCGGCACGCCTGGCCTGGCATAGCCGGGTGCTGCGCCTGCCGTTGCTGGGGCGCTTCGTGCTGGGCCTGAACACCGCACGCTTCGCCTCGACCCTGGCGATTCTGGGCAGTGCCGGGGTGCCGTTGCTGCGGGCCCTGGAGGCGGCGCGCCAGACCCTGGCCAACGACCGCCTCGACCAGTGCGTGAGCGAGGCCACGGCGCGGGTGCGCGAAGGCGTGGGGCTGGCGTCGGCGCTGGCGGTGGAGAAGGTGTTCCCGCCCTTGCTGATCCACCTGATCGCCAGCGGCGAGAAGACCGGCAACCTGCCGCCGATGCTCGACCGCGCGGCGCAGAGCCTGGCCAAGGACATCGAGCGCCGAGCGATGGGCATGACCGCATTGCTGGAGCCGCTGATGATCGTGGTGATGGGTGCGGTGGTGCTGCTGATCGTGATGGCGGTGCTGCTGCCGATCATCGAGATCAACCAGCTGGTGCAGTGAATTGTTTCTTGCGCGGGGTGAACACCCGAGTCGGCCGGGTGGTGAATCCGGGAGGTTGCTGCGGTGTTGCGGCTGACGCCTTCGCCGGCAAGGCCGGCTCCTACAGGATCACACCAACCCCTGTAGGAGCCGGCCTTGCCGGCGAAGGACCGCACTGTGGCCTTGAAAACACCCGAGAAATTACCCGCCAAGCTCCCGATGTTTTTTCCTCTGACTGTCACCGCGCACTGCCAACCTAAGCCTCGTGGATCGGCCAGCAAGCCCTCTGGATCAAGGCGCTGCGCCACGCCACCGTGACATGCAAGCGCGACTCACCTCAACGTACGAACACGACGAAAGGAGCTTCTTCATGTTTAAGCGCACTATGATCGCAGCCTCGCTGGCTGTTGCCGCACTGGCTTCGGCTCAATCGATGGCAGCGGTTGTCGGTGGCGGTGCCACCCTGCCACAAGGCCTGTACACCACCCCAGGCGTACTGGGCGCCGGTTTCGACACCTACACCGGTGTTGGCAGCGGTAAAGGCAAGTCGGCTTTCCTGTTCAACCGTGCCGCCGATATCAACAAGCCCGCCGGTGTGACCGTCGATTTCGCAGGCAGCGACTCGATCCTTTCCGATGCGGAAATCAACACCTACAACCTGGACCACAACAGCGCCGGCAACGACGTCGCCAACAAGTGGGGCCCGCTGATCCAGGTTCCGTCGGCAGCCACCTCGGTCACCATCCCGTACAACCTCAAGCTGGCCAACGGCACTGCCGTCAACGACCTGAACCTGACCAGCGCCCAGCTGTGCGGGATCTTCTCGGGTTCGATCAGCAACTGGAACCAGATCGACGCCAGCTACCCGAACAAGGCCATCAAGGTGTTCTACCGCAGCGGCAGCAGCGGCACCTCCGAGATCTTCACCCGTCACCTGAACAGCCAGTGCCCGACCCAGTTCGGCGTCAGCAGCACCTTCACCACCGCTCAGGTCGGTGCAGAGCCTGCCACGTTCCAGGGTGTTGCCCTGAGCGGCGATATCGTGACCTCGGTGTACGGCACCGAAGACGCCATCGGCTATGTAGGCCCTGAAGACGTGGATGCCACCAACAACGCGAAGGTCGCCCGCGTCAACAACCTGCTGCCAACCGTCGGCAACGTGCAGACTGCACTGGCCAACGCCGCGCCACCGGCCACCGCCGCCGCACGCGCGATTCCGCAGAACTGGGCCCCGGTGCTGGCCAACCCGGCCACCGGCTACTCCATCGTTGCCTACACCAACCTGATCTTCGGTCAGTGCTACAAGGACGCCGCAGACGGCACCGCCGTCGTCGCCTTCCTGAACCGTCATTACGGCGCCACCACCAACAACGATGCGGCCATCATCGCGCAGAAGCTGATCCCGTTGAGCCCAGCCTGGAAAAACGCCGTTCGCCTGCAGTTCGCCAACCAGTCCGGCGCACTGGGCGTGAACAACCTCAGCGTGTGCAACACCCAGGGTCGCCCGGCCTAAGCCGCGCCGACGCCTGTCGCTGTACCCCGTCGGTAACGGCTCGCGCCGTTACCGGCTTTTGCGTTTCAGAACGCCACCGATCACATGAACTTTGCGTGACAAAGGTTCGGTCTGCCGCCCGTGCAACCGCCTATGTCATAGGTCACCGGCCGCACTGGCGTGTGGCACCCCATTACCGCGATGGACCAGAAAAGGATTGATTGCAATGCGCCTTGGCACTGCTGCTTCGCCCTCCCACCGTACCCACCGTCAGGCCGATATGCCCCTGCTGCGGCTCAAGCCGCTGGCCCAGGTGATTGCGCTGCTGGCCCTGGCCGGCAGCGTGCAGGCGGCGCCTGCGGCGTTCAGTTCGGCCTGGTTCGCGGCCAAGGGCAGCGCGCCGCAGGCCGGCGGTACGGGCGGGCAGGGCGGTGCGGTGCAGTTGCCGGGGCTGCCACCGCCGCTGGCCCAGCAGCAGCGTGCCAATGCCCAGTTGCAGCGTTCGCTGCAAAACCTCAACAACACCGTGGCCGCCATCGCCGCGCAACAGGCTGCCCAGGCGGCCGGCCGCGCCGCCGCGCTGGCGGCGCCCTCGAGCATCCACAACGGCCTGGGCGGCAATGGCCTGAACCCGCTGCTCGATGCCAATGGCAAGCCGTTGTTCACCAACGCCGAGGCTCCGGTACAGACGCAGAAGGGCGGCACCACCCAGGTGACGATCAAGCAGACCGCCGACAAGGCGATTCTCAACTGGGAAACCTTCAACGTCGGCCGCGACACCCAGCTGACCTTCCAGCAGGACGCCAACTGGGCACTGCTCAACCGCGTCGGCAACAGCGTGGCGCCCAGCCAGATCCAGGGCACGATCAAGGCCGACGGTACGCTGATGATCGTCAACCGCAATGGCATCGTGTTCAGCGGCAGCAGCCAGATCAACGTGCGCAACCTGACGGCGGCCGCCGCCACCATCAGCGACCAGCAGTTCACCGAGCGCGGCCTGTACGTGGACAGCCTGGGCAGCCAGCCGACCTTCACCGATGCCGCCGGCAAGGTCATGGTCGAGCGCGGCGCGCTGATCCAGACCCACGCCCCGGCCAGCTCCACCCAGGGCGGTGGCTACACCCTGCTGCTGGGCCACGAGGTGGAGAACGCCGGCCAGTTGATCAACGCCAAGGGCCAGGCGACCCTGGCGGCGGGCGATACCTTCTACATCCGCAAGGGCGTCGGCACGGCGGGCAACCCGTACTCCACCACCCGCGGCAACGAGGTAGCCACCACCCTGAAGGCCGGCAGCACGGCCGGCACGGTGAGCAACAGCGGGCTGATCCAGGCCAGCCAGGGCGACATCACCCTGACCGGGCATCAGGTGCGCCAGCAGGGCGTGGCCGTGGCCACCAGCTCGATCGACAACCGCGGCACCATCCACCTGCTCAACGCGGCCAGCGACCCCACCGGCAACGTGACCCTGGCCGCCGGCAGCACCACTGCCATCGTCATCGACGCCAACCCCGGCAGCGCACTGGACAGCCAGCGCGAGGCGGTGCGCAAGGACCTGGGCGGGCAGGTCAACCAGCGCAACGGCGCGTTCGACAACCTCAGCGCGGTGGCCGATGACCGCAGCCTGTCGCGGGTGGAGATCGTCAGTGGCGGCACGGTGGACTTCCAGGGCGGCTCGCTGACCCTGGCCACCGGCGGCCAGGTGGCGGTGAGTGCCGGCCAGCGCAGCCTGCTGCGCGACGGCGCGGTGCTGGACGTGGCGGGCGCTGTCGGGGTCAAGCTGGCCATGGACAGCAACAGCATCAAGGTCAACATCCAGGGCAACGAGCAGCGCGACGCGGCGGGCAACCGCGACAGCGGCGCGCTCAACAGCACCGATGTGTGGGTCGACATCCGCGAGCTGGTGCACGTGGCCGCCGGCACCAACGGCTACGAGGGCGAGCGCTGGTACACCGCCGGCGGCCTGCTGGAAGTGGGCGGCTACCTCGGCACGCGCAGCCACGGGCTGGGCGAGTGGCTGGCCCAGGGCGGCACGGTGAGCTTCACCGGGGGCGACCTGGTGACCCAGGCCGGCTCGCTGGTCAACCTCTCGGGCGGCACGCTGGACGTGGCCACCGGCTACCTCAGGCAAACCTGGCTCAAGGGCGCCGACGGGCGCCTGTACAACCTCTCGCGTGCCCCTGGCGATGTGCTGTACCAGGGCGTGTACAAGGGCTACGAGCAGCACAGCGCACGCTGGGGCCAGACCCGCTACTTCTACAGCCCGCTGATCGCCCCGCGCGAGCGCCTGGAGAACGGCTACACCGTTGGCCGCGATGCCGGGCGGCTGGTGGTCGGCACCGCCAATGCGCAGCTGGGCGGTGAGATCCTGGGCGAAACCTTCAAGGGCGACCACCAGCTGCAGGCCCCCCAGACCGGCCTCGACGGCTACCGGCAAAGCCAGCTGAGCCAGGCCCGCGGCGCACAGCTGATCGTTGGCGACTACCGGCCCACCGCCACGGGCAGCGTGCTCAACGCCGGCGCGGGCAACCTGCACCAGGTGGTGATCGGCTCGCAGGTGCAGGGCGGCTCACTGACCCTCGACGCCCCGGTCGAGGCCGAGCGCGAAGGCATCCTGCGCCTGGAGGCCGAGCGCCTGCGCGAGCTTGGCGGCCTGCAGGTGGCCGCGTATGAGGGCATCCGCCTGGAGCAGGCGCTGAACCTGGCCGACGGCGCCGGCCTGAGCCTGCTGGCGCCACAGGTGCAGATAAACGCCGACCTGGTCAGCCACGGCGGCGACCTGCTGCTGGGCAACCTGCAACGCGGCTCGGACAGCCTGCGGGTCGGCAATGCCGGCCTGGCCGCGCGTATCGAGGTGGCCGACGGGGTTCGCGTGGAGGCCAGCGGCCGGCGCCAGGACGGCGTCAATGCGCAGCCCGCCGACCTGTCGGCCTGGCTGGACGGCGGTTCGCTGGCCCTGCGTGGCACCGGCGACATTCGCCTGGGCCAGGGCAGTGTGCTGAGTGTGGAAAGCGGCGCGGCGCGCACCCCCGACGGCAACTGGCGCGGAGGTGCCGGTGGCGACCTGAGCCTGGCCAGCCTGACCTCGGGCGGGGCCGGTGGGCAGTTGCTGCTGGGCGGCGAGCTGCGCGGGTACGGCACCACGGGTGCCGGCACGCTGGCCCTGCGCGGCGACACCGTGAGCATCGGCGCCGATACCCCGGCGGCCAGCCTGAACCTGGGCAGCGATTTCTTCGCCAAGGGCTTTGCCCGCTACGAGGTGGTGGGCAACCAGCGCCTGGAGGTGGCGGCCGACAGCCAGGTGCAGGTGACGCGGCCGGTGTATCGCCTGCGTGGCGATGCCCGTTCGGCGGCCGAGGCGCTGGAGCTGTGGACGCCACCGCAGTACCTGGAGAACGCCGCCAAGGGCGTCCTGACCCAGCGCGCCGGTGCCAGCCTGCTGCTGCAGGCGGGCAGCGAGTTGGACCAGTCGGCCCAGCAGGTGGCGTCACGCTGGCTGCAGGTAGCCAGCGGCAGCCGTATCCAGGTCGATGACGGGCAATCCATCACGTTGCGCAGCCCCGGTGGCCTGCAGGTTAACGGCAGCCTGGTGGCACACGGCGGGCAGATCACCCTGGCTGACACTGTTGTGCAGGAGGCCTTGACCAGTGCGGTGCGGTTCGAGCCGCATCAACGGGCGATCCGGGTCGGCGCCGGGGCGCTGCTCGACGTATCGGCCCGTGCCGTCACCGCCGTGGACGCGCGTGGCGAGCGCTATGGCGAACTGCGCCAGGGCGGCAGTATCGTCATCGGCAGCACCTTCGACCCCAACCTGGGTGGCGCGCTGGCCCCCGACCTGTTCGTGGTGGTCGAGCGCGGCGCTGTACTGGATGCGTCCGGCAGCCAGATGAGCGTCGATGTACCCGGGGTTGGCGCGACTCGGCTGGCCAGCCAGGGCGGCAGCATCAGCCTGAGTTCGATCAATGGCCTGTACGTGGACGGCGAGCTGCGTGCAGCGGCGGGTGGCGCTGGCGTGGCGGGCGGCAGCCTGACCCTTGCGCTGGAGAGCGGTACCTACCCGATCACCCCGGCCTATGCCGAGGCCATCCGCCAGCGCGAGCTGCGTATCAGCCCGCGCGGGGAAGCCTTCGCCAACCAGGCCGGTAAGCTGGAACAAGGCCATGGCCACCTCAGCGTGGCCCAGGTGGCGCAGGGCGGGTTCGATGCACTGACGCTGTTCAGCCGCGGCGTGATCAGCTTTACCGACGACGTGACGCTGCAACCGGCGCGCAGCCTGCACCTGTATGCCGGTGCACTGGGGCTGGCCGAAGGGGCTCGCGCCGATACCCGGGTGCGCCTGTCGGCTGCGCATGTGCGTCTGGCCGGGTACACCAGCCTGCCGCCGGCCGGGCCGGGCCTCACCAACAATCAAATCGGTATCGCGCTTTCGTCGCAAGCCGATCAGGCCATGCTGCAGGTGGATGCGGCGCTGATCGACGTACGCAATACCCTGAAGTTCGGCACGGGGGTGAGTGAAGCGCTGAGCATCGATCGACGCGGCTTCCATCAGGTCAGCCTGAACAGCAGCGGCGATCTGCGCCTGCTCAAGACACTGGGCGGTAACGACACGCGGCTGGTGGCGCCGGGCACGCTGACCCTGAGCGCGGCGCAGATCTACCCTGGCACCAATGCCGTGGCAGTGATCAAGGCCGAGCATGTGAAGATTGCGCGCAGCAGCGCGGCCACGCCTGCCCAGCCCTATTCGCTGTTTGGCGCGCTGTCGATACAGGCCGACACCATCGACCAGCAGGGCGTGCTGCGCGCGCCCCTCGGCGCCCTGGTACTGGGCACCGCCAGCACCCGCGAAGTGACCCTGCGCCCTGGCAGCCTGACTTCGGTCAGTGCCGCCGGCCTGGTGATGCCTTATGGCGGCACCGTAGATGGCCTGGTGTACAACTTCGCCGGCCAGTCGCTGAACAGCACGGTGCTGGGCCAGAGCCTGCCCAACGGCTGGCTCAACGTGACCCTGGGCGGTGGCAGCATCGCGGTCCAACCCGGTGCGGTAATCGACCTGTCCGGCGGTGGCGATGTGCGCGGCGCCGGCTTCATCTCCGGGCGCGGCGGCTCCACCGATGCCCGCTATCACCCGCTGGTGCGCAACAACCCCGATGGCAGCTTCAGCCTGCCGGGCCTGGCGGACAACCCGGTGTACGCCATCGTGCCCGGTGTGCAGGCCAGCGTGGCGCCCGAAGCGGTGGCGGGCGAGCCATCGGGTTCGATGCCGTTGGTGGGCCAGCAGATCACCCTGGACGCCGGGATCCCAGGCCTGCCCGCCGGCACCTACACCTTGCTGCCGGCCAGTTATGCGCTGTTGCCGGGGGCCTACCGTGTCGAGGTCAACGGCCAGGCCAGCGTCGGCGCGCCGCAGGCAGGTGCCACGGCGCTGCGCAATGGCTCATGGGGCCTGACCGGCAAGCGCTCGATCGCCGGCAGCGGGCTGGGCGATGCCCTGTCGCAGCACCTGATACTGACCGGTGCCGACACCTTGCGTCGGTACTCGCAGTACAACGAAACCAGTTTCAGCCAGTTCCTGCTCAACGATGCCGCACGCCTGGGTATCCCGCGTGCCGCGCTGCCCATCGATGCCAAGGGCCTGACCCTGGACCTGGGCCATAACGACACCACGCGGCCCGGCTTCAGCATGCAGGGCGTGCTGTTGAACAAACCGGCGGACAAGGGCCACGGCAGCATCGCCACGGTGCTGTTCGGCGACACCCTGGTGATCCACGGCGACAACGCGCCCGCCACACCGGGTGCCGGCGAAACCGCCATTGCCGCGTCGCAGCTCAACGCCCTGGGTGCCAGCAGCCTGCGCATCGGCCATGCCGGGCAGCGGGTGTACGGGCAGGGTGGCAACCAGCTGCTGTTCGGTGATGCCAGGGGCACCAGCATCGTGCTCAAGGGTGGCGCGCACCTGAAGGCCGCCGAAGTGCTGATGGTTACCGGGCGCATCGCCGGCGCCATCAACATAGAGCAAGGCGCGAGCATCGATACGCTCGGGCAGGGCGCACCCGCCTACGACAGCCGCGACGGCTACCTCTACAACCCGCACAACAGCAGCCTGCTGATCGTGTCCAATGGCTGGGTCGACGTGCTGGCGCCGCAAGCGCCCAGCGGGACGATCACCGGGCCGGGCAGCATCCTGATCGGCGGCTGCCTGACGCGGTGCAGCGGCCAGACCGAGCTGTATTCCGAAGGCACCATTGCCGCCGCCACCAACAACCGCTTCAGCCTCGACGACCAGGTGCGCTTCGGCACCCGCAACCTGACCCTGGCGGTGGGCGCGATCAACGTCGGCAGTGCGCAAAGCCTGGCCGCTGCCGCTGCGGCGGGCTACCTGCCCAGCGGCCTGACCCTCAACCAGCAGGTGCTCGACCGCCTGCTGCAGGGCGATACCCGCCGTGGCGCGCCAGCCCTGGAAACCTTGACGCTGACCGTGCAGGACAGCCTCAACTTCTTCGGCACCACCGCGCTCGACACCCTCGACCCGGCGACCGGCAAGTCGCGCCTGAGCAACCTGGTGCTGGGCACCCCGGCGATCTACGGGCATGGCGCGGCCACTGACGTGGCCAGCATTCGTACCGGCAACCTGATCTGGAGTGGCGCCACCCAGGCCGCGCCGGCCCTACTCGGCAACGGTGCCGGCACCGGCAGCGGGCGGCTGCAGATCGAAGCCCGGCGCATCGAACTGGGGTATGGCCCGCAGGCGCAGAGCAGCAGCCAGCCGGCGTTCGAGCGCCTGGCGCTGGGCTTCAGCGACGTGGCGCTGCTGGCCAGCGAACGCCTGACTGCCAACCACCGCGGCAGCCTGTCGGTGTATCAGTCACGCGGCGAGTATGTGACCGGCGAAGGCTACCGCTACAGCGGCGGCAACCTGCTGGTGCGCACCCCGCTGGTGACCGGCGAAGCCGGCTCGGTCAACCAGGTGCGCGTCGGCGGTGCCCTGCAGATGCTCGCGGGGGCGGCGCCGAGCACCGCCGACGCGCAGCTCAAGGCCGGGGCGCTGGGCGCCGAATGGTCGTTCAGCGCGCAGCGCATCGACCTCGACACCCGCGTGGCACTGCCCAGCGGCAAGCTGACCCTCGACAGCCAGGGCGACCTGCGCCTGGGCCAGGCGGCGCAACTGGACCTGGCCGGGCGCAAGGTCAGCCTCAACGACCTGGACAAGTACAGCTGGGGCGGCGACGTGATCCTGCGCAGCCAGCACGGCAACATCCACCAGGCGGCCGGCTCGATCATCGACCTGCACGCCGAACACAACCAGGCCGGCAGCCTGGAGGTGGTGGCGCTGGACGCCAGTGCCGGCCAGGTCGACCTGCAAGGCCGCCTCCTGGGCGCAAGCTCCGGCCACTACGATGCCGGGGGCACCCAGGTGCCCTACGCGGGTGCGGGTTTCACCCTGCGTGCCCAGGGGCTGGCCGGTGACCTGAGCAGTGCCTTCGCCACGCTCAACCAGCGCCTGAACGACGGCGGCGTGCATGGCAGCCGGCGCTTCCAGTTCAAGCAGGGCGACCTGCAGATCGGCAACGGGGTGCGCGCCAACCAGGTGCAGGTGTCGCTGGACAACGGCCATCTGCGTGTCAACGGCCTGATCGATGCCAGCGGCGAGCGTGTCGGCAGCATTCGCCTGGCCGCCGGCAATGGCCTGACCCTGGCCCAGGGCGCGGTGCTCGATGCACATGGCAGCGTGCTGCGCGTGGACAGCTACGGCAAGATCATCGACAGCCCCAACCGGGCTACCGTGGAGCTGAATGCCGGTGCCGGGCAGCTGACCCTGGCGCGTGGCGTGCGTATCGACCTGCGCCATGGCACCGACGCACCACTGGGCGGCGGCGCCGGCCAGCACGATGGCCGCGAGCGCGGCACCCTCGCGCTGTATGCGCCGCGGCTGCGGGCCGACGACCCGACCCATGGCGACATCGCCATCGACGCCTCGCAGGCGCTGTCGATTCTTGGTGCGCAGCGCATCGACCTGTTCGCCATGGCGCGCGATCATGCGGCCCCGCAGGGCGTCGACCCGCATGTCAGCGGCAAGCCCTATGTCCAGATCGACCAGGCCTACCTCGACGCACGCCACGCACAAAGCGTGCAGTTCATCGACAGCGCCCTGGCCAACACGGCGCTGGTCAACGGCAAGCTCGCCGGCCTGGTCAAGGGTTACGCCCAGCAGTTCCACCTGCGCCCGGGGCTTGAAGTGATCACCGACGGCGACCTGGTGGTCAGCGGCGACCTCGACCTGTCGCGCTACCGCTATGCCAGCCTCAACCCCAACGTGCACAAGACCGGCGCGGTGTACGGTTCGGGCGAGGCCGGCAGCCTGAGCCTGCGTGCCGGTGGCGACGTGGAGGTGCTGGGCAGCATCAACGACGGCTTCGCGCCGCCACCCGAGACCCAGGACGACGGCGGCTGGGTGCTGCTGGAAGGGCGCCTGGCCTATGGTGCCCAGGTGGTGGTGCCCAACGGTGGGGTCGAGCTGCACGAGGGCACCGGTTTTCTGGCCGGCCAGGTGCTCAACTACGACCTGCCGATACAGGCGCGCGTGCTGGCCTCGGGCGCTGTGCTGCCAGTGCGTGCAACCCTTTCGGCCGCGATCGAGCTGCCGGCTGGCACCGTGCTCTCGGCGGCGCTCTACAACGCCGACGGCAGCCAGGCACTGGCGGCGGGCACCCGCCTGGAGGCCCCGCTGCGCCTGGAAGCGGGCATGCAACTGGGTGCCGGCACGCGGCTGGTGGTCAACACGCCCGTCACGGCCATGACCTGGCCAAAAGGCGTGGCACTGCCGTCCGATCCGGGCCACCTGCTGAACGGTGGCGCCGATGACCTGGTGCTGCTGGCGGGCAACCTGGTGCTGCAACGCGGCGCGATCATTCCGCCGCGCACCGATATCAAGCTGGGGGGCGTGGGCTCGGTGGCGCTGCGCAGCGAGGGCAAGGGCACCAACTGGGCGGTCGCCAGCATGCTGCCGGCCGGTTCGCAGTCGTGGAACCTGCGCGTGGTGGCCGGTGCCGATACCACGGCGGCCGACCCGCGCCTGGCCGACCCGAACGCCAGCGGGCGCCTGCGCCTGGCCGACCACCACGTGGGCATGCTGGCGGTAGGCGCCAGTGCCGGCTGGGTGTGGACCCAGGAAGGCATCGACGGGTTTGGTGTGGACGCCAGGCCCGGCGACCCGATCGACTTCGATGCCATCGGCTACCCCACGCTGTGCGACGAGTTCCCCACCTGGTGCGCCCGGGCACCGGCTGCCGGCGGCGGCCTGGTGTGGACCCAGGAAGGCATCGACGGCTTTGGCGTGGACGCCAGGCCCGGTGACCTGATCGATTTCGACGCCATCGGCTACCCCACGCTGTGCGACGAGTTCCCCACCTGGTGCGCCCGGGCACCGGCCGCCGGCGGTGGCCTGGCCTGGACCCAGGAAGGCATCGACGGGTTTGGCGCAGATGCCAGGCCGGGCGATCTGATCGACTTCGATGCGATTGGCTACCCCACCCTGTGCGATGAGTTCCCCACCTGGTGCGTGATGACCGCGCCAGGCAACACCGAGCACGACACGGTGCCCGGCGGCGCCTCGCGTTACAGCGTGCTGCGTACCGGTACCGGTGACCTGGACCTGATCGCCGCCGGCAACCTGGACATGACCACGCTGTTCGGCGTGTACACCGCCGGTACGGCGACCCCGGTGCCCGCCGCCTATCAACTGGCACGCGGGCAGGCCAATGACGGGCAGGTGCTGCCGGAGTTTCTCGGCGGCTACGAGGCGCTGGTCGATGGCGGCGCGCAGAGCCTGTACCAGGCCTGGTACCCGGAGCAGGGCGGCAACCTGCTGTTGACGGTGGGGGGCAACCTGACGGGCAACTCCCTCAGCCGCGAATATGGCAGCCTGACCCGCCTGGCCTACCAGTTGCCCACTGCACAGGTCGGCAACTGGCTGTGGCGCCAGGGCAGTGGCAACGCGCTGGCGGCAGACGAGCAGATACCCACGGCCTGGTGGATCAACTTCGGCACCTATGTGCGCTACCAGCGCAACAGTGTGGTGGCCGGCTTCACCGGCTTCGGCACCCTGGGCGGGGGCAACCTCGATGTCACGGTGGGCGGGCAGGCCGGTACCCTCGATGTGATCGGCAATACCGCTGACCAGTACCGCACGCAGTGGGACGACAGCGCACGTACCCAGGCCCTGCAGCTGGCAGTGGGCAGCACCGGCCGCGTGGGCCGCGATGGCAGCCTGACGCTGGGCGGTGGCGGCGACCTGAACCTGAAGGTCGGCGGCGCCGTCAACCCCACCCAGGCGGCCCTGGGGCGTGGCGACAACGCCGATGTACTGGGCGTGGCCGCCCATGACCTGCAGGGTACCCTGGTCAACCTGCGCGGCAACCTGCAGGTGTCGGCAGCGGCCCTGGGCGGTATCGACCGTGCCTACGGCGCGCTCGGGATACAGCAGGACAGCCACGAGACCCGCGCCTACGACCCGTTCCAGGCCACCCTGGCCAGCGCCAAAGGCGGCCTGGTGGTGGTGCCCGGCGACGCCACGGTGCAACTGAGCACCCGGGGCGACCTGGTGTTGGGGGCGGCGGCCGACCCGGGCCGTGTGCCCACGCTCAACACCACGCCGTTCGGAACGGCGGCGGGGGGCGGCAACAGCTGGTTCAGCCTGTGGACGGCGAACACCGCCATCGACCTGTTCTCGGCGGGCGGTGACCTGACCCCCAGCACCCAACTGATCGAATTGACCCAGCCGGTCAGCGGTGATGCGCTGTCCGGCCTGGATACCTCGCCCACCGACGGGCGCTTTGTCTACCCGTCGATCCTGCGTGCGGTGGCGGCCTCCGGCAACCTGTACTACGGGAACTCCGCGCAGTACCGGGAGAAGAACCGGCTGCAGGGCGCGAGTGGCTACTCGTTGCTGCTGGCACCTTCGGCCAATGCCCAGTTGCAGCTGGTGGCGCAGGGTTCGATCTACGCCGGTGGCTATGCGATCAACCAGTCCGGCGCCGCACCGTCGGCCCTGGCCACGCCGTTCAACCCGGGTTTCATCGGCAGCTACAATGGCCACAGCGTCAGCAACCAGAGGCCAGACGGGATTGCGGCAGACCTGGAAGCGGGTCGCTTCCCGCTGTTCGCCTTTGGCAGCACCAGCACCGCCAATGCCTACGGGCAGTTGCAGCCGGCGCGCATCTACGCCGTGAGCGGCGACCTGGTGGGGGTGCGCTCGGGCGAGGTCCTGAACTTCGGCAATGCGCGCAATGGGGCCGTCTGGTACGAGGGCGCCGCACCGGTGTGGATGATGGCGGGGCGCGACATCGTGTACAGCGGTACCGGCCTTGGCGAGACCACCTACGTGCCGGCGATGATGTCGGACATCGTCGGTGCGCTGGCGCTGTCCAGCGGCAACCTGTTCGTGCACAACCACGCCACCGATCATTCGCAGGTGGTGGCTGGGCGCGACATCCTGTTCAGTGGCCTGAACGTGGCCGGCCCCGGCACGCTCACCGTCAGTGCCGGGCGTGACCTGCGCCAGGAGGACCGCGCGGCCATCACCAGCCTGGGCGCCATCGTCACCGGCGACAACCGCCCCGGCGCAAGCCTGGTGTTGCAGGCCGGCGTGGGCGCCCAGGGGCCAGGGTATGCGCGCTTTGCCGAGCTGTACCTGAACCCGGCCAACCTTGCCGACAGCAACCAGAGCCTGGCGGCGCAGCCGGGCAAGGTGGCCAAGACCTACGCCGAGGAGTTGCGTCAATGGCTGGCCGAGCGCTACGCCTTCGAGGGCGATGCGGCCCAGGCGCGGGCGCGGTTCGCCAGCCTGCCGGCGACCGAGCAGGCGGTGTTTGCGCGCCAGGTGTACTTTGCCGAGCTGCGTGCCGGCGGCCTGGAGTACAACACCGTGGGTGGGCCGCGCCAGGGCAGCTACCTGCGCGGGCGCAATGCGATCGCGGCGCTGTTCCCCGAGCAGGACGTGGCCGGCAACCCGATCCGCTACGACGGCGACATCCTGATGTTCGGCGGGGCCGGGGTACGTACCCAGGTGGGGGGCGCGATCCAGATGCTCACCCCCGGTGGCCAGCAGGTGTTCGGCGTGGAGGGCGAGGCGCCGCCGGCCGGCGCCGGGGTGATCACCCAGGGCAACGGCGATATCCAGCTGTACGCGCGCGGCAGCATCCTGCTGGGGCAGAGCCGCATCATGACCACCTTTGGCGGGTCGATTCTGGGCTGGTCGGCCGAGGGCGACATCAACGCCGGGCGTGGTTCCAAGACCACGGTGGTCTACACCCCGCCGCGCCGGCTGTACGACACCTGGGGCAACAGCAGCCTGTCGCCCACGGTGCCGAGTACCGGTGCGGGTATCGCCACCCTGGCGCCGGTGGTGGAAGTGCCGCCGGGGGACATCGACCTGATTGCGCCGCTGGGCACCATCGATGCGGGGGAGGCGGGCATCCGGGTGTCGGGCAACGTCAACATTGCCGCGTTGCAGGTGGTGAACGCGGCCAACATCCAGGTGCAGGGTGATGCCAAGGGCATGCCGGTGGTGGCGGCGGTGAACACCGGCGCGATCTCGTCGGCGAGTGCGGCGGCGTCGTCGGCGACCCAGGCCGCCGAAGATGCGGTGCGCCAGCAGCAGGCCGCGGCCCGCCAGCGTCAGCCGTCGGTGATCACCGTGCAGGTGCTGGGGTTTGGTACCGAGCGCCTGGTGCCGGGCAAGGAGGGCGCGAGCCTGGGGCCGCAGTACAACCCGCAGAGCCCGGTGCAGGTGCTGGGGGCCGGGGCGCTGGATGAGCAGGCGCGGGGGCGGTTGACGGAGGAGGAGCGCGGGAATCTGGTGCTGTAGGGTTGCCAGGTTCGGTTCGGGGCGGGTGGGCCGGTCGTTGCTACCCGCTTACCGCCCCAGGTGCCCCAGCGGCAGCGCCCCCTGCGGCTTGATCGTCTTGATTGCGAAGTTGCTGCGGATATCCCGGATCCCCGGCAGCTTGAGCAGCGTGTCGGTCAGGAACCGCTCATAGCCGCGCAGATCCGGCACCACCACATGCAACAGGAAATCCGACTCGCCCGACACCAGAAAGGCGCTGACCACCTCGGGCAGGGCCAGCACGGCCAGGCGGAAGTTTTCCGCTTCGACCTCATGGTGCCGCTCGACCTTCACCCCCACGAACACCGTCAACCCCAGGCCGACTGCCTCGGCTTCGAGGCTGGCATGGTAGCCGCGGATCACCCCGGCTTCTTCCAGCAGCCTCACCCGTCGCAGGCACGGCGAAGCCGACAGCCCGATCTCTTCAGCCAGTTGCACGTTGGTGAGGCGCCCGTCGCGCTGCAGTGCGCCAAGGATGCGTTGGTCGTAACCGTCCAGCTTGGGGTAGGTTGGGTCGTGGTTTGGCATAAGTGGCCTGTGTCTAGGTATTAAATTGGTACATCCTGCCAATAATAGCCCCGTTGCGGGCGCATAACGCAAGCACCTGCCTCTACCTTCCGGCATAGAATTTTCACTCTGTTGCCCCAGCCTGAGGTCGTTGAAATGGACGAAAAACTGCTCTACCTGACTGCCCTGACGATGATCTACCTGATGCCGGGCCCGGACATGATCCTGCTGCTGCAGACCGGTGCGCGCCAGGGGCGCCGCGCGGCGCTGGCGACCGTGCTGGGGCTGGCGGTTGCCCGGGCGTGCCACGTGACCCTGGCCGCCGTCGGGCTGGCGACGCTGTTCAAGGTACTGCCCTGGACGTTCGAGGTGGTCAAGTACACCGGGGCGGCCTACCTGCTGTGGCTGGGGGTGAAGATGTTCAGGCCCGTGGCGGGTTCCGTGCAGGGCCCGGGGGGTGCAGCGGTGCGGGGCACGTGGAGGGCGGCGATGGCGCAGGGCTTTCTGACCAACCTGCTCAACCCCAAGGCCTTGCTGTTCTGCTCGGTGCTGTTGCCGCAGTTCATCCACCCCGCACAGGGGGCGGTGGGTGAGCAGTTCGCGCTGCTGGGGCTGGTGCTGGTGGTGATGGGGATGATGTTCGATGGGGTGTATGCACTGGCCGGCGGGTGGGTCGGGCGCCAACTGGAGCAGCGCGCGCTGGCGCAGAAGGTTCAGCAGTGGGTGTTTGGTGGGCTGCTGGTGGGGTTTGCGGTTCGGTTGGTCTGGGTGCAGCAGGGGTGAGGGGCGGGCGGTTGGGGCGGGCCCGGCAGGCGCCAGTCGATGAAGTTGTGGCGCTCTTCAAATCGAGCGCCGCCCGCGCGGCGCACGACCCTGAGGGCGCTGGATAGCCCAGGCCCTGCATCTCTCTTCATGAAGCTTTGGTGACAAAAGTTCGGTAGCAAAGCGCCACCCCCGTCATGGGTATGTGCAGTCACTGCGCAGCCGCACAGGGACGAAGGGAGTGGAGCGATGGGAACCATGGAACGCTACGCAAAAGTCGGAATGCAGGAACTCGATCAACGCCTGGCGAAGATCGTCGAAGCCGCGCGCAAGCAACCGGTGTCGGTGTACCGCTACGGCGCACCCTGGGTGTGGATCGTGTCCCAGGACGACTGGCAAAGCGCGCTCAAGGAAGTCTCCAGCTGCATCCCGCCAGGCCATTCGCTGGTGATGCTCAAGCCCAGGGTCGAGGAACTGCTGGCCGCCCACGCCCAGGAGCTGGCCGACCTGGCCCGGCGCAACGCGATGAGCATCGCCCCGCACACCCTGATGCACCTGCTGCTGTTGCAGCTGCTGTATTCGGTCCCCAGCGAAAAACAACTCTACGAACAGCTCAACTACAACCTGCTGTTCCGCTGGTTCGTGGGCCTGGAACTCAAGTCGCGGGTGTGGAGCTTCAACCTGTTCAGCCACGACCTCAACGCACTGCTGGCCTGCCAGCAGGCCACGCGCCTGCTGCAGTCGATCGTCAACGAGGTGTGCAACGCGGGCCTGGCGCAGATGCCCGAGTTCAGCCTCAACCTGGCCCAGCTGCACAGCTGGCTGGCCCGCCACGCCGGTCACGGCGGCGCAGACAACCATTCATAAGACACGGCCCTGGGCCAGACGGATTTCCTTGAACGAGGGGGCGGTGTGGAGCATTTGTTTTTCAACGGGTGGCGAGCCGGCGCAGTGATGCTGCTGGCCCTGGGAACCCACCACGCAAGCGCCGAACAGGCCGAGCGTCGCGTCGATATCAACGAGTACGTGGTGCGCGGCAACACGGTGCTCGACGCCCGCGCCATCGAGGAGGCGGTGTACCCCTACCTCGGCCCGCAGAAGACCCTGGTGGATCTGGAAGGCGCCCGCGAGGCCCTGCAGAAACGCTATCAGGCGCTGGGCTATCAGTCGGTGTTCGTCGAGCTGCCCGAGCAGCAGGTCGAAGGCGGCGTGGTGTACCTGCAGGTCAGCGAAACCAGGGTCGGCCGGGTACGAGTGGTCGGCGCCAGGCATTACTCGCCCGTGGAGATCCGCGAGCAGGTGCCGGCCCTGAGCGAGGGCCAGGTGCCGGACTTTGCCAAGGTCCAGGGCGAACTGGCCGCACTCAACCGCGGCCCCGGGCGCCAGGTGATGCCACTGGTGCGCGAAGGCCAGCGCCCCGGCACCCTGGACGTCGACCTGCAGGTCGAAGACAAGCAGCCCTGGCACGCCAGCATCGGCCTGAACAACGACTACAGCGCCGACACCAGAAAGCTGCGCAGCGTGGCCACCGTGGGCTACAACAACCTCTGGCAACTGGGTCACAGCGTGTCGCTGACCTGGTTCACCGCCCCCCAGGACACCGACAACGCGCAGGTGTGGTCCGGTTCATACAGCGCGCCCCTGAACCCGCGCTGGACCCTGCAGGCCAGCGGCTACAAGTCCGACAGCAGCGTGGCCACCGTGGGCGGCAGCAACGTGCTGGGCAAGGGTCATTCCTACGGGCTGTCGGCGATCTACTCACTGGTGCCAGACGGCAACTGGGCCAACTCGTTTTCCGTGGGCATCGACTTCAAGGACTTCGACGAGCAGGTCGAACTGGGCGGCGAGCGCGATACCGTGCCGCTCAAGTACGCACCGATCACCCTGGCCTACAACGGCTTTCGCTACACCGAAGCCTCGCAGCTGGGGCTGGGCCTGAGCCTGGTGGCCGGCACACGCCGGCTGTTCGGCTACGGCAGCGACGACGAGGCCTTCGACTACAAGCGCTACCGCGCCGACTCCAGTTTCGCCGCGCTCAAGGGCGATGCGAACTACACGTTCACGTTTGCCGGCGACTGGCAGAGCGCAACCAAGCTGGGCTTTCAACTGGCCTCCGGGGCCCTGGTGTCCAACGAACAGTTCGCTGCCGGCGGCGCCACCTCGGTGCGCGGCTACCTGGCCGCCGAACGCACCGGCGACGACGGCCTGCTGTTCTCCCAGGAACTGCGCACGCCCTCGCTGGGCCGCTACGTGGGCAGCTACATCAGCGACTGGCGTTTCTATGTGTTCGCCGAAGGCGCGCAGCTGTCGCTGCAGGACCCGCTGCCCGAGCAGGACGACCACTTCAGCCTGGCCAGCGTCGGCCTGGGCACCCGCGCCACCCTCAACGACTGGCTGTCCGGCAGCCTGGACTGGGGCCTGCCGCTCAAGGACGGCGCGAACACCGAGAAAAACCACTCGCGTCTGCACTTCAGCGTACAGGCAACCTTCTGACCCCATCGGCATCGACCCTGGAGACATTCCATGCAACGCCTCATCTTGACCCTGCTCATTTGCCTGGGCTTTGCCCTGCCGGGCAGCGCCAGTGCCTGGTGGCAGGACGACTGGCAGTTCCGCAAGCAGATTTCCGTCGACACCACGCCCCAGGGCGCGGCGCTGACCCAGTCGCTGGGCCGCACGGCACTGCTGGTACGCCTGCACACCGGCAATTTCAGCTTTGACGGGGTCAATGAAAACGGCGCGGACATCCGCTTCGTGGCCAGCGACGACAAGACCGTGCTCAACCACCAGATCGAAAGCTTCGACCCGCTGATGGGCATGGCGCTGATCTGGGTCGACGTGCCGGACGTGCAGGGCGGCCAGCGCCAGGACCTGTGGATGTACTACGGCAACCCCAAGGCGCAGCCGGCCAATGCGCAACCGGCCTTCGATGCCGACTACACCCTGCTGATGCACTTCGACGGCGCCGCACCGCGTGACGCCAGCCCCTACGGCAACCAGGCCCAGGGCAGTGCGGCGAGCATCGAGGGCATCATTGGTCGCGCCATCCAGTTCAACGGCCAGCCGCTGCTGCTGGCACCCAGCCCGTCGCTGCAACTGCCGGCTGGCGCCGCCTTCACCTTCAGCGCCTGGGTACGCCAGGACCAACTGCTGGGCGATCAGTTGCTGCTGGCCCGTCATGAAGGCGAAAACCGCCTGCTGCTGGGTGTGAGCCAGGGCCTGCCGTTCGTCGAGGTCAACGGCCTGCGCAGCGCTGCCGGCCAGGTGCTCGATGCCGGCCAGTGGCAACACCTGGCGCTGGTGGGCGAGGGCGGTACGCTCAGCCTGCTGGTGGACGGGCGCCAGGTCGCCAGCCTGACCGCGGCGGTGCCGGCGTTCAATTCGACCCTGGCCATCGGCGCCGACCTGCCGCCGGCCGAGGGTCAGCCGGCCGGCGCCTATGTGCCGTTCGTGGGGGCGATGGACGAGCTGCGCCTGTCGCGCATCGCCCGCGCCGTGCCGGTGCTGCAGGCCGACGCGCTGGCCCAGGGCGCCGAGTCGCGCCTGGTGGTGTACGGGGTGGATGAAGAGCAGTCCGGTTTCGGTTTCGGCAGCCTGGGCTTTCTGCTCAAGGCGGTGCCGCTGGACGCCTGGATCATCATCGCGGTGCTGGTGCTGATGATGGTGCAGTCGTGGGTGATCATGCTGCGCAAGAACCGCACCCTCAACCACGTCAGCCAGGCCAACCGGCTGTTTCGCGAGCAGTTCGCCAATATCGGCACGCGCCTTGAGATGTTCGCCGACGACACCGCCCTGGGCGAGCGCCTGACGCATTCGTCGCTGTGGCGCCTGTACCTGGTGGCGGTCAAGGAGATCCGTACCCGCCGCGCCCAGGGCTTCGACACCTCGGCGGTGTCGGCGGCCACCATCGAGGCCATTCGCTGTTCGATGGACGGGGTGCGCACCCGCGAGAACCAGGCGCTGGGCTCGAAGCTGTCGAGCCTGTCCAACGCGATTGCCGGCGGCCCTTACATCGGCCTGCTGGGCACCGTGCTGGGGATCATGGTGGTGTTCCTGGGCACCGCGATGGCCGGTGACGTGAACATCAACGCCATCGCCCCCGGCATGGCCGCGGCGTTGCTGGCCACCGCCATGGGCCTGTTCGTCGCGATCCCCGCGCTGTTTGGCTACAACCGCCTGATCACCCGCAACAAGGAGGTCAGCGCCGACATGCGCGTGTTCGTCGACGAGTTCATCACGCGCCTGGCCGAGCTGCATGGCGAAGGCCAGGCCGGCGAGGCCAGCCACCGGCGTGCTGCCCACGCTGCCCACCCGTCCGTACCGGCCTGAGGAGAGCGCCATGGCAGCCATGAATGCTTCCCACGACGATGACGACGACGCGGCCGTCGACAGCATCAACGTCACCCCGCTGGTGGATGTGCTGATGGTGGTGCTGGTGATGTTCATCCTCACCGCCACCGCGCAGGTGTCGGGCATCCAGATCCAGCTGCCCAAGGCCAGTGCCTCGGTGTCGCTGTCCCAGCCCAAGACCAAGGCGATCTCGGTCAACGATGCCGGGCAGGTGTTTCTCGACGCCTACCCGGTGACCCTGGCCGAACTGGAAGAGCGCCTGCGCAGCGAGAAGGCGCGCAGCCCGGACTTCCCGATCATCGTGCGCGGCGACGCGGCGGTGCAGTACCAGAAGGTGGTCGAGGTGCTCGACCTGTTGCGTCGGCTGGAGCTGGCCCAGGTCGGGCTGGTGACCGGCAAGCCGAACCAGGGTTGAGGATGCCCATGAACCAGAAGTTCGATAGCCGGCGCCTGCTCAAGTGGGGCGCCGTGGCACTGGTGGGCGCGGGCCTGGCCTGGTTGCTGTGGCAGTGGGCCAACGACATGAGCGGGGTGCGCCGCGAGGCACCGAAGATCCCCGCGATCATTCCGCTGCCGCCCCCCCCACCGCCGCCGCCCCCCGAGCCCCCCAAGGAACCGGAGCCGCCCGTGGAAGAGAAGATTGTCGAGCCGCAGCCGGTGCCCGAGGCCGAGGAGGTCAAGCCGGCCGAGGAGGCGCCGCCGAGCCCGGCCGATGACATGGCCAACCCGATGCAGATCGACGGCGATGCACAGGCGGGCGGCGACGCTTTCAACATCGGTGCCGGCAAGGGCGGCGGCATGGCCGGCGGCGGTGGCGGGCTGGGCAGCGGCAGCTACGGCCAGTTCCTGGCGTATGCCTTCCAGCGCCTGCTGCGCGACAACCCCGAGCTGCGCAACCTGACCTTCAACCTGCAGGGCGATGTTTGGCTCAGCGAAACCGGCGAGGTGACCCGCGTCGAGCTGGTGCGCTCCAGCGGCGATGCCGCAGTGGACGCCCAGGTGCTGGCCGCATTGCGCGCCGCCCCGGCCATGACCCAGCGCCCGCCGGCGAGCCTGACCCTGCCGGTGCGCATCGCCTTGCAGGGGCGCCGCGGATGAACCCGGCGCCCGATCCCTACGACGCACGACTTACCAACAGGAGCGGTAAATCCATGATGTGCTCAGTGAACCGATTGACCCTGGCAGTCGGCCTGGTGGTCGCCGCGGCGGTCGGTCCGGCCGTGGCGCAGACCCCGGCGCCGTCGCAGAACGCGACGATCAACCTGATCCGCCTGCTGGTGCAGCAGGGTGTGCTCAAGCAGGACCAGGCCCAGGCCCTGATCGACCAGGCCGAAAGCGAGGCGGTGCAGGCCCGCGCCAGCGTGGCGGCGGTGCCGGCGGCCAATGGCGAGGTGCGCGTGCAGTATGTGCCGGCCATCGTGCGCGACCAGATCCGCGACGAGGTCAAGGCCGAGGTGATGGCCAAGGCCAGGCAGGAGAACTGGGCCGCGCCCAACACCTTCCCCGACTGGGCCTCGCGCATCAGCTTCGATGGCGACGTGCGCCTGCGCGACGAGTCGCGCTACTTCTCGGGCAACAACAGCAACCAGATCATCGATTTCGCCAAGCTCAACGCCGACGGCCCCTACGACGTCAACCCCAACAACGGGCGCAACCTGCCGCCGCTGCTCAATACCCGCGAAGACCGCGAGAACCTGCTGCGCCTGCGCGCGCGCCTGGGCCTGAAGGCGGTGCTGTCGCCGAGCTGGACGGCGGGTATCCGCATCGGCACCGGCAGCGACAACGGCCCGGTGTCCACCACCCAGACCCTGGGCGGCGGCTTCGGCAAGAAGGACCTGTGGCTCGACCAGGGCTACCTGAGCTGGGTGGCCAGCGAGCGCGTGACCCTGACCGGCGGGCGTATCGCCAACCCGTTCATGTCCACCGACATGCTGTATTCCAACGACCTCAACTTCGACGGCGTGGCGGCCCTGTTCAACCAGCCGCTGAGCGACAGCCTGAGCCTGTTCGGGACCCTCGGCGCGTTCCCGGTGGAGTACAGCGCCGACACCGCCAGCAGCAACGGGCTGGACAAGGAAAGCAGCGACAACAAGTGGCTGTACGGCGCGCAGCTGGGCGCCAACTGGCAGATCAACGACAGCAACCGGCTCAAGGGCGCGCTGGCCTACTACCGCTTCGACGACATTGCCGGCGAGCGCTCCGGGGCATGCGAGCCGTGGAACGGCGACCCCGGCTGCGACAGTGACGGCAGCCGCCCGACCTTCATGCAGAAGGGCAACACGCTGTTCCTGCTGCGCGACATCACGCCCAACCCGGCCAACCCGGCCGCCACCCCGCAGCCGCAGTTCGTGGGGCTGGCATCGGAGTTCAACCTGCTGGACCTGAACGCGGTATGGGACACCGAGCTGCCGCACGACTTCAAGCTGCGCAGCCAGGCCAACTACATCCACAACCTGGCCTACGACGAAGGCGAGATGCGCAAGCGTTCGGCCGGCCAGTTGGCCAACAACCTCGACAGCGACGGCAACATCAAGAGCGGTGCCAATGCGTGGATGGTGCAGTTCACCCTGGGCAACGCGCTGGAGCTGAAAAAGCAGGGCGACTGGAACCTGTTCGCCGGCTACAAGCACATCCAGCCCGATGCCTTGCCCGACGGCTTCAACGATTCCTCGTTCCACCTGGGCGGCACCAACGCCAAGGGCTACATCCTCGGTGCCAACTACGGCCTGGACCAGAACGTGTACGCCACGGCGCGCTGGATGAGTACCGAGGCGGTGTACGGCGCGCCGTTCGATATCGATGTGCTACAACTTGAAGTCAACACGCGCTTCTAGCAGGCGCGCACAGGGAGAAAGAGCATGAACAAGCGAGCCTATCGGGCCTGTTGTTCGTACCTGCTGGTGGCGTTGGGCGTGAGCTGGGCGGGGGTGGCTGCGGCCGAAGGCATGGAAGAGCGCCTGCGCACCCAGCTGCGCAGTACCACCCAGCAGTTGCAGGCGCTGCAGAGCGAACAGGCGCAGGCTTCGGCGGCGCGCCAGAGCGCCGAGCAGCAACGCGATGCGGCCCAGGCCCAGGTGCAGCAACTGACCGCGCAACTGGCCCAGGCCCGTGGCCAGGCCGAGCAGTTGCTGGTCCAGCAGCAGGCCCTGCACGGCCAGGCGCAGGCGCTGGTGGCCAGCAGCAACGCGCAACTGGGCAAGTACAAGCAGGCCTACGACGAGCTGCTGGGCATGGCCAAGGCCAAGGAAGCCGAGCGTGCGCGCCTGGCCGCCAGCCTGGCCGAGCGCGAGCAGCAGGTGCTGGCGTGTTCGGCAAAGAATCAGCAGATGTACGGGGTCGCCAAGGGGATTCTTGCGGCCTACGAAAAGATCGATGTGGCGGATGTGATGAAGATGCGCCAACCCTTTGCCGGGGGCGCCCGGGTGAAGTTCGAGGAGCTTGCCCAGGCCTACGGCGATCAGCTGTACCAGACCCAGTTCGATGCCGCGCAGGGCGGCAGCAAACCGCAAGTCAATTGACACAAGGAAGCGAAGCCATGAGCGACAACCAACTGATCGAAACCGTCAGCGCCGACTCTCTGACCACCCTGTTGCAGGATGCAGGTTGCCGAGTCAATCGCAGCGAGCAGAATGCCGTGGTGCAACTGCTCAGTGCCAGCCAGGGCGTGGGCTATGCGGTGCGCTTTGGCAACCGTGCCGAGCGCGAGGGCGAGTTCCTCGACTTCACCTACAGCTGCGCCCTGCGCATCCAGGGTGAGCTGCCGGCCGGGCTGGCCGAACGCTGGAACGTATCGCGCCGCTTCGCGCGGCTGTCGGTGCAGGGCGAGTTCCTGGTGATGGAGATGGACGTGATGGTGGCCGACGGCGTCAGCCACAAGCACCTGCTGGGCAGCCTGGTGCTGTGGGACCGCCTGCTGCAGGAGTTCATCGTGTACCTGCGCGACTACAGCCGCAACGTGGCCCAGGTGCAGGACGAGGCGGTGGCCGGGGCTGAAGCGGTGAGCGCTTCGTGACTCGACGTACGCTGTGGGCCGGCGCGGGCGCGCTGGCCGTTCTGGGCGTGGCAGTGGTGTTGGCACTGCGCACGGGGGATGACCCGGTGGCAGCCAGCGCGAAACCGCCGGCGGTTGCCGCTGTGGCGAGCGATGCGGGGCCGGCGCTGGCGCGCCTGGGCGACCAGCAGGTCAGCGTGGAGGAGCTCAAGGCGCTGTTCGCCAAGCTGCCGGCGCCGGCGCGCGAGGAACTGAGCGGCAATCGCCAGGCCCTGGAGGGCTGGATTCGCTCGCGCCTGGCGGAAAAGGCGCTGTACCAGCAGGCCCAGGCCCAGGGCTGGTCGGAGCGTCCCGATGTGCAGGCGCAGACCCATGCGGTGGTGGAGCAGATCGTGCTGCGCGACTACCTGAACTCGGTCAGCCAGGTACCGGCCGACTACCCCAGCGAGGCTGAACTGCAGGCGGCCTACGAGAACGGCAAGGCCAGCCTGCAACTGCCCACGCGCTATCACCTGAGCCAGATCTTCCTGGCGGTGCCGGACGAGCAGTCGGTGGCACGCGTGCGCAAGCAGGCGCTGGCCCTGAGCAAGCAGGCCCAGGCTGCCAATGCCGACTTTGCCGCGCTGGCCAGGGCCAACTCGCAGGACCGCGAGAGTGCGCAGCGTGACGGCGACAGTGGTTTGCAGCCGCTGAGCCAGTTGCTGCCGCAGGTGCGCGATGCGGTGCCGCAGCTCAAGGAAGGGGCGGTGAGCGAGCCGTTGCAGAGTGCGGCGGGCTTTCACATCGTCAAGCTCATCGAGGTGCAGCCGCCGCGTGTGGCCAGCCTGGACGAGGTGCGCGACAGCCTGCGTGACCTGTTGCGGGCCCAGCGCCAGGAACAGGTGGCCCGGGCCTACGTGGACGGCATGTTCAACAGCGCGACGCTGAGTATCGATGGCGCTGCGCTCAATCAGGTCATGGACGCCAGCCGCTAGGCGGCGTCGATCAAGGAAGAGCGGGCCCTGGCCGGGGCCCGGCAGGAGGCGAGGATGCCGATGTTCGATATGCCGCACTACGTGCCCGATTATCCGCCGGCCGAGCCGCTGGCCAAGGTGCGGGCCGGGCTGGGCTGGGTGCAGGACGAGCAGATGCTCAGCTGTTTTCTGGCCAGTGCGCGGTGCGGCTGCTTCATGCAGGCTGCGCGCAGCCTCAACCTCAAGTCCACCCTGTTGCGCAAGAAGCTGGCGCAGCTGGAAGCGCGGGTGGGGTATCCATTGTTCGTCAACCGCGGCCATGCCCTGGTGCTCAGCCGCGAGGGGCGCCAGTTGCAGGCGTTGCTGCAGTCGAGCCTGAGCAGCAAGCCACAGGCCATGACCGCGCTGGATGCGCCGGTGCTGGTGCGCCTGGCGGTGGCCGAACCGATCATGCAGGACATTCTGGCGCGCAACCTGGTGGCCTTCGTGCGCCAGAACGCCGGGATCCGCCTGGATGTCAGCGGCCTGGATGCACAGGGATTGGCGCAGGCCGATGTGGTGCTGTGGCTCGATGACGAGGCGGGCAGCGTGCCGCTGCCGGGGTTTGCCGGCGAGGCGCCGACGCGCCTGGCGCAGCTGGAGTATCACCCGCACATTGCCAAGCGCTATTCGCGCGAGAGCAACCGGCCGGTGTGCCGGGACGACCTGCGCGACTACATGCTGGTGCAGTGGCAGGGCGAGGCCCAGGTGGCGGCGCTGGCGCCGTGGAACCGCCTGTTGAGCGAGCGCGAGGCGGGGGTGACGCGGGTGCCGGGCTACGACCTGTTCAGCCAGTTGATCAAGTGCAGCGCGTGCATCGGCTTGCTGCCGCATTATGCGGCGCAGCTGGACCGTGGCCTGCTGGCATTGCCGGGGTTGCTGGAGGCGCCGATGCGCCGCACGGTGTGGCTGGCGGTGCATGAGCGTGCGGCGCAGGCGGCGTTGGTGCAGGTGCTGGTGACCATGATCCGGGCCGCGTTCGAGGAGCGTCGGGAGTGGTTCTGAAGGGGCGCGGTGCCCTGTAGGCGCCGGCTTTGCCGGCGAACCGGCGCCGCACCTCAGACGATAAAACGCGTGACCAGCGTGGTCAGTTGCATGGCCAGCTGCGACAGCGCATGGCTGGCGACGCGGGTCTGCTCGGCGCCCGCCGCCGAGCGGCCCGACAATTCACGAATGTTCAGCAGGTTGCGATCCACCTCGCGGGCCACCTGGGCCTGCTCTTCTGCCGCGCTGGCAATCACCAGGTTGCGCTCGTTGATCTGGCCGATGGCCGTGTAGATGCCCTCCAGCACCTGGCCTGACGCCTGGGTGATGCCCAGCGTGGACTGCGCGCGGCCGGTACTGGCCTGCATCGAGTCCACCGCCGCCTGGGTGCCCTGTTGCACGCTGTTGATCATCTGCTCGATTTCCTGGGTCGATTGCTGCGTGCGGTAGGCCAGGGTCCTGACCTCATCGGCCACCACCGCAAACCCGCGCCCGGCCTCGCCGGCACGCGCCGCCTCGATGGCGGCATTGAGCGCCAGCAGGTTGGTCTGCTCCGACACCGAACGGATCACCTCCAGCACCGTGCCGATCTCGTGAATCTGCACCGCCAGCTGTTGCAGGCGCTCGCCGCTGATCGCCACTTCGCGAGCCATGGCCTGGGTGCCGTCGATGTTGTCGGCGACCTGCTGGCGGCTCTGTTCGGCCAAGGCATTGGAGGCACTGGCCGCCTGGGAGGTGGACACCGCATTGCGCGCCACTTCCTCGACCGCCGTGGTCATCTCGGTAACCGCCGTGGCGGCCTGTTCCAGCTCCTGGTCCTGCTGGCGCAGGCTCTGGGTGCTCTGCTCGGTCACGCTGTCCAGGGCCTGGGCGGCGCTGGACAGCTGCGTGGCGCAGGCGGTGATCTGCCCCAGGGTATCGCGCTGGCTGTGCTGCATGCGCTCCAGTTCGGCGAACAGCTGGCCGATCTCGTTGTGGCTGCGTACCGTCACCGGCACGCTCAGGTCGCCCCCGGCAATGCGCTGAAAATGCACGCCGGCCTCGCGCAGCGGGCGCAGCACACGGGCGACGATAAAGGCCCAGCACACGGCGGCCAGCACCAGGGTCAACAGCCCCAGCAGCACGCTCAGCCACTGGGCCGTGGCCAGGCGCTGGTCGGACTCGGCCATGATCTGCCGGCTGCGCTCGGCCAGGGCTGCCACCAGTTGCTGGCGCAGCGCCTGCAGTGCGCGCATGGCGTTGCCGGCATCCACGTTGACGGTGAAGTAGTCGTCCAGCGAGCCTTTGAGCGTGGCGGCGCGCTGCCCGGCCACGGCGTTGGCGTAGTCGGCGAAGGTGCGCTGCAGGTCCTGGGCCAGGGCCTTTTGCGCCGGCTCATGGGTGTTGGTGACGAAGGCGTCGACCAGCGCCTGGCTGTCGCCCAGCAGCTTTTGCGACATGGCCAGGCGCGCCTTGGCACTGTCGAGGTGGCCGCCTTGCTGCTCGATAAAGCCCGACGACACGTTGGCACTGGCGCGAATCGCCATCAGCAGCGCGTTGTTGAGGCGGTCGGACTGCTGGGCGGTCTGGTCCAGCTCGTTGATCTGCGCGTCGCTGCCCACCGCCGCCCGCCAGGCGCTGACGGTGGAAAACAGCAGGGTGGCGCTGAACAGCAGCAGCACCCAGAACATTCCGGTGCGGATCTTGAGGTCGGCAAGCATGCGGGCATTACTCCTGGCAGTAAAAAATACCCCCACTCTGTGCGGTGGGTAGGCTGCTATCGGAGGCGCGGCGCATGACTTTAGGGGGCGACGACGGGTTCTGTTCGATTACCGCACAGCCTTTGTTTCAGCGGCCCTCGTGCTGGCGGCGGTAGGCGCCGGGCTGCACGCCGATGGCCTTGCCGAACGCCCGGGTGAAGGCGGCGATGGACTGGTAGCCCACCGCTGCGCAGACCTGTTCGACGGTGTTGTTGGCCTTGAGCAACTGGCAGGCGTGACGCATGCGCAGCGCCAGCAGCACCTGGCCCGGCGACTGGCCGGCCAGCTCGTTGAAACGCTTGAAGAAGGCCGAGCGCGACAGCCCTGTGCAGGCGGCCATGCTCTCCAGCGACCAGGGCTGTTCGGGGTGTTCGATCAACTGCTCCAGCAGCGGGGCGAACGCGGGGTGACGGGCCAGGGCGACCAGGCCGCCAAGGTCCTGGTTGTCGCTCACCTGCTGGCGCAGCACGTACAAGAACAGCAATTGGCTCAGGCGCTCCAGCAGGGTGGAGGAGGGCGCGGGGGTACGCTGGCATTCCTCCAGGATCAGCTCGAACAGCGCCCGCGCCGCCTGCAGCGACGGGTCGCCGGTGCGCAGGATGATCCAGTCGGCCAGCGACTCGGCCATCAGCGACGACAGCCCCGGCTGGAAGTGAAAGAACCCGCACACCAGCCCCATGCCATCCGCCGCCTGGCTGTCGAGCGCCTGCATCGGGATGCGCGGCTGGCAGCGCGCGGTGTCGCTGTCGGCGCTGTCGGACAGGCGATAGGGCAGGTCGCGCAGCAGGAACACCGCCTCGCCGGCCTCCAGCCGCTGCGGCTCGGGCTGGCCGTCGATGTGCAGCCAGCAGTGGCCCTGCACCACCACGTGAAAGCTGGCCCGGGCCAGGCCCTGGGTGCTGGCGTGCCAGCCACCGCAGTAGCGCCCCACATGGAACAGGCTGGCGTCCAGTTCCAGACGCTCTAATAACCAATCGACCAAAACGCTGGAAGAAATCATCTAATGGAAACACTCTGGAGCAAGTAATCGCGACTGTAGAATATGGATCGGTTTTCTTATAACCAACAGACTTGGCGAACACCTTCAGTATGCAGGAGACCACGCCATGTCACGCATCACTCTACACACCGTGCAAAGCGCCCCGGAAGCCGCGCGCCCGTTCCTGGAGAACGCGCAGAAGAATTCCGGCTTCATTCCCAACCTGCTGGGCGTGCTGGCCAACGCGCCGGCTGCGCTGGAAACCTATGTGACGGTTTCGGCGCTCAATGGCAAGGCCGAGCTGAGCCTGGCCGAGCGCGAAGTGGTGCAGCTGATTGCCGCCACCCAGCACGGCTGCGACTTCTGCGTGGCCGGCCATACGGCGGTGGCGCTGAACAAGGCCAAGCTGCCCGAAGAAGTGGTGCAGGCCCTGCGTGCGCGCGGCGAGTTACCATCGCCCAGGCTCGAAACCCTGGCGAAGTTTTCCCGCGAAGTGATTGCCACCCGTGGCAATGTGAGCGATGCCACCTACGCTGAGTTTCGCGAGGCCGGTTACACCGAAGGCCATGCCCTGGAAGTTATCCTGGGGGTGAGCCTGGCCACGCTGTGCAATTTCGCCAACGTGTTTGCGCGCACGCCGCTCAATGACGAGCTGGCCAAGTACCGCTGGCAGGCCGACGCTCAGTGAGCCCCGTGGCGCCAGTGTGTGGCTGGCGCCCTGTTCTAAGGAGGAAAGAACATGCTTGATCCCGTATTGCAGCACTGGCTGGAGGCCAATGCCGAGGCGCTCGACCAGGGCCGGTGCGACCCGCAGCAGGTGCTGGGGCAACTGGCCGCAGCCAAGGTGCTGGGTGTGGGTGTGGACCCGCGTCAGGGCGGCAGCGGCGCCAGTGTGGCCGACGCCGTGGAAACCGTGGCCAGCGTTGCCAGCTATTCGCTGGCCGCCGCCTTCGTGTTCTGGGGCCAGCGGGCCTTTATCGAATACCTGCTGCACAGCCCCAACAGCGCCCTGCGCGAGCGCCTGCTGCCGTCGTTGCTCAGCGGTGAGCTGGCCGGTGCCACCGGGCTTTCCAACGCAATGAAGTTTCTGTCCGGCATCGAGTCGCTGCAGGTCAGCGCCACGGCGCGCGGCGAGCAGGGCTGGGCGCTCAACGGGCGCCTGCACTGGGTCACCAACCTGCGCAAGGGCGGCTTCGTGGTGGCCGCCGCCATCGACCGCGCCGAAGGCGGTGCACCGTTCGTGGTGGCGATCCCCGACGGCATCGCGGGGGTGCAGCGCTCCCCCGACCTGCAACTGATGGGCCTGCAGTCGAGCAATACCGCCGCGCTGGATTTCGATCAGGTGGCCCTGGGCCGCGACTGGCTGCTGCATGAGGATGCCCGGCAGTTCCTGCCGGCGGTGCGCCCGGCGTTCCTGGGCCTGCAGTGCGGCATGGCCATCGGCCTGGCGCGGCGCGCCTTGCAGGAAGCGCAGGGGCATCTGCAGGGGGTGCGTTCGGTGCTGGCGCAAACCCTCGAGGCGCAGCGCGAGCTGCTGGCCGATGTGGTGAGCGAGCTCAAGGCCGGCCTGCTCGACGGGCGCTTCCTGGGCAACCCGGCGTCGCTGTTCAAGGTGCGCATCAGCCTGGCCGAGATCGTTGGCGAGGCGCTGCAACTGGAGCTGCAGGCCAGCGGCGGCAAGGCCTACCTGAGCGAGTACGGCGCAGGCTTTGCGCGGCGCTGGCGCGAGTCGGCGTTCGTGCCGATCGTGACCCCGAGCCTGGTGCAACTGCGCGCCGAGCTGCAACGCCAGGCACGCGCAGCATGAGCAAGGTGGTACTGCAGGCCCGCGGTATCAGCCTGGGCTACGCCCGCGAACAGGGCTGGCAAACCCTGCTCGAAGGCTTCGACCTGGACCTGGCGCCGGGCGAAGTGGTGTCGATCCTGGGCCCCAGCGGGGTGGGCAAGTCCAGCCTGCTGCGGGTACTGGCCGGCTTGCAGGCGGCGCGCGATGGCCGCGTGAGCCTGCTCGGCGAGCCGCTGGACGGCCCGCATCCACGGGTGGCGGTGGCGTTCCAGGACCCCAGCCTGCTGCCCTGGCTGAGCCTGGAAAGCAACGTTGCCTTTGGCCTGGATTTCGCTCGCCAGCCGCGTTTGGCCAAGGCCGAGCGCGAGGCGCGCATCGACCATGCGATTGCCGCCGTGGGCCTGCAGCATGCACGCCAGCATTACCCGGCGCAGTTGTCCGGCGGCATGGCCCAGCGCACCGCGCTGGCGCGCTGCCTGGCGCGCCAGCCCCATGTACTGCTGCTGGACGAGCCCTTTGGCGCGCTGGACGAAGTGACCCGCGCCGACATGCAGCAGCTGCTGCTGAGCGTGATCGCCGAACACGGCACCGCTGCGGTGCTGATCACCCACGATATCGACGAGGCCCTGCTGTTGTCCGACCGCATCCTGCTACTGGGCGACCACCCGGCGCGGACCCTCGGCCAATGGCCCATCGACCTGGCGCACCCGCGTGAGCAGCAGGTCGAGGCGCTGGGCGCGCTGCGCATCGAGATTCTCAAGACCCTTCGGCGGGCGAGCCGCACCCACACTTCCCCAACCGATTCTTTGCCTATGCCGTCGGAGACTGCCCATGTGCCTGGACGACTTCACCCACACTCGTCGTGATTTTCTCAAACTCAGCGCGGTGCTCAGTGCCGCCGGTGCGATGCCGCTGCTGAGCAGCCTGCAGGCGCGTGCCGCCGCCGAGCCGGATGCGCCGGTGCGCATCGGCTACCTGCCGATCACCGACGCCACGCCGCTGCTGGTGGCGCACAACAACGGCCTGTTCGAGGCCGAGGGCATCAAGGCCGAGCGCCCGGTGCTGCTGCGCAGCTGGGCGCAGGTGATCGAGGCGTTCATTTCCGGGCAGGTCAACGTGATCCACCTGCTGTCGCCGATGACCGTATGGGCGCGTTACGGCAGCAAGGTGCCGGCCAAGGTGGTGGCCTGGAACCACGTGGGCGGCTCGGGGCTGACCGTGGCCCCGGACATCACCGAGGTGAAGCAGCTGGGCGGCAAGACGGTGGCGATCCCGTTCTGGTACTCCATTCACAACGTGGTGGTGCAGCAACTGTTCCGTGATAACGGCTTGCAGCCGGTGTCACGGGCGGCGACGGCTGCGGTGGCGGCCAACGAGGTCAACCTGGTGGTACTGCCGCCTTCGGACATGCCGCCAGCGTTGGCCAGCAAGCGCATTGCCGGCTACATCGTCGCCGAGCCGTTCAATGCCCTGGCCGAGGAACTCAAGGTCGGGCGCGTGCAGCGCTTTACCGGGGACGTGTGGCGCAACCATGCATGCTGCGTGGTGTTCATGCACGAGCACGACCTGAACAATCGCCCCGAGTGGTCGCAGAAGGTGGTCAACGCCATCGTCAAGGCCCAGCTGTGGACCCGCGACCACCGCGCCGAGGCGGCGCAGCTGCTGTCCAAGAGTGGCGCCAATCGCTATACCCCGCATGCCACCGAAGTGCTTGACCGGGTGCTCACGCCGGCTGCCGACAGCCGCGAACAGTATGTGCAGAGCGGGGCGATCCGGCATGCGCAGTGGGACGAGCAGCGCATCGACTTCCAGCCGTACCCGTTCCCCAGCTACACCGAGGAACTGGTGCGCCGCCTCAAGGACACCCTGATCGAAGGCGACAAGGGCTTCCTGGCCGCACTGGACCCGCAACAGACCGCCCGCGACCTGGTGGATGACCGCTTCGTGCGCAACGCCATCGGTGCTGTTGGCGGGCTCAAGGCCTTCGGCTTGCCCGACAGCTTCGAGCGCAGCGAGGAGTTCGCGGTCTGATGGTCAAGCCAGTCAAACACGCGGCCCTGGGTATCGCCGGGCTGCTGGTGCTGTTGTTGCTGTGGTGGGGTGGGATCGTGCTGTTCGGCGGTGACGGGCTGGCCTTGCGGTTTGCGCCGCAGGCCACCTTTGCCAGCCTGCTGGAGCTTTTGGGGCATGCCGAGCTGTACGAGCATGTGGCGGTGAGCCTCAAGCGCATTCTGGTGGGGTTGGTGCTGGCGTTGCTGGTGGGCGTGCCGCTGGGTTTGCTGGTGGGCAGCTACCGGCGCCTGGACGCGGCGACCACCCCGGCGTTCCAGTTCCTGCGCATGATCTCGCCGCTGTCGTGGATGCCGGTGGTGGTGATGCTGATGGGGGTGGGTGATGCGCCGATCTACTTCCTGCTGGCGTTTGCCGCGTTGTGGCCGATCTTGCTCAACACGGCGGCGGGTGTGCGTCAGCTCGACCCGCGCTGGTTGCAGTTGAGCCGCAGCCTGAGCGCCACGCGCTGGGAGACCTTGCGCAAGGTGATCCTGCCGGGGGTGGTGGGGCATGTGCTGACCGGCGTGCGGCTGGCCATCGGCATAGTGTGGATCGTGCTGGTGCCGTGCGAGATGCTCGGGGTGAGTGCGGGGCTGGGGTATTTCATTCTGGATACCCGCGACCGGCTGGCGTACTCGGAGCTGATGGCGATGGTGCTGGTGATCGGGGTGCTGGGCTTCATGCTGGATGCACTGGCGCGAGGGCTGCATCGGCGCTGGGTGCATGGGTGAGGGGCTGACCCCTTCGCCGGCAAGGCCGGCTCCTGCATTGGCTCCAGGTCGTGGGGGCAGCCCGGCACCTTACACCGAACACGCCCGCCGATACTCCCCCGGCGTCACGCCGTACGCCTGCTTGAATTGCCGGTTCAGATGACTCTGGTCCGAATACCCCAGCGCAAACGCAACGTTGAACGGCAGGCAATCAGCCTTGAGCAATTCCCGCGCACGGCTCAGCCGGCGCTGCTTGAGCCAGGCATGCGGCGGCAGGCCGGTAGCCTGGCGAAACACCCGGGCAAAATGAAACGGCGACAACCCCACCGCTACCGCCAACTCCTCCAGCGACGGCGGGTAGGCCAGCCGGCTTTCCATCAGCTCCTTGGCCCTGGCCACCGACTGCGGCTCCTGCCCCGGTGCCCGCGCCTCGCGCGCCCCGGCATGACGCTGCACCAGCAGCAACACCGCCTCGCGCCACGCGGTCTGCTGCTCCAGCGCACTGGCGCCATGCTCGGCCAGGCTATGCAAGCCACTGAAGGCACGCGCCAGCTGCGGGTCGTGCAGCACGCTGGCCTTGAAGATGGGCAGGCCGCCGCGCTTGAGCTCCAGCTCGTCCAGCACCGAGGTGATGCGCTCCTGCTCGGGGTAGTAGCCACGGTAGCGCCAGCCATGGGCATGCGCCTTGGCACCGGTGTGCAGCTCGTCCGGGTTGATCAGCACCATGCTGCCCTCGGGCGCCAGGTGCTCGCTGCCACGGTGCCAGAAGCGCTGTGCACCGGACTCGATGATGGTGATCACGTAGCCTTCGTGCACATGCGGGGCGAAGCGCTGCTGCACGTAGCGCGCATGCAGCATCTCGATGTCGCCCAGCGCCTGGGCCTGCCACAGGCGGGTCTGTTCACGCAGCACGGTTTTCATGGGGCGCCGTTCAACCACCAGCGCAGCACGAAGAACAACCCCATGCTCAGCAACATGCTCAGCAGCACGCTGCGGGTCCACAGCACCAGCACGACGGCCACGATCGCCCCTAGCAGGTAGGGGTTGGCCAGGCTCAGGTCGAGCTGGTGGTCAGGCATGAACACGATCGGCCCGCAGATGGCGGTGAGCATGCCCGGCACGGCAAACCCCAGGAACTGCCGCGCATTGGAACTCAGGCGCAACGGCAGGCGGGGTTCGAGAAAGGCGTAGCGGTTGAGAAACACCAGCAGGCCCATGGCAACGATCAGCAGCATGATCATGTGCGTGCTCCGGTCAGTTTCTGGCAGATGAAGCCTGCGCTCATGCCCAGCAGCCCGGCCAGCACCAGCGCGGTTTCCCAGTGCCAGTAGCTGAACAGCACCGAGCTGAACAGGGCCACGGCCACGCACACCACCGTGGCCAGGTTGCGTACCAGCGGCGCGATCAGCGCCACGAAGGTGGCGACGATAGAGAAGTCCAGGCCCAGCTGGTCCAGGTGCGGGATGTTGCGCCCCAGCACGATGCCGGCCAGGGTGAACAGGTTCCAGGCAATGTAGAAGGTCAGGCCCACGCCCAGCGCGTACCAGCGGTTGAACTGCTGGCGGTCGTACTGGCTGGTGAGGGCGAAGAATTCGTCGGTCAGCAGAAAGCCCAGGCCCAGCCGCCAGCGCAGCGGCAGGTCGGCGATCACCGGGCGCATCGACAGGCCGTACAGCAGGTGCTGGGAGGTCAGCAGCAGGGTGGTGAGCAGGATCGAGAACAGGTTGGCGCCGCCCTTGAGCATGCCGATGGCCACCAGTTGCGCGGCGCCGGCGAACACGATGGCCGACAGGCCCTGGCCTTCGAGCGGGGTGAGGTTGGCCTCGATGGCCATGGAACCGGCCAGCAGCCCCCAGGGGGCCACCGCCAGCGACAGCGGCAGGCAGGCGATCGAGCCTTGGATGTAGGCAGTGCGGGCAACGGCAGAACGGGACATGACAACACACGCTTGGGGTCGGTTGCACAGGATGCCAGAGCCGTGGGCGCTTGCCTTGTACGATCTTGCGGTGCCCGCGTACTTCAGCGCTGGCTGGTGAGGCGTCGCTGCGCCGGCAGGCAGCCGTTGATGTCGACGGCCTTCTGGTAGTAGGTCAGGCGCTGGCCCGGGTCGATGGTGCCCAGCAGGCGGTAGACCTCGGCCTGGAAGTCACGCTGGCGCCCCCACTGCATGTTCAGCCCCTGGGGCTGCTGGCGATTGCATTCCAGGCGCACCGCCGGCTGCGGGTAATAGGGGGCGTACAGGGTGTTGTTCAGCGGTATGCGTTCCAGCGCCTGGCGGTAGTCGGCGCTGTCGCTGAAGGCCGGGCACCAGGTGGTGATGCCCAGGGCGGCCGGGGCGAAGCCCTGGCGAATGCTGGCTTCGAGCAGCGGGCAGGCGGACCTGGCGATGTCGTTCTGCGGCAGGTAGGTGATGTAGAACAGCGCCAGGCGGTACTGCGCCACCGGGTGGTCGAGTTCGGCCGCCTTGCGCAGCAGCGCCACCGCCGGTTCCAGGATGCGCCCCAGCGCCTCGACCTCGCCGATCAGCTCCTGGTCGCCGGGCTCGGGGGTCAGTGGCAGGGCACGGCTGCGTGCATCGGCCTGCTCCAGAAACGGCAGGGCCTGGCGGTACAGCAGGTCGGCGTGGGGGTCGATGCGCACCTCATCGGCCAGGGCCAGGGCGGGCAGCAGACAGAGCAGGCTGATGTAGCGACAGGCAGAAAACACGTTAACGTTCCATCCGCGAAAAAAGGGCAGCGCTGTTCATGTCGGTATCCGGCTATCCATGGTTGGGTGGGGCTCCTGGGTCGGCATTCTAGCGGTTGGCGGCACCGGGGCAAACAGCCGTTGCTCCATGAAGTCGATGAATACCCGCAGCTTGGGCGACATCTGTCGCCCCGATGGCCACAACAGGTACAGACAACCGCCGTGGTCCAGGTGTTCATCCAGTACCGTCACCAATTCGCCGCGTTCCAGTTGCTGGGTGATGGTGAAGTCCGGCAGGCAGGCGATACCGTGGCCGCGCATGGCAAAGCAGATGCGTGTTTCCAGGTGGTTGCACACCATCGACACCGGCACCTCGTGGTCGGCGCCGTTGTCGGCGCGGCGCAGTGGCCAGCGCTGGAGTTTGCCGGTGGTCAGGAAGCGGTAGTGCAGCCCGGCGTGACGGGCCAGCTCGCGGGGATGGCGCGGTGTGCCGTGCTCGGCGAAGTAGGCCGGCGAGCCCACCAGCACATGCCGGAAGTCGCCCAGGCGGCGGGCATTGAGACGCGAATCGGAGGGTTCGCCGGCCCGCAGTACCACGTCGAAACCTTCGCCGACGATATCCACCATGCGGTCGCTGAAGTCCAGGTCCAGTTCGATCTGCGGGTACTGCCCGATGAAGTCGCTGAGCAGCGGCACGATCATGCTGCTGACCTGGGGCAGGCTCACCCGCAGCTTGCCGCGCGGGGCCTGGCTGGCCTGGGACAGCTCGGCTTCGGTGGCTTCGATTTCGGCCAGGATGCGCCGGCTGCGCTCCAGAAACAGCGCGCCCTCGGCAGTGAGGGTGATGCTGCGGGTGCTGCGGTGGAACAGGCGTACCGCCAGCCGGCTCTCCAGCCGCGCCACGCGCTTGCCCACCGCCGAGGCGCTGACCCCCAGGGCCTTGCCGGCGGCCACGAAACTGCGGGTTTCGGCCACTTTCACAAACACCACGAAGCCGCTGAGGCTGTCCATGGTCGTTCTCCGATTGCGGACAGGTGTGTCCGGATTGTGCGGAATTCTACCCGTCTTTTTCCGCAGTGGCGGGAAGGATTACCGTGCAGTCACTTTTTTATTTCAGGAGTTTGCACCATGTCCCAGAGCAGTTGTCCGGCCCAGGCCGCAGCAGGGGTGGAGGCCGAACCGGCGTTCCCGTTGTCCGGCCTGCTGGCGTTGTCGATGGCCGGCTTCATCGCGATTCTCACCGAGACCCTGCCGGCCGGCCTGCTGGGGCACATCGCCAGCGGCCTGCAGGTCAGCGAGGCGATGGCCGGGCAACTGGTCACGGCCTATGCGCTGGGCTCGCTGCTGGCGGCGATCCCGCTGGTGACCCTGACCCAGGGCTGGCGCCGACGCAGGGTGCTTATGCTGGCGGTGCTCGGCTTCGGCGTGTTCAACACGGTGACGGCGGTGTCCGAGCACTACAGCCTGACCCTGGCGGCGCGCTTCATGTGCGGGGTGGCGGCCGGCCTGGCGTGGGGCGTGATCGCCGGGTACGCACGGCGCATGGTCAGCGTGAGCCAGCAGGGCCGGGCGATGGCGGTGGCCATGATCGGCGCGCCCCTGGCGCTGTCGCTGGGGGTGCCGGCGGGCACCTGGCTGGGCGACCTGCTGGGCTGGCGCAGCACCTTCGTGCTGGTGTCGCTGGCGACCCTGGTGCTGATGGGCTGGGTGCTGCTCAGCGTGCCGGACTTCGACGGCCTGCCGGCCGGCAGGCGTGCCGCCATCGGTCAGGTGCTGGCCACCCCCGGGGTGAGCGCGGTGCTGGCGGTGATCTTCACCTGGGTGCTGGCGCACAACGTGCTGTACACCTACATCGTGCCGTTTCTGCAGGCCGGCGGCATGGCCGGCAGCACCGGCCCGGTACTGCTGCTGTTCGGCTGCGCCGCGCTGGTGGGGATTGGCGTGGTGGGCGTGCTGATCGACCGCCACCTTCGCCGGCTGGTGCTGGGCAGCCTGGTCGGTTTCGGCGTGGCGTCGGTGCTGCTGGGCCTGGCTACCGGTGCGCCGCTGCTGGTGTACTTCAGTGTGGCGCTGTGGGGCCTGAGCTTCGGCGGCGCCGGCACCCTGCTGCAGACCGCCAGTGCCGATGCGGCGGGCGAGGGCGCGGACGTGGCGCAGTCGATGATCGTCACCGTGTGGAACCTGGCCATCGCCGTGGCCGGGCTGGTGGGCGGCGTGCTGCTGAGCCACTGGGGCGTGCAGAGTTTCCCGTGGCTGCTGCTGGCGCTGGTGGGGCTGGCGTTGACCCTGACCCTGCGTTCGCACCGGCACGGTTTTCCGCTGGGGCGGCGCAATGCCGGGTAAGCCCGGCACTATCAGGTAGAATCGGCGCATTGACAGGGGTACGAGGTTGCAGCGGTGGAGGTTCAACAGGGCTTTGTCCTGACCCGGCACTGGCGGGATACGCCAGAGGGCACATGCGTGGAGTTCTGGCTGGCGACCGACCAGGGCCCGCGCCAGTTGCGCCTGCCCGTGCAGACGTCGGTGGCGTTCGTCGCCGCCACCCAGCGTGCCCATGTCGAGGCGGTGCTGCGCACCGAACGCGACGTCGAGCTGCGCGAGCTGGCGCTGTGCGACTTCCGCCACCGACCGGTGCTGGGCCTGTACTGCCGCCAGCATCGCCAGCTGATGCAGCTGGAAAAACGCCTGCGCGCCGCGGGCGTCGACCTGCTGGAAGCCGACATCCGCCCGCCCGAGCGCTACCTGATGGAGCGCTTCATCACTGCCCCGGTGACGTTCAGCGGCCGCCCCGATGCCGACGGCCTGCTGCTCGACGCCCAGCTCAAGCCGGCCCCGGACTACCGGCCGAACCTGCGCCTGGTGTCGCTGGACATCGAGACCACCGAGCGCGGCGAGCTGTATTCGATTGCCCTGGAAGGTTGTGGCCAGCGCCAGGTGTACATGCTCGGCCCGGCCAACGGCGACGCCAGTGGCGTGGACTTCGACCTGGAGTACTGCGCCAGCCGTGCCCAGCTGCTGGAGCGCCTGAACGACTGGATGGCCCGGCACGACCCCGACGCGATCATCGGCTGGAACCTGGTGCAGTTCGACCTGCGCGTGCTGCACGCCCATGCCCAGCAGTTGCAGGTGCCGCTGCTCCTGGGGCGCGGCGGCGAGGTGATGGAATGGCGCGAGCACGGCAGCCGCACGCACTTTTTTGCCGCCGCTGCAGGGCGCCTGATCATCGACGGCATCGAGGCGCTGCGGTCGGCGACCTGGAGCTTCCCCTCGTTCAGCCTGGAGAACGTCGCCCAGACCCTGCTCGGCGAAGGCAAGGCCATCGATACGCCGTACCAGCGCATGGACGAAATCAACCGCATGTTCGCCGAGGACAAGCCGGCCCTGGCGCGCTACAACCTCAAGGACTGCGAGCTGGTCACGCGCATCTTCGCCAGGACCGAGCTGCTGACCTTTCTGCTCGAACGCGCCACGGTCACCGGCCTGCCGGCCGACCGCAGCGGCGGTTCGGTGGCGGCGTTCTGTCACCTGTACATACCGCTGATGCACCGCCAGGGCTTCGTCGCCCCAAGCCTGGGCGGGCGCCCGGACGAGGCCAGCCCCGGCGGCTTCGTGATGGATTCGCGCCCCGGCCTGTACGAGTCGGTGCTGGTGCTGGACTACAAGAGCCTGTACCCGTCGATCATCCGCACCTTCCTGATCGACCCCATCGGCCTGGTCGAGGGCCTGCGCGAGCCGGATGACGAACACTCGGTGCCGGGTTTTCGCGGCGCACGCTTCTCGCGCACCCGGCATTGCCTGCCGGCCATCGTCGAGCGCGTGTGGCAGGGCCGCGAGCAGGCCAAGCGCGAACACAATGCGCCGCTGTCGCAGGCGCTGAAGATCATCATGAACGCCTTCTACGGGGTGCTTGGTTCCAGTGGCTGCCGCTTTTTCGACCCGCGCCTGGCGTCGTCGATCACAATGCGCGGGCACGCGATCATGCGCCGTACCCGCGAGCTGATCGAGGCCCAGGGCTACACGGTGATCTACGGCGATACCGACTCGACCTTCGTGTGGCTCAAGCGGGCCCATGACGAGGCGCAGGCCGGGGAGATCGGGCGTGCCCTGGTGCAGCAGGTCAACCAGTGGTGGCGCGAGCACCTGCGCGATGAGTACGGCCTGGACAATGCGCTGGAGCTGCAGTACGAAACCCACTACAAGCGCTTTCTGATGCCCACCATCCGCGGTGCCGAGGAGGGCAGCAAGAAGCGCTATGCGGGCCTGGTGCACCGCGAGGGCGGGCCCGACGAGATGGTCTACAAGGGCCTGGAGGCCGTGCGTACCGACTGGTCGCCGCTGGCCCAGCACTTTCAGCAGGAGCTGTACCAGCGCATTTTCGAGCGCAGGCCGCACCAGGCCTATGTGAAGGACTACGTGCAGCGCACCCTGGCCGGGGAGCTGGACGATCAGCTGGTCTACCGCAAGCGCCTGCGCCGGCCCCTGGACGACTACCAGCGCAACGTGCCGCCGCATGTGCGGGCGGCGCGCATGGCCGACGAGTTCAACGACAGCCAGGGGCGGCCACGCCAGTACCAGAATGGCGGGTGGATCAGCTACGTGATGACCCTGGCCGGGCCCGAGCCTTTGGAAAACCGGCGCAACGGCATCGACTACGAGCATTACCTGACCCGGCAACTGCAGCCGGTGGCCGATGCGATACTGCCGTTTGTGGGGGATGACTTCAGCACCCTGATCGATCGGCAGATGGGGTTGTTCTGATGGGGCTGTTGCGCCCCTGCACACCACCATTGAGCGAACCTGCAGGAGCCGGCCTGGCCGGCGAAGGGGCCAGTAGCCCGACACATCCCTGACCTTCAGCTATCCTCTGCACATGCACAGCTACCCTTGAAACCGAAAGTTACTTTTGTAAACGTCCACACACGCGGGCAGTCGTTTAGGCTCGCTCGGATCTTTCGCTTTGATCTGTAGTCTTTGGTGCATGGAAACAAGAAGGAGATGCACATGCTTGTTCGGTCACTGACCTTCGCCACCCTGCTGGCAGTCGCCAGCCCGCTGCTCGCCGACGACGCGCCCCTGGCCGTTGACCTGGGCAAGTCCAGACCCCTGATCGTGATTGCCCCCAGCACCGCCGACCCGACCTTGCGCACCCTGAACGAGGCCCTCAAGGACCCGGCGACCAAGAGCAAGTTCGAGGAGCGCAACCTGGTGCTCTACAGCGTGGCGGGCATGGTCGGCAAGCGTGACGACAAGAACCTCGAGCAGCAGACCACCATGGCGCTGATTCGCGAACTCAGCCTGGGCGCGCGCAAGGGCACCCAGGTGGTGCTGGTGGGCAAGGACGGCGAGAAGCACATCATCGAGCATGACGGCACGGTGGAGCCGGAGCAGATCTTCGCCGCGGTCGACCAGTTGCCGGCCAGCGAAAAGGCCATTGTGGCGCCGACGGTCGCAGCGCCCGCCGCCGAGCCTGCGCCAGAGGGCAAGCCGGGCAAGCCTGCCAAACCGGCCAAGCCCGCCAAGCCGGCTGCGCCGCCCAAGCCGCTGGAAGACTGAGACACCCCTTCGCCGGCAAGGCCGGCGCCTACAGGTTCAGCGCTACGCCTGTAGACGTCGGCCTTGCCGGCCAGGCACTTCAGTCGCCCAGCCGCTTCTCCATGAACACCCGCCGAAACCCCGCCTGCTCGGCCCTGTGGGTTTCGCGATAACCCAGCCGCTCATACAGCCCCAGGTTTTCGCTCATCGCTTCATTGGTGTACAGCCGCACCACCTCCAGCCCCAACTGCCGGGCCCGCGCTTCGGCATGCGCCATCAGTTGTCGCCCCAGCCCGCGGCCCTGAGCGGCCGGGCTTACCGCGACATTGTCGAGCAACAGGCCATCGGCCTGGGCGATCAGTACCAGCACACCGAGCACCTGACCCTGCTCTTCGAACACCTCGACCCGACCCTGGGCGATCAGCGCGGCGTAATCCTCAAGCATCGGCCCCGGCCTGGCACCGATGCGTGGAATGTACAGCGCATAGGCAGCCTCGATCAGTGCCTGTACAGGTGCAACGTCGTGGGCGGTGGCGGGGCGGATCATCGGCAGGCTCCTGGTGGGTGGCAGCAAGCGCCTACCTTAAATCAAGGCGTTGTCGCAGGGCAGCATTGCTTTCACGGCAAAACATCAACATGATAATGAGACAAATTACCATTCGTGTCGGATTTGCCCAGCGTGCCCACGCCTTCAGACCCCAACGCCCTGTTCACCGCGCTCTACAGCGACAACTACCGCTGGCTGCGCGGCTGGCTGTATCGCCAGTTGCACTGCCCGCAGGATGCCGCCGACCTGACCCAGGACACGTTCGTGCGCGCTCTGGGCTCGCAGCAATTGCCACAGCTGGAGCAGCCCCGGGCCTTCCTGGCCACCGTGGCGCGCCATCTGCTGCGTAACCTGTGGCGCCGCCGCAGCCTGGAGCGCGCTTACCTGGAGCAGCTGGCTTTGCTGCCCGACAGCTTCAGCCCCTCTGAAGAAGACCTGGCCCTGGTGCGCGAGGCCATCGAGAGCATCGACCGTCTGCTGGCGGGCCTGCCGCTGCGGGTGCGCCAGGCGTTCGTGCTGCATCGTCTGGAAGGCCTGTCGCAGCCGGCAATAGCCGAGCAACTGGGCGTGTCGCTGGCGACGGTGGAGCGCGACCTGCGCCGCGCCTTTGTGCATTGCCTGAGCGTGGTGGGCCCATGAGCGTGCCCAAGGTGGATTCGGCCACCCAGGCGGCGGTCGACTGGTTGCTGCGGCTGGAGTCGGTACCGCCTGGCGATGCGCGGCATCAGGCCTTCGAAGCCTGGCTGTCGGCCAGCCCGGCCAACCGCCACGCCTGGCAGCGGGTCAATGCACTGCTCAGCCAGCCGCTGGCCAGCCTCGAAGAAGCCGAGGCGCGCAGCCCCGGCCAGCTCCAGGCCGCCAGTCGCAGCTTGCTGGCGGCGCCCGTGCACGGCCGGCGCAAGGTGCTGGGTGGCGGCCTGGCGATGCTGCTGGGGCTGGGTGCAGGCGGCATCGCCAACCGTCTGACACCGCTCGAAGGCCTGTTTGCCGATCTGCACAGTGCCACGGGTGAGCGCAAGCGCGTGACCCTGGCCGATGGCAGCGAACTGTTGCTCAACGCGCGTAGCGCCGTGGACATTCGCTTCGACGCTGCGCAGCGCCGTGTGCTGATACGTGAAGGTGAGGTGCTGGTAAGGGTGGCGGCCGATGCCGCGAGGCCCTTCGTGATTGCCACGGCGCACGGCGAGGCGCGTGCCTTGGGTACGCAGTTCCTGGTGCGCCAGAGCCGTGACCACAGCCTGGTGGCAGTGCAGCAGCACAGCGTGCGACTGACCACCCGTGGGGGCGCCAGCAGCGTTGTCGAACAGGGCCAGGCGGCGCGTTTCGATGCGCAGGGTATCCACCCCGAAGCAGTGTCGCTGCGCAGCCGCGCCGACTGGCAGAGCGGGCAACTGGTGGTACACGACGAGCCCTTGGGCGAGGTGGTCGAAGTGCTGCGCCGCTATCGTCCGGGGCTGCTGCGCACAAGCCCGCAGGCGGCGCAGGTGCGGGTGTTCGGGGTGTTCAGCCTGGATGACAGCGATGCCACCCTGCACGCATTGGCCGAGACCTTGCCGATTCGCCTGGAGCAGTACGGCGGCTGGCTGACCCGAATAGAGGCGCGCTGATTTTTTTGCACCCGGTGTGAGGGGGTTGGCGTTTTCGTCGGTCTTGCTCGTTGAATGCCAACCTACAACGAGCACCTTGCCACCATGTCACACATGACTTTCCGCCCAGGGCTGCTGGCCCTGGCCATCGCCCTTGGCCCGCTGTCGACGATGCCTGCGCAGGCCGACAACGCCATCGCGGCCAGCAGTGTCGTGCACCGTTTCGACCTGCCGGCCGGGCCGCTGGGCGAGACGCTCAGCCGTATCTCTCGCGAAGGCGGGCACACCCTGTCGGTAAGCCCGGCGCTGCTGGAGGGCAAGCGTGCCGCTGCGGTACGCGGTAATTTCACTGCCGAACAGGCCGCGCGCCAGGCGCTGACCGGCACTGGCCTGGGGCTGGGCAGCACCCGCGGCGGCACCTGGAGCCTGTACCCGTTGAGCGATGGCGCCGCGCTCAACCTGGCGCCCACCGCCATCGATGGCCGCAGCCTGGAAGACGCGCGCGGCCCGGTGGAAGGTTACGTGGCCACCCGCAGCGCCACGGCCACCAAGACCGACACGCCGATCCTCGAAATCCCCCAGGCAGTCAACGTGGTCACCGCCGCCCAAGTGCAGACCCAGGGCGCTCGCAACCTGACCCAGGCGTTGCGCTATACGCCGGGGCTGAGTACCAACGGCTACACCGACCGCAACACCATCGCCGACGAGATCGGCAGCCGCGGCTTTGCGCCGACCCTGCTGTACCTGGATGGCGCCTACCTGCCGTATGCCGGCAGCCTGGGCGGCGCGCCGCAGATCGACCCCTACCTGCTTGAACGCATCGAAGTGCTCAAGGGCCCGGCTTCGGTGCTGTACGGCCAGAACCAGCCGGGCGGCATGATCAACCTGGTGTCCAAGCGCCCGGGCAACGAGGACCATCATCAGGTCAAGCTCAGCTATGGCAGCTATGACCGGGTCAAGGGTGCCTTCGACGTGGGCGGTGCGCTGGACGCCGACAAGACCCTGAGCTATCGCCTGGTGGGCCTGGCCAAGAGCGGCAACGAGCAGGTCGAGCATGCCGACGAGTCGCGCACGCTGATCGCGCCGAGCCTGACCTGGGCGCCAAACGAGCAGACCGAGTTCACCGCCTACGCGCAGATCCAGCGCGACAAGGGCGCGGCGGACTATCAGGCGCTGCCGGTCATCGGCACGCTGTATCGCAACAGCCGCGGCCAGCATATCGACCGCGACGTGTTCCTGGGCGACAGCGACTGGAACGCCTACACCCGCGACCAGCAGGTGTTCGGCTACGACCTGTCGCACGTGTTCAACGACAACCTGAAGTTTCGTCAGAGTGCACGCTACATCGACGTCAACGATCGCTACCGCGGCTTCTACCTGAACCGCTTCGTCACCGATGCCAACGGCGTGGTCGACGATACCCGCGCCACCCGCACCAAGCTGGACTGGCGCCAGCACAACACCACCTACAGCATCGATAACAACCTGGAGGGCACGTTCAGCACCGGGGCGCTGGAGCACACCCTGCTGGGCGGCGTGGACTACCGCAAGTTCACCCGTCGCTACCAGGGCTACAACCTCTACAACGCCGAGATCATCGACCTGTACAACCCCACCAACTACCACACCGACGGCGTGCCGACCCTGACCACCAAGTGGGACAACACGGTGAAGCAGACCGGCCTGTACGTGCAGGACCAGATCCGCTTCGACCGCTTCATCCTGACCCTGGGCGGGCGCCAGGACTGGGCCGAGGTCGAGAACCGCGACCTGCTGGCGCAAAGCCCGGCACAGCGCAAGGTGCCGCAGAAGGACAAGAAGTTCACCAAGCGAGTGGGCCTGACCTACGTCACCGAGTTCGGCCTGGCGCCCTATGTGAGCTATGCCGAATCGTTCATGCCGTCGGTGGGCAAGAGCTCACCGGCGCGTGGTGCCAGTTCGTTCAAGCCGATCGAGGGCGAGCAGTATGAAGTGGGGGTCAAGTACCAGCCGCAGGACAACACCCTGATCACGGCGTCGGTGTACCAGATCAAGCAGAAGAACGTGCTGACCACCGACCGCGACGACCCGATGTACCAGACCCAGGATGGCGAGATCCGCTCGCGCGGTATCGAACTGGAGGCCAAGAGCAGCATGGGGCAGGTGGACCTGCTGCTGGCGCTGTCGTACCTGGATTCGTTCCGCACCAAGAGCGCCGACGGCGACGAGGGCAACCGCAACGCGGCGCAGGCACCGTGGTCGGCCAGCAGCTGGGTGGCCTGGCATTTCGACGACAGCCTGGCCGGGCTGACAGTAGGGGCAGGGGCCAGGTACACCGGCAAGAACTACGGGGACTCGGCGAACACCTTCAAGACACCGTCGTTCGTGGTGTATGACGCAACGATCAACTACGACCTGGCGCAGCTGGGGTTGAAGGGCCTGCAGGCGAGCCTGAACGTGCAGAATCTGTTCGACCGGGAGTATGTGTCGACGTGCGTGTATGCGTTTGGCTGCTATTACGGTCAGGAGCGTACGGCGGCGCTTGAGTTGACCTACGACTGGTAAAAGCTTCGCGGGTCAAGCCCGCTCTTGCAGGGTGGCGGTGATCACTTTGGGAGCGGGCTTGGCCCTCGATGGGCTGCGCAAGCAGCCCTGATGCCCAGCACACAACCCGCTGCTGCCACACTGTTGCCTGGTCAGCAGTCGCTGTTCGAATAATCCATAAAATTCATAGAATTCAACTACATAAAGCATTGGCACGCTGCTTGCGATAGTCCGCTTACCCTGACTCATCGGAACCCCCGCCATGCCTGCCCCTACCGCCTATCTACCCCTTGCGCTGGCCATTGCCGCCACGTTGCACGGCACCGCCGCCCTGGCCGCCGCACCGCCCGCCGACGCCTTGCCCACCGTCACCGTGACCGCGCAGAAGCGCGAAGAATCGGTACAGGACGTACCCTCGGCGATCTCGGTGGTCAGTGACCGCCAGATCGACCGCAGCGGCGGCGGCTTCAGTGCCGGCAAGGCCCTGCAGAACGTGCCCAACGCCATCGCCCCCGAGTTCGCCGGGCACCAGCGCCCGCGCTGGTACATCCGCGGCATGGGCTCGGGCGACATGGCCTCGACCACCGTGTACCCGGTGGGCATCTATACCGATGACGTGTACATCGACCCGCACGTGGCCACCGGCTTCCCGCTCTACGACATGGAGCGCGTCGAGGTGCTGCGCGGCCCGCAAGGCACGCTGTGGGGCAAGAACACCACCGGTGGCGCGATCAACTTCGTGTCGCGCAAGCCAAGCTTCGAAGACGGCGCCAACGGCTACTTCAAGCTCGACCTGGGCAACTACAATTCGCGCCTGTACGAAGGTGCCTACGGCGATACCCTGGTCAAGGACCGCCTGGCCGCGCGGGTGGCGTTCATCGACCAGAGCAGCGACGGCCAGCTCAAGAACGAGGTCGATGGCCATACCGCCGGCGACATCCACGACCAGGCCCTGCGCCTGCAACTGCTGGCCCAGGTCAACGACGACCTGCAGGCCACCCTGCAGCTGCACGCCCGTGACTACAAGGGGCAAGGTATCGTGGCCCGCGCCTGGGGTGCCGGGCCGGGCGGCAGCACGCTGTTCGGGCCTGCGCCCAAGCCTGCCTCCGACAAGGTCGCCTTCACCGGCAAGGCCGATGACCGCATCGAGCACAACGGCCTGCAACTGGCGCTCAAGTGGGACCTGGGCGAGCTGCAGCTGGACTCGATCACCGCCTTCGACGACGTGCACGAAAAGGCCCAGAGCCCGAACATGAGCATCTACGAGTTCGGCCGTGGCTATAACGACGACCGCTGGAAGCAGGTGTCGCAGGAGCTGCGCCTGTCGTCGGCGAAGAACCAGCCGGTGAGCTGGATCGTCGGCACCCACCTGTTCCACGAACAGCTCGACAGCCTCAACAGCAACGCGCTGTTCCCCGAAGCCTACAACCAGGCCTTCGGCGTGGCCGACTTCGGGCGTACCGACATCGGCCAGAAGACCGACAGCTTCGCGCTGTTCGGCAGCAGCACCTGGCAGGCCACCGACGACCTGAGCTTCACCGCCGGCCTGCGCTGGACCCGCGAAACAAAGGACATCGACCTGCGCCGGGTGGCCGCGCCGGATGCTGCCAGTGTCGACTTCAGCAACCGCAACGACTGGTGGAAGCATTACAGCGGGCCGCTGGCGACCACGGTGGTGCAGGACGAGAAACGCACCTGGAACAAGCTGACCTACGACTTCACCTCCGAATACCAGCTCAACGACAACGCGCGGGTGTACTTTCGTTATGCCAAGGGCTTTCGTTCCGGCGGCTTCAGCGGCGGGGCGCAGGTGCAGGCCGAAGCCTCGGTGGTGGCGCCGGAGAACGTCGACGCCTACGAACTGGGGGTCAAGAGCGAGTGGTTCGACGAGCGCCTGATCGCCAATGCCAACGTGTTCTACTACGACTATTCGGACATCCAGGTGAACGCGGTGTCGGTGCGCAACGGGCAGGTGGTGTCGTTGCTGACCAACAGCGGCCAGGGCGTGATACGCGGTGCCGAGTTCGAGTTGCAGGCGCTGCCCTTGGCCAACCTGGAACTGCATGGCTCGCTGGGGCTGCTGCATACCGAGTTGCAGGACTTCGAATCGGGGGGTGTGGACTACTCGGGCAACCGCATTGCACGTTCGCCGTCGCGCACGCTGGCGGTGGGGGGCAGTTATCGCATTGCGCTGGAGAACGGCGACGACATCACCCTGGGCACCGACTGGCGCTACCAGAGCCGGATCTTCTTTCTGCCCACCGCGCAGGCCGACCACAGCGTGTCGCAGGGTGGCTACACACTGGGCAATGCCAGCGCCACGTACCATGTGGGCGGGCAATATGACCTGGACTTCACCGCCTACGTGAACAACCTCACCGACAAGCAGTACAAGACCGACAGCGTGCCGCTGCCGTTCGATGTGGCGTGGGATGCGCGGGGGGATCGCAGGACGTTCGGGGTGAGTGCCACGACGCGGTTCTGAGGTCGCTCTTGCGGGCCTTATCGCGGGTCAAGCCCGCTCCCACAGGTACAGCGCCGTTCTCGAAACCAGCGCCGTACCTGTGGGAGCGGGCTTGACCCGCGAAGTTTTTCAGGCCGGCAACTGCCCCAGCAGGTACACCCGTAGCCCCTCGATGCTCTCGCGCCACGCACTGCCCACCGGCCACACCAGGTAGTAGGCATCTCCCGTTGCCACCGCCTGTTCGAACGGCAACGCCAGCCGCCCGGCGCGTACATCGTCGCTCACCAGCGCCAGGTCGCCGATCGACACGCCATGCCCGGCCATGGCCGCCGCAATCCCTTGCTCCAGCGTATCGAACAGCGTGCCGCGCTGCAGGTCGACCTGCTCGAGCAGGCCCGCCCCGCGCAGCCAGCGCTGCCAGTCCCGCCGGTCATTGGACGGGTGCAGCAACGCCACCCCGGCCAGCCGCTGCGCATCCCACACGCCATCCCCCAGCAACCCCGGCGCACAGATCGGGATCAATCGCTCATCGAACAGCCTGCACACCTCGACCTGCCCACCGAACTGCCCATTGCCCAGCAGCACCGCGCAGTCGTAGGGCTCGCTGGCAAAATCCACGCTGTCGACGTCCATCCACACGCTTGCCAGCTGCACGGTGTCGGCCTGGGCGTAACGCTGGATGCAGCCCAGCAGCCAGCGCATGGTCAGGGTGGAGGGCGCCTTCAGGCGCAGGTGGCGCGAAGCGCTGCGAAACGGCTGGCAGGCCTGTTCGATCAGGGCAAAGCCCGCCCCCAGTTGCTCGGCCAGACGCCGCCCGGCATCGGTGAGGCGCAGGCGCGGGCCGTGGCGCTCGAACAGGCGGCAACCGAACTGGGCCTCCAGGGTGCGGATATGGCGGCTGATGGCGCTCTGGGTCAGCGCCAGCTCTTCCCCGGCGCGGGTGAACGAACAGGTGCGCGCCGCCACTTCAAAGGCGCGCAGTGCATACAACGGGGGCAGACGTTCAACCATGCCAGGGGCAGTCCATGATGAGTATTTGTCGTAGTAGGGCAGAGCATTTTGCGTTTTTCAAGGGCCATGCAGCTGCGCACACTCTGCACCTGACCTGTATTGACGACAAAGGAGCCTCTTTTGAACACCACGCTGCTGTTGGCCTACTTGGGCACTGTACTCATTCTGATCGTCACCCCTGGGCCGGTAGTGGCGCTGGTGGTCGGCACCAGCGGGCGTTCGGGCACCGGGGCGGCCATACGCACGGCGCTGGGGGCCAATGCCGCCTCCCTGGTGCTGGTGGCCGCCGCTGCGCTGATCCTGGCCGGCAGCCTGGCACTCAGCCCGGTGGTTCTCAATGCGGTGGCGCTGGTGGGGTGCGTGTTCATGGCCTGGCTGGGGCTGGGGGCGCTGCGTGCGCCAGCCGTGGAGGATGCGCCGCCGCCCAGGGCAAGTGGCTGGTGGCACGGCTTTGCGGTGGGTATCGCCAACCCCAAGGACATTCTGTTCTTCGTGGCGTTCTTCCCGCAGTTCATCCACGTCACGGCCTCGTTCGGCACCAGCATCGGGGTGCTGGCGGCGTTGTGGCTGGTGGTCGACCTGGGGGTGCTGGCGCTGTACATCGCGCTGATGCGCGGCGCCCTGGCGCAGCGGCACCGGGCGCTGGTGGCCCGGCTGTCGGGGCTGGTGCTGTTGCTGGTGGCGGTGGCCGGCGCTGTGTATTCGGCGCGGGCGCTGCTGGCCGCCTAGAGAGTGACCACGGCCTTGTCGCTGCCCTGGGCCTGTTGCAACAGCAGGCTCAGCTGCGCCACCTGACGCTGCAACTGGTCGCGTTCTTCCTTGAGGCGGCGCAGTTCGTCGCGGCGCACGCTCACGTAAAGGGTCTGGGGTGGGCTCGCTGACATCAAGGTTCCCATTGCACACCTCGCAATTGGTTTGGTACATGGTTTGAGCGTAGACGCTCGATCGGCCGCGATTCTGAATTCTTTTTCCTGTCATGGGAACTTTTTTGTTTATCGCTGTCGTGCCGTTGGTCGATGAAACCAACCCGGGCCTGCCTGGACTAACCTTGAAGGCCTGAGCAGGCTTTCTACACTTTACGGAGCATCGGCACATGCAACTGGGAATCGTGGGGCTGGGCCGCATGGGCGGCAATATTGCAAGGCGCCTGATGCGCGAGGGGCACCACACCGTGGTGCATGACCGCAACGCGCCCGCCATCGATACGCTGGTGGCCGAGGGCGCCACAGGCGCCGCCGACCTGGCCGCACTGGTGCAGCAACTGGACGCGCCGCGCGCGGTCTGGGTGATGCTGCCGGCGGGCGAGGCCACCGAGCAGACCATCGCGCAACTGGCCGACCTGCTGGAAGCGGACGATGTGATCATCGACGGCGGCAATACCTTCTACAAGGACGACATCCGCCGCGCCCAGCACCTGGCCGAGCGCCAGTTGCACTACGTGGACGTCGGCACCTCCGGTGGCGTGTGGGGCCTTGAGCGCGGCTACTGCATGATGATCGGCGGCGAGCAGGCGATTTTCGAACGCCTCGAGCCGCTGTTCGCCACCCTGGCACCGGGTGAGGGCGACATTCCACGTACCCGTGGTCGAACCGGCCCCAGCGAGCGCGCCGAAAAGGGCTATATCCATGCCGGGCCACCCGGCGCCGGGCATTTCGTCAAGATGATCCACAACGGCATCGAGTACGGCCTGATGCAGGCCTATGCCGAGGGCTTCGACATTCTCAAGACCAAGGCCAGCGAGAGCCTGCCGGCCGACCAGCGCTTCGACCTCAACCTGCCCGAAATCGCCGAGGTGTGGCGCCGCGGCAGCGTGGTCACCTCGTGGCTGCTGGACCTGACCGCCGATGCACTGGTGGCCGACCCGCAGCTGGGCAGCTACAGCGGCTCGGTGTCCGACAGCGGCGAAGGGCGCTGGACCATCGATGCGGCGGTGGAGCAGGCGGTGCCGGTACCGGTGTTGTCCAGCGCACTGTTCGCGCGCTTTCGTTCACGCCAGCAGCAGGGCACCTACGGTGACAAGCTGCTGTCGGCGATGCGCTTCGGTTTTGGTGGCCATGTCGAGAAGCCCGAATGAGTGAACATGACGTCGAAGCGGCACCAGCCTGTACCCTGTTCCTGTTTGGCGCCAATGGCGACCTGGTCAAACGCCTGCTGATGCCGGCGCTGTACAACCTGCACCGCGACGGCCTGCTGGACAAAGGCATGCGCATCGTCGGGGTCGACCACAACCCGGCCACCGACGGCGAATTCGCCGAGCGCCTGGAAACCTTCATGCGTGAACGCGACCAGGGCGAGGGCGCCACCCGGTGCCTGGACGACAAGCTGTGGAAGCGCCTGGCCAAGGGCATCGGCTACCTCACCGGCGACTTCATGGAGCCCTCCACCTACCAGGCCATCGCCGAGCGCATCGACAAGGGGCGCACCGGCAACGCGATCTTCTACCTGGCCACCTCGCCGCGTTTTTTCAGCGGCGTGGTGCAGCAACTGGGGGCGGCCGGGCTGCTGGACGAGGCCAACGGCTTTCGTCGGGTGGTGGTGGAGAAGCCCTTCGGTTCGGACCTGGCCAGCGCCGAGGCGCTGAACGCCTGCCTGCTCAAGGTGATGAGCGAAAAGCAGATCTACCGCATCGACCACTACCTGGGCAAGGAGACGGTACAGAACATCCTGGTCAGCCGTTTTTCCAACGGCCTGTTCGAGGCGTTCTGGAACAACCACTACATCGATCACGTGCAGATCACCGCTGCCGAAACGGTGGGCGTGGAAACCCGTGGCGCCTTCTACGACACCACCGGGGCACTGCGCGACATGGTGCCCAACCACCTGTTCCAGCTGCTGGCGATGGTGGCGATGGAGCCGCCCGCCGCCTTTGGCGCGGACGCGGTGCGCAGTGAAAAGGCCAAGGTGATCGGTGCGATTCGCCCGTGGTCCAAGGCCATGGCCCTGAAGAACTCGGTGCGCGGGCAGTACACCGCCGGCAAGCAGGGGCGCAAGAAGCTGGCCGGTTACCGCGAAGAGCCACGGGTCGATCCCGACAGCCAGACCGAAACCTACGTGGCGCTCAAGGTGATGATCGACAACTGGCGCTGGGTGGGCGTGCCGTTCTACCTGCGCACCGGCAAGCGCATGAGCGTGCGTGACACCGAGATCGCCATCTGCTTCAAGCCGGCGCCCTATGCGCAGTTTCGCGACAGCGACGCCGAGCGGCCCAAGCCCAACTACCTGAAGATCCAGATCCAGCCCAACGAAGGCATGTGGTTCGACCTGCAGGCCAAGCGCCCGGGGCCGACCCTGGCCATGGAGAACGTCGAGCTGGGTTTTGCCTACAAGGACTTCTTCAAGATGCAGCCCTCCACGGGCTACGAGACCCTGATCTACGACTGCCTGACGGGCGACCAGACGCTGTTCCAGCGTGCCGACAACATCGAGAACGGCTGGCGTGCGGTGCAGCCGTTCCTGGACGCCTGGGCGCAGGGCGGCGAGGTGCAGCCGTATGCGGCCGGGGAAGACGGGCCGCAGGCGGCCGACGAACTGCTGGCCCGCGATCGGCGGGTCTGGCACAGCATTGGTTGACGGGAGGTTCATGACGGGCGCCATCGAAGACTACGCACTACTGGGCAATTGCCGCAGCGCAGCACTGGTGGGCCGGGACGGCTCGCTGGACTGGCTGTGCTTTCCACGCTTCGACTCGCCGGCCTGCTTTGCCGCGCTGCTGGGCGACGAAGAAAACGGGCGCTGGCAGATCGCGCCGCGTGAAGCGCCGCTGGAGGTAACCCGCGAGTACCAGCAGGACACCCTGATCCTGCACACCACCTTCGTGACTGCCAGCGGCCGTGCGCGCCTGATCGACTGCATGCCGCTGGACGACGCGCACCACAGCGTGCTGCGCATCGTCGAGGGGCTGGAGGGCGAGGTGGCCTTCGACATGGACCTGGTGATGCGCTTCGACTATGGCAGCAGCGTGCCCTGGGTCGAGAAGCTCGACCCGCTGACCCTGACCGCCGTGGCCGGGCCGGACCGCCTGACCCTGCGCAGCACGGTGAGCACCCACGCGCGCGATCACCATACCGGCAGCCGCTTCAGCGTGAAGGCCGGGCAGCGCCACACCTTCAGCCTGAGCCACCAGCCATCGCACCTGCCGTTGCAGCCGGCCTTCGAGCCGGAGCAGGCGCTGCTGGACACCGCGCACAAGTGGCGCGAGTTTGCTGCGCGCTGCCCGCAGGTGGGCGAGCACACGGCGCGGGTCAAGCGCTCGCTGATCACCCTCAAGGCGCTGACCTATGCACCCACCGGCGGCATCGTGGCCGCGGCCACCACCTCGCTGCCGGAGCACCTGGGTGGCGAGCGCAATTGGGATTACCGCTACTGCTGGCTGCGCGATGCCACCATGACCTTGCTGGCGTTCATGAACCTGGGCTACTTCGAGGAGGCCCAGGCCTGGCGCGAATGGCTGCTGCGCTCGGTGGCGGGCAACCCCGAGCAGATGCAGATCATGTACGGCCTGGCCGGCGAGCGCCGGCTGCCGGAGTACGAGCTGCCCTGGCTGGCCGGCTATGCCGGTTCGCAGCCGGTGCGGGTGGGCAATGCCGCGGCGGTGCAGCACCAGCTGGACATCTATGGCGAGGTGGCCGATGCGCTGTGTCAGGCGATGCGTGGCGGCCTGCCGCGCTTGCCGCGCAGTGCGGCGATCGGGCGGGTGATCATGCCGTACCTGGAGACCATCTGGCGCCAGCCCGACGAGGGCATCTGGGAGGTGCGCGGGCCGCAGCAGCATTTCACCCACTCCAAGGTGATGGCCTGGGTGGCGTTCGATCGGGCGGCCAGCCTGAGCGAGCCGACCGAGGAGGGCAAGGCCCAGGCTGCGCACTACCGCGAGGTGGCCGCGCAGATCCATCGCCAGGTGTGCGAGCAGGGCGTCGATGCGCAGCTGGGCTGTTTTGTGCAGGCCTATGGCTCGCAGGAGATGGACGCGAGCCTGCTGCAGATTGCCCTGACCGGTTTTCTGCCAGCCGACGACCCGAGGTTTCTGGCAACCCTGGCGCAGATCGAGAAGCGCCTGCTGCATGACGGGCTGGTGCGCCGCTACGACAGCGACAGCGGCTGCGATGGGCTGGCGCCGGGGGAGGGTACGTTTCTGGTGTGCTCGTTCTGGCTGGCGGACGTGTACGTGCTGCTGGGGCGCCAGCAAGAGGCCCAGGCGTTGTTCGAGCGCCTGTGCGGGCTGTGCAACGATGTGGGGCTGCTGGCCGAGCAGTACGACCCGCAAGGTGGCCGCATGCTGGGCAATTTCCCGCAGGCCTTCAGCCATATCGGCATCATCAACACGGCGCTGAACCTGCACCGGGCGCAGTGTCCGGTGCGCGACAGGGCCCGCTGCGGGTGACTGCGGCGGCCGCTTCGCCGGCAAGGCCGGCTCCTGCAGTGCAGGAGCAACAGCCCAGCCTTTGGCACAAGCGCCGCCTACGGTCTGCGATATAGTCCAGCCACCCCATCCCGCGTCAGCCCAAGGAGTGCCACGTGACCGACTACACCGCGTTCAAGGTCGAACTGTCGAACAGCATCGCCCACGTCCAGATCAACCGCCCGGAAAAGATCAACGCCATGAATGCCGCGTTCTGGAGCGAGATCGTCGAGATCTTCCAGTGGATCGACGAGACCGACGCGGTGCGCGTGGTGGTGATCAGCGGCGCCGGCAAGCATTTTTCTTCCGGCATCGACCTGATGCTGCTGGCCTCGGTGGCCAACGAAATGGGCAAGGACGTAGGCCGCAACGCGCGCCTGCTGCGGCGCAAGATCCTGCAGATGCAGGCCTCGTTCAATGCCGTGGATACTTGCCGCAAGCCGGTGCTGGCAGCCATCCAGGGCTACTGCCTGGGCGGCGCGATCGACCTGATCGCCGCCTGCGACATGCGCTACGCGGCTGCCGATGCGCAGTTCTCGATCAAGGAAATCGACATGGGCATGGCCGCCGACGTCGGCACCCTGCAGCGCCTGCCACGCATCATCGGCGACGGCATGCTGCGCGAGCTGGCCTACACCGGGCGCACTGTCGGCGCCGACGAGGCGCGCCAGATCGGCCTGGTCAACCGCACCTTCGACGATCAGGCCAGCCTGCTGGACGGGGTTTTTGCGATTGCCGCCGAGATCGCGGGCAAATCCCCGATTGCCGTGGCCGGCACCAAGGAGATGCTCACCTACATGCGCGATCACCGCATCGACGACGGGCTGGAATACATTGCCACCTGGAACGCTGCCATGTTGCAATCCACCGACCTGCGGGTGGCGATGGCCGCCAGCATGAGCAAACAGAAACCGCAGTTCGACGACTGAGCCCGGTCGCGAACCCTCAAGGAACGCAACATGTCAGCGCGCTGGACCACTGCAGTACTGGACCCCAACACCCCCGGCGGCCTGGCCGTCGCCCACTGTGCCGAGGGCTTTCTGGTGGACGCCAACGGCGCGCTGTTCCCGCGGGACTGGCTCAGGCGCCAGGACCTGGACGTGGTGTGCGAGCACGGCATCGGCCACTTCGACGGCCAGCCGGTGTTTCTGCTCGAACTGCGCTCGGCACAGGCGCCGCAGGGGTGCAGCTGGCGCGGCCTGCGCCAGTTCATGCTGGAAGGCGATTCCGATACCTACACCCTCCTCGGTTACGCCGCGCAGATCGCCACCTGGGCCCGCGAGCACCGCTTTTGCGGCAGTTGCGGGCAGGCGATGGTGCAGATCCAGTGGGAGCGCGCGATGTACTGCGCCGGCTGCGAGCTGCGCAGCTACCCGCGCATTTCGCCGAGCATGATCGTGCTGATCACCCGTGGCGACGAGATACTGCTGGCGCGCTCGCCACGCTTCGTGACCGGCGTGTACAGCACCCTGGCCGGGTTTGCCGAGCCGGGCGAGTCGGCCGAGGACTGCCTGGTGCGCGAGGTGCGTGAAGAGGTGGCGCTGGAGGTGAAGAACCTCCAGTACGTGGGCAGCCAGTGCTGGCCGTTCCCGCATTCGATGATGCTGGGCTTTCATGCCGAATACGCCGGCGGCGAGATCGTGATGCAGGCCGACGAGATCGAGGATGCCCAGTGGTTCAGCGTGCATGCGCTGCCGCCGTTGCCGGCGGGCCGCTCGATTGCGCGTTACCTGATCGACCTTTATGTGGCGCGCCGCCTAGGCCTGGCCGAACCAGTGCTGCCACGCTAGGCGCACGGTCAGGGCCAGCACCACGGTGATGAACACCGGGCGGATGAACTTGCTGCCGCCGCTGATGGCGGTGCGTGCGCCGAAGAACGCGCCGACCATCAGCGACGAGCCCATGGTCAGGCCCACCGCCCAGTCTACCTGGCCGGAGAAGATGAACACCGACAGTGCTGCGGCGTTGCTCACGAAGTTCATGCTGCGCGCCACGCCACTGGCCTTGACCAGGTCGATGGGGTACAGCAGCAGGGTGCTGACGGTCCAGAACGCGCCGGTGCCCGGGCCGGCCACGCCGTCATAGAAACCCAGGGTCAGGCCCTGGGGCAGTTGCCACTTCTTCTTGATCGGCGCATCGGCGTCCAGCGGCGCCTTGGGCGTGCCGCCGAACAGCAGGTAAACGCCGCAGGCGAACACCACCACCGGGAGCATCTTGTTCAGCCATTCGGCCGGCAGGTAGTGGGCAACGATGGCGCCGATGAAGGCCCCTACCAGGGTACCGACCAGGGCATGTCGCCACTGTGCGGGGTGGAACAGCTTGCGCCGGTAGTAGGTGAAGCCGGCGGTGGCCGAGCCGAAGGTGGAACTGAGCTTGTTGGTGCCCAGCACCAGGTGCGGCGGCATGCCGGCGGTGAGCAGGGCGGGGGTGGTGAGCAGGCCGCCGCCGCCGGCGATGGCGTCGATGAACCCGGCCACGAAGGCCACGGCGGCAAGAATGGCTAGGGTGGTGAGATCTACGCTGAGTTCGAAGGGCATGGTGTTGGGCTTATTCGACTGGGGCGCAGAACGGTAAAGCTGCGCCTGAGGGGCGCTATGGTAAAGGAGATGGTGCGTGCCTGTCAGGGCCCTATCGCGGGTCAAGCCCGCTCCCACAGAAATAGCGGTGATCCTTGTGGGAGCGGGCTTGACCCGCTATGCGGTATCAGGACAGGAACCCCCCATCCACATTCAACGCCGTACCGGTGGTGTAGCTGGACGCATCGCTGGCCAGGTACAGCACCGCGCCCGCCATCTCCTTCGGATCGGCCACGCGCTTGAGCGGGATCTGCTGCAGCGCCGTGTTCAGGATCGCTTCGTTCTTGACCAGCGCCGAGGCGAACCTGGTGTCGGTCAGCCCCGGCAGCAGCGCATTGCAGCGGATGCCAAAGGGGGCGCATTCCTTGGCGAACACCTTGGTCATGTTGATCACCGCCGCCTTGGTCACCGAGTAGATCCCCTGGAACACCCCCGGCGATACGCCATTGATCGATGCCACGTTGATGATGCTGCCGCCGCCGTTTTCGCGCATCAGCTTGCCGGCCTCGACCGACATGAAGAAGTAGCCGCGGATGTTCACGTCGACGGTCTTCTGGAAGGCGCTCAGGTCGGTGTCCAGCACGTTGCAGAACTGCGGGTTGGTGGCGGCGTTGTTGACCAGGATGTCCAGGCGCCCGAACTGCTCGCGAATGCCGGCGAACACCGCGCCGATCTGTTCCATCTCGCCAATGTGGCAGGCCACCGCCGTGGCCTTGCCGCCGGCGGCGATGATCGCGTCGGCCACGTGCTGGCAGCCGTCGAGCTTGCGGCTGGACACGATCACGTGGGCACCCTGCTGGGCCAGCAGGTGGGCAATCGCCTCGCCGATGCCGCGGCTGGCGCCGGACACGAAGGCGATCTTGCCGTCGAGGTCGAACAACTGGGTCTTGGACATGGGGCGGGTTCCTTGTAGTTGTAGGGCGTCAGAGCGTGGATTTGCCGATGACCTGCAGGCTCATGTGCTCCAGCAGCTTGTTCATGTGCACGAACTGGGCGAAGCGCTTGTCCTGGGTCTGGCCATGGAAGAAGCGGTAGTAGATCTGCTGCACGATGCCGGCCAGGCGGAACAGGCCGTAGGTGTAGTAGAAGTCGAAGTTGTCGATCTGCAGCCCGGCACGTTCGGCGTAGTAGTCGACGAACTGGCGCCGGGTGAGCATGCCCGGTGCGTTGCTCGGCTGGCGACGCATCAGCTGCACGGGCGCAGGGTCGCCGGCTTCGATCCAGTAGGCCAGGGTATTGCCCAGGTCCATCAGCGGGTCGCCGAGGGTGGTCATTTCCCAGTCCAGCACGCCGATGATGCGCATGGGGTTGTCGGCGTCGAGGATCACGTTGTCGAAGCGGTAGTCGTTGTGCACGATGGCGGGGCGTGGGTGGTCGGCCGGCATCTTCTCGCGCAGCCAGGCGATCACCGTTTCCCAGCGCGGCGCATCCGGGGTCAGGGCCTTTTCATAACGTGCGCTCCAGCCTTCGATCTGGCGCTGCACATAGCCTTCGGGCTTGCCCAGGTCGGCCAGGCCGCAGGCGGTGTAGTCCACCTGGTGCAGCTCGACCAGGCGGTCGATGAAGCTCTTGCACAGGGCTTCGGTGCGCTGGCTGTCCAGGCCCAGTTCGGGGGGCAGGTCCGAGCGCAGGATGATGCCCTTGACCCGGTCCATCACGTAGAACTCGCCGCCGATCAGCGATTCGTCGGTGCAGTGCACGTAGGCCTTGGGGCAATAGGGGAAGCCGCTGTTGAGCTGGTTGAGGATGCGAAACTCGCGGCCCATGTCGTGGGCCGACTTGGCCTTTTGCCCGAACGGCGGGCGGCGCAGCACGAACTCGCGGTCCGGGTAGCTGAGCAGGTAGGTGAGGTTGGACGCGCCACCGGGGAACTGGCTGATCACCGGCGTGCCGCTCAGGCCTGGAATGCTGGCCTTGAGATAAGGGTCGATGAGGGCGGCATCGAGTTCTTCGCCGGGGCGAACCTGGGTCGACTGGTCGGTGAGCGTCATGCTTTTCCCTTATTCTGAAAGTCGCTGATTATTGTTTAATCTAATTCTCGTGGATAAACCGAACAAGTGTTTGACTGTGTTATAGGCCAGCGTGTTGCACCACGATCACCACCCCTGATGCCGGGCGAAAAAAAACCGAAGCACAAGGCTTCGGTTCTGGTCGGCATCAGCGCAAGGCTCAGGCCGGGAACAGCTCGCTGAGTTTCATCGACAGCATCATGTCGCCTTCGACGCGCAGCTTGCCGCCCATGAAGGCCTGCATGCCGTCGGTTTCGCCGCTGACGATGCCCTTGAGGGTTTCGCTGTCCAGCACCAGGGTGCAGTTGGCGTCAGGGTTTTCGCCTTCCTGCAGGTCGCAGGTGCCGTCCTTGACGATCAGCGAGAAGTGCTTGTCTTCGTCGGTGATGTTGAAGCCGAACACCAGGTCCAGGCCGGCAGCGGCGGCAGGGTTGAACTTCTCTTGCATGGCTTGAACGGCTTTAGCTACGTCGGTCATGGTGTATTCCTTATTAAGTGATGTAAGCGACCCTGGGGCCGCAACAGGCCGGTGCTCATCGGTAGGTGATGAGCGCCGGCACCCTCAGCAACTGCACGTGGGCCTGGTTGTTGAAGGAAGCCAGCGCCACCTCGCGGCCACGAAACTTCAGCTGGCTGAGCGAGGTGTTGACGATCTGCCAGTTCAGCGCGAACGCCTGGCTGGGGGTGATGCCGGTGATCAGGTGGAGCAGGGCGGTGATGGTGCCGCCGGAGGTGAAGATGGCAATGTTGTCGCCTTGCCCGGCCTCGCGCAGCAGGCGTTGCAGGCCGTCGTGCACCTGCTCGACGAAGCCCTGCCAGCTTTGCAGGCCGTCGACATCATGCTCGCCGCCGTGCCAGCGCTGCACCAGCAGGGCGAACAGGCGCTGGAACTCGCTGCGGTTGTCGCGGGCATTGCGCAGGATGTGCAGCGCCTCGGGCTCGTCCGGCAGCAGGCCGGGCAGCAGCGCGCGGATGACGGCGTCGGCGTCGAATTCGTTGAAGGCAGGGTCGGTTTCCAGGCTGGGTACCGCGCTGCCGGCAACCTGCAGGCGGGCCAGGGCCAGGCGTGCGGTGTGCTGCTGGCGGCGCAGGTCGCCGGCCACGCAGCGATCCAGGCGCAGGCCCAGCTGGGCGAGGTGATCGCCCAGTGCTTCGCTCTGGGCAATGCCGGTCGGCGACAACACGTCGTAGTCGTCGGCACCAAAGGAGGCCTGGCCATGTCGAATGAGGTAGATGCTGCCCACGTCGTATGCCTGGAGTGAAGGTTCTGGCGAGGGTAGGTGGCCGATGACGGCCTGTCAACGAAAAAACATACAAGCGTTTGAAAAGGTCGTTTGAACTGCGTTTCGGGGCGTTGCCCACGCTGGTGGAGGCGTGGCCGCGCCGGTATGCTTGGGCCACGTTTGGCGCCGTACGGGCGCAGACATGTTAAGGAGCTACTGTGGATTTTCTTGCTGAATACGCCAGCTTTCTGGCCAAGACCGCGACCCTGGTGATCGCGCTCCTGGTGGTGTTGTCGGCCATTGCCGGGTTGCGCGGCAAGGGCCGGCGCAAGGCCGGGGGGCAGTTGCACGTGACTCGCCTCAACGATTTCTACAAGGACCTGCGCGAGCGCCTGGAGTCGGGTCTGCTCGACAAGGCCCAGCTCAAGGCCCTGCGCAAGCAGCAGGCCAAGCGCGACAAGCAGCAGAAGAAAAAGCCCGAGGACAAGCCGCGGGTGTTCGTGCTGGATTTCGACGGCGACATCAAGGCCTCGGCCACCGAGAGCCTGCGCAATGAAATCACCGCGCTGCTGACCCTCGCCACGCCCAAGGACGAAGTGGTACTGCGCCTTGAAAGCGGTGGCGGCATGGTGCACAGCTATGGCCTGGCCTCCTCGCAGCTGGCGCGTATCCGCCAGGCCGGCGTGCCGCTGACGGTGTGCATCGACAAGGTGGCGGCCAGCGGCGGCTACATGATGGCCTGCATCGGTGACAGGATCGTCAGTGCGCCCTTCGCCATTCTGGGCTCCATCGGGGTGGTGGCGCAGTTGCCCAACGTCAACCGCCTGCTGAAAAAGCACGATGTCGACTTCGAGGTGTTCACGGCGGGTGAGTACAAGCGCACCGTGACCGTGTTTGGCGAAAACACCGAGAAGGGCCGCGAGAAGTTCCAGGAAGACCTGGACGTGACTCATCAGCTGTTCAAGGATTTCGTCTCGCGTTACCGCCCGCAGTTGCACATCGATGAGGTGGCCACCGGCGAGGTCTGGCTGGGTGTGGCGGCATTGAACAAGCAACTGGTAGACGAGCTGCGCACCAGTGACGAATACCTGAGCGAACGCGCTCGCGATTCGAACCTGTATCACCTGCATTTTGCCGAACGCAAGAGCCTGCAGGAGCGCGTTGGCCTGGCTGCCAGCGCCTCCATCGAGAACACCCTGGTGGGCTTGTGGAGCCGTCTGGGCCGCTGGCGCTGAGCAATATGTAGCACTTCACCTGCGTCATGATGGGGTCTGCTTGGGGTTCAATCTACCCCGAGGACCATCATGACCACTCCCACCGATTCCACCGACACCTATGTCACCCCGGGGCCGCATGGCCCCTTCATCCATCAGCGCATGCCTGACTGGCTCAAGCACTCCACCCCTGCAAGTTTCGCGGCCCTGAGCCGGCCCTGGGGCGCCGAACAGCACCAGGGCGCAGGGGATGCGCCGGCGCCCTGGTTCAGCAATGCCCGCGAGGACCAGCGCCAGGCACTGCTCGCCTGCCAGCAGCGCGCCCGCGCCTGCGCCGACGCGTTGGCGCGTACCCTGCGCCCCCTCAAAGGCATCGTCGAGTTCGCCGAGCCGCTGCTCAAGGCCAGGCTCAAGCGCGACTTGCAGCGCGACGACGACGTCAACACCCACGAATTCGTGCACGTTACCCACGACACCGAACTGCTGGGCGCGCTGGTGCGCGTGGTGCCCAGGCGCCAGAGCCTGCTGCAGGCGGCGCTGCAGAACTTTGCCCGGGATGCCGAATTCGACGCCGGTACGGCCCTGGCGGCCAAGGGCGCATTTTCCATGGCGCTGGTACCTGGCAGCGAGCACGCGCCGCGCTATCGCTACGTTTACAGCAGCAAGCTGGCGGTGGCCCCGCGCGACTTTGCCCGCGTGTGCCATGAGCTGGATCTGGGCAAGCAGTACCAGGACCACCTGGCTGCGGTGTACGAGGCGCCGGCCACCCATGATCGGGTTCGCCGGCAGTCCATCGAGGCCTACAAGGCGCGCCTGCGCGTGCGCACCTGGATTGCGGCGATGAAGGGCGAGATTGGCGAGGCTGCCCGCAGCGCCTTGCTCGGCTGGCTCGATGGCACCGGTGCCGCCCAGTACAACGGCAAGCCCCTGGTGTTCAGCACCCTGGAAATGTTCGGCATTGGCTTGTCCGGTATCTGGGTGGCCAGCGCCGACCGCCTGCTCAGCGAGCAGACCGAGCCTGTGCTGGTGTATGTGCCGGGCGCGCCCTTGTACCCGCTCAAGGAATACCCGAGCATCGAGGCGTTCAAGCGCGACCTGCGCATCAACCTGATTTCGCCCGCCTATCAGCAGGCCATGCGCGGTTGTGTGGCCCGGGCCGATGAAGAGCGCTTCTTCGGGCTGCTGGAAAGCAATCTGTTTCACCTGGTCGATGGCCAGCACGGGCTGCTGGAGCGCCAGCACAACCTGGAGGCGGACCTGTACCTGCGTGAACACCGGGTGGAAGAAGACCTGTTCGAGTTGCAGCATCGACGCCTGATCGAGAAGGCCAAGGCTGATGCGCGGCACCTGGCCGTGCCCAGTGCCGACGCGGACGAAGCGGCCCGCGAGGCGCGCCTGGCGTACTGGGAAAGCATCGGTCTGAACGTGCTCAACAGCGCCGCCTTCTTCGTACCCGGGCTGGGGGAGGTGATGGCGGTGGTGGCGGCCGGCCAGTTGATCGGGGAGGTGGTCGAGGGCATCGAGGACTGGGAGGTGGGTGATCGCGAGCTGGCCATGGCGCACCTGCAGTCGGTGGCACTGAACATTGCATTCGCCGTGGGCCTGGGGCTTGCCCTCAAGCCGTTGGCCGTCGGGCCGGGCAGCGAGTTGCTGGAAGGCACAGTCCAGATCAGGCTGGCCAACGGGCAGTACCGGCTGTGGAAGCCGCAGCTGGAGCCCTATGCTGCGGATGTCGATCTGTCGGGGGTCGTGCCGGACCTTCAGGGGCGCTACAGCGTGGGCGACAAGACCTACATCCGTGTGCAGGGCCGCGCCTACGAGGTGGTCGGCACCGAAGCGGGCCAGTACCAGGTCCGCCATCCTCGCGATGACGCCTACCAGCCGCCGGTGGTGCACAACGGCGCCGGGGCCTGGCGCCTCGAGGCCGAAGACCCGCAGCAGTGGGAAGGCCTGACGTTGTGGCGGCGCCTGGGCCATCTGGTGGACGGCATGGGTGACGAGGACCTGCTGAACATGGCCGCCATCACCGGCATCGACGAGGCACGCCTGCGCCGCCTGCACAGCAACAACGAGCCTTTGCCGGCGTTGCTCGGCGACAGCCTGGTGCGCTGGCAGATGAGCCGCAGGGTGGCGGATGTGATTGCGGCCATGCGCGACGGGCAACCACTGGCCACCGAGCTCGATGCCTTGCCCCTGGCCTTGCTCACACGCATGCCGGGTTGGCCGGCCGGCGTGCTGGTGCGGGTGATGGAGGACGGGCAGCTGGTCAAGGAGTACGGTACGCCGCTGAGCGCCGACAACCGGACCCTGTCGATCACGCGCCAGGAACTGGTCGACGGTCGCTTCCTGACAACGCTGCTGCAGGGCTTGACCGAACAGGAAGAGAAGGCCCTGTTCGGCCCCTACCTGGCCAGAACCGAGGCTGGTCGCCTGACGCAATTGCGTGAAGCCTATGCCCGTTACGCCAGTGTCAACCGCAGCCAGGTGTTCGACAGCCTCTACCGCGCCGACCCGGCGCAGGAGGTGGCGGGCATGGCGGTGGTACGCAAGCAATTTGCCGGGCTGGCGTGGCGGCAGGCCAGAGAGCTGGTCGAGAGTGCCAGCGTCAGCGAGCGAGCGCAGCTCACCGCCAACCCGCCGCGGGTGCCGTTGCGCCTGGCCGAACAGGCCCGCTGGCTGGCGGAGCAGGCGCGCGTGGTGCGTGCCCGTGAGGGCCTCTACCTGGGCTACACCGATCGCCTGGACTGCCTGAAGGTTGCCATGGACCAGTTGCAGGCCTTGCCGGGTTGGTCTGGCGATGTGCTGTTGCAGGTACGTGAGGGCAGCCCGTGGGGTGATGAGCTCAAGGCGGTCGGGAGCAGCACGGCCACCGGCACCAAGCGTATTCTCGCGCGGCTGGACGAGGGCTATCAGGCTTATGACAGCGAGCATAACGCGCTGGGCGGGGTGGAGCCGTTGTGCGCCGCCATGCTGCATGCGCTGCCCGACAGCGAGCGCGTGCTGCTGGGCCTGAACATCAACCAGGCCGACGCGTTGCGCCTGATGTTGGCCGAGAATGCCGCCAAGGATACGGCTGCGGTGCGTAGCAGCATCGGCGTGCGTCCGCGCACGCGCTGGTTCAAGCCGCCAATGCGCATGCTCGATGGCCAGATCGGTTATCCGCTCAGTGGCCGGCGCCCGTTCGGCAGGCCGCAGACGCCGATGCAGCGGGTCCGGGCGCTGTACCCCGACCTGGCGGTGGACGAGGTGCAGGCCTTTTTGCAGGAGCTAGGCGAGGGGCTCAGTGAGGAGGAGCTGCTGGTCAAGCTTGAGGGGCGTCGCCAGGAACTGTTCAAGCTGATCGATGAGCTGACCGCCTGGCGCAACGATCAGTCCGTGAGTTTCGCCACCCGTCGCCACCGGGAGGTGGCGGCCGATCGCATCGAGCGTTGCTGGCGGCGCCAGACCAGCCCGGTGGTAACCTTTGAAGGGCGAACTGTCGGCTACACCCTCAACCTGTCGGAGACGCGCCTTGACGGTCTGCCGATTCTGAGTGCCGATTTCAGCCATGTGGCGTCGCTGTTCATGCGCGACATGCAGTTGAGTGAGTTGCCCGAGGCCTTTATCGAGCAGTTTGCCAATACGCGCTGGCTCAACCTTTCCAACAACCTGTTCAGCACCCTGCCTGCCGCGCTGGAAGCCATACCGCGTATCACCCGGCTGACGTTCAGCTACAACAGCCTGGTCATGGATGCTGCTGCCAATGCGGTGCTGGCCAAACTGGTTCGCCTGAGAATCCTCAACCTGGACCACAACCCCTTGATAACCGCGCCCGATGTTTCGACCCTGGCCGACCTGCGCGGGCTCAGGCTGCAGCACACGGGCATCAGTACCTGGCCGACCGGCCTGATGGACCTTGACATGCTCGAAGAGGTCGACCTGCGCGCCAACAACATTCAGGTGGTGCCGCAGGACGTGCTGGCGCCCGCAGCCGAGCGTGTCGATCGGGTGTTGAGGATCAATCGGGTCACCAGCCTGCACGGCAACCCGATCGATGCCGACAGCCAGGTCAGGCTGACGGTCTATCGTCAGCGCACGCGTATCAGCTTTGGCGTGACGCCGAACCTGCGCGTCCATTTTGCGCCCGAGCCGATGGCTGCCGGTGCCACGGCCTGGCTTGCCGGTGCAGATGCGGTGCAGGCGGCCGAACTGCAGGCGATGTGGGATGCGCTCAAGGCCGAACCGGGCACCGGCGAACTGTTCCGGCTGTTCGATGACCTGGGGGAGACGTCCGATTTTCGCGAGACCTACGACGACCTCAAGCAGCGGGTGTGGGCGCTGATCAAGGCAGTGAGCGCCAACACGGCGCTGCGCGAGGAGGTACTGCAGACCCTGGACAGCGTGCGCAATTGTGGCGATGCGGTGATCCTGGTGTTCAGCCAGCTTGAGGTGCAGGTGCTGATCAACCACGCCCTGGCGCTGGGTAGCCAGCTGGGTGCCGAGTGGTCACTGATGAAGCTGGCGCGTGGGCTGTATCGTCTGGAGCAGGTCGAGCTGATTGCCCAACGGGTCATCGATGCACGTGTGCGTGCTGGCACGGTGGTGGACGAGGTCGAAGTGCGGCTGGCTTACCGTACCGCGCTGACCGAGCCGCTCGAGCTGCCGGGGCAGCCCAACACCATGCGCTACCGAGCCACTGCCCAGGTCAGCGATGCCGATATCAAGGCTGCGCAGAAGGAGATCGAAGAGGGCGAGACGCCGGCAGTGCTCAAGGCTTCGATTGCCCAGCGCGACTTCTGGGTCAGTTATCTGAAGGTGCAGTATGCCGAGCGCTACCAGCGCATCGCCAAGCCGCTGCATGCCCGCATGGAGGCCTTGCAGGCAGATGCCGATGCCGGGCACATCACCGAAGCGGCGTACCTGCGCCAGAGCCACGTACTGCAAGCCAACCTGGCCAAGGAGGAGAAAAAGTTGCTGGAGACGCTGACGGCAGAAATCTGGAACAGCGTGCCTGACCAGGTCACCCGGTTGTAAATTCGACGCCACAAAAAAAGGCCCCGCAAGGGGCCTTTTTCATGGGGCGGTGTTCAGCGTCGACGGAACAGCGGCTGCGGCTCGTCGGTGGCGGCCTGGTAGGTCACCGAGAAGTCCTGCAGGCTCTGCAGCGCTTCGACCGGGTCCTTGTCGGCCCGCAGGGCGAAGGCGTCGAAACCGCAACGCTTCATGTAGAACAGCTGGTCGCGCAGCACGTCGCCGATGGCACGCAGCTCGCCGGTGAACTTGTAGCGGTCACGCAGCAGGCGCGCATTGGAGTAGTTGCGCCCGTCGGTGAAGGCTGGGAAGTTCAACGCGATGACCTGGAAGCTGGCCACGTCATCGCCGATTTCCTCGGCTTCCTCGTCGGCATCCAGCCACACGCCCAGGCCGCCGTCGCGGGCCTTGAGGGCATGGGCGTGCTCGCGCCACAGGTGCAGCGGCACGATGTAGTCGTCGCAGTTGGTCAGTTCGTCCAGGGTGACGTCCTTGGGCAGCAGGTGCCAGGTTTCGTCGACGATCTGGTTGCCCTTAATGATTCGCTGCATAGACGCGCTCCTTGAAAGGGTCGATGCCAATACGTTGGTAGGTGTCGATGAAGCGCTCGTCTTCAGTACGTTTCTCGACGTACACATCGATCAGCTTCTCGATCACGTCCGGCATGTCGTCCTGGGCGAACGAGGGGCCGAGGATCTTGCCCAGGCTGGCGTCGCGGCTGGCGCTGCCACCCAGGGACACCTGGTAGAACTCCTCGCCCTTCTTGTCCACCCCGAGAATGCCGATATGGCCGACGTGGTGGTGGCCGCAGGCGTTCATGCAGCCGGAGATGTTCAGGTCCAGTTCGCCGATGTCGAACAGGTAGTCCAGGTCGTCGAAGCGGCGCTGGATGGATTCGGCGATCGGGATCGACTTGGCGTTGGCCAGCGAGCAGAAGTCGCCACCCGGGCAGCAGATGATGTCGGTCAGCAGGCCGATGTTCGGCGTGGCGAAGCCGTTTTCACGCAGCTCCAGCCACAGCGCGTGCAACTGGCGTTGCTCGACGTCGGCCAGGATGATGTTCTGCTCGTGGGAGGTGCGCAACTGACCGAAGCTGTAGCGTTCGGCAAGGTCGGCCACCGCGTCCAGCTGCTTGTCGGTCAGGTCGCCTGGCGCTACGCCGGTCGGCTTGAGCGACAGGGTAACGGCCACATAGCCCGGCTTCTTGTGCGCCAGGGTATTGCGCGTGCGCCAGCGGGCGAAGCCGGGGTGCTGCTGGTCGAGCTCGGCCAGCTGGCTGTCGAGGTTGTCCAGCGCCAGGTAGTCGGGGTCGACGAAGTGCTTGGCCACGCGATGCACTTCGGCATCGGTCAGGGTGGTGCTGCCGCCGCGCAGGTGCTCCATTTCGGCGTCGACCTTCTGGGCGAACACCTCCGGCGTGAGGGCCTTGACCAGGATCTTGATGCGCGCCTTGTACTTGTTGTCACGGCGACCGTAACGGTTGTACACGCGCAGGATCGCGTCCAGGTAGCTGAGCAGGTCCTGCCAGGGCAGAAATTCGTTGATGAAGGCGCCCACCACCGGGGTACGGCCCAGGCCGCCGCCGACCAGCACGCGAAAGCCCAGTTCGCCGGCCGCGTTGTGCACCGGCTCCAGGCCGATGTCGTGCACTTCGATGGCCGCACGGTCGCTGGCCGAGCCATTGATGGCGATTTTGAACTTGCGCGGCAGGTACGCGAACTCGGGGTGGAAGGTGGTCCACTGACGCACGATTTCACACCATGGGCGCGGGTCGATCACTTCGTCCGCGGCAACGCCGGCGAACTGGTCGGTGGTGACGTTGCGCAGGCAGTTGCCGCTGGTCTGGATCGCGTGCATCTGCACCGTGGCCAGCTCGGCGAGGATCTCGGGGATGTCCTCCAGGGCAGGCCAGTTGTACTGCACGTTCTGCCGGGTACTGATGTGCGCGTAGCCCTTGTCGTAGTCGCGAGCGATTTTGGCCAGCATCCGGGTCTGGCGCGACGTCAGCTGGCCGTAGGGCACGGCTACCCGCAACATCGGGGCAAAACGTTGAATATAGAGGCCATTTTGCAGGCGCAGGGGGCGGAACTCTTCTTCGCTCAGCTCACCGGCCAGGTAGCGTCGGGTCTGGTCTCGGAACTGCTTGACGCGGTCCTCGATGATCCGCTGATCGTACTCGTCGTATACGTACATAGGGGTCCTGTTCTCAGGCTGCTTGCAGCTAATCGCGCGCACGGCCGCGCACTCCGGGGCGGAGCCGAGGCAAGATAGCAGTTTGCGTTTATGCGCAAAAGTGATGTTTTTGCATATGAAAAGAACTATATGGACTAAGTGAGACTGGCTAGCGTTTGGCTGTCACCTGAGCGTTGCCCGTGCCGTCGCGGTTATACTCGGCGCTTTGCGTTGCAGGAGCGTACTCGAATGCTCAAGGCCTTGTGCCTGTCGGTGTGGCTGGGCCTGTCGTTGGTGAGTGGCGCCCAGGCGGCCTCGGTGGTGTTTCTCAATCCGGGCAATGCCGACGAGACCTTCTGGGTCAGTTACTCGCGTTTCATGCAAGGCGCCGCGCAGAACCTGGGCATGTCCCTGCGTGTCGAGTACAGCGGGCGTGATCGCCAGCGTGTGTTGCATCAGGCGCGACAGGCGCTCCAGGGGCCGCAGCGGCCGGACTACCTGGTGCTGGTCAACGAGCAGTACGTGGCGCCGGAGATCATCCGCCTGTCGCGCGGCAGCGGGGTCAGGCTGTTTCTGGTCAACAACGGCCTGACGGTCGACCAGGCGCGCCAGGTGCACGAGTATCCGGACCGTTATCCGCCGGTCCTCGGCACCCTGACCGGCAACGACGAGGAGGCCGGCTACCGCATGCTCAAGACGCTGGTCGAGCAGTTGCCGCCCGCTGCCCTAGAGCAGGGCGTGGACCTGCTGGCGTTCTCTGGGTTGAAGCACACCCCGGCAGCGCAGTTGCGTGAGCAGGGCATGCACCGGGCGTTGGCCGAGTTGCCCGGCGTGCACCTGCGCCAGCTGGTGTATGGGGAATGGAGTCGCCAGCGCGCCTATGAGCAGGCGCAGTTGCTGGGTGCGCGTTATCCGCGTACGCAGCTGGTGTGGTCGGCCAATGACGAGATGGCGTTTGGCGCGATGCAGGCATTCGAGGAGGCCGGGCGGGTGCCGGGCCGGGATGTGCTGTTCAGTGCGGTGAACAGTTCGCCGCAGGCCCTGCAGGCGCGAATCGAGGGTCGATTGAGCGTGTTGATGGGCGGGCACTTTTCTCTGGGCGGGTGGGCCATGGTGCTGCTGCACGATGATGCGCAGGGCGTGCCGATCGGTCAGTTGCTCGCCCGGCCACGGCCGGTGCCGGTGCTTCAGCTGATCGATGCGGTCAAGGCGCGGCGCTGGCTCACGCTTGAACAGCAGGGCGACTATGGGCTGGATTTCAAGGGGTTCAGCGCCGTTGGCAAGGCGCCAGGGTATCGATACCCGTTCCTGAAGGACGCGATGGACTACTAACCGACGAGCTGTACAAAAACCCTGCTTGAGCAAAGGGCATTGCTGGACTTAACTGCATCAGGTGCAGTGCATTCCCATAACCACAACAAGAGGCAATGCAATGGGAAATCCAAGCAAGGCAAGCAAACCGGACAGCAGTGTCGATGCGTGGGCGATACTCTGCCTGATTGTACTGGTGGTCGTGACGGCGGTTTACTGGGTCAGTCACCAATAGGCCAAGCCGCAAGAGCGAATCAACCCGCTCTTGCGGACATGCCGGTACAGCACCAACCTCAAGCCTTCAGCAAAGCCTCCGGTGCCTCGGCAGGCACCGGTCGCCCGATGGCCTGCTCGACCCGGCGCGCCACCACCGGGTCATCGGCAAAGGGTATGAGGCTTGCCTGGTCATCCACCTGGTCGCTATGGCGCCTCAGGCAGGCGCTGGTGATCAGGTAGAAGAACACCAGTCCGGTCACGCAATACAACCCATATGCCCAGCCGTTCATTCGCTGCCCCTTACGCCATCTGCGCGTTGTCCAGTGCCAGTTTCGGGTCTGCCACGCGTACCGTACGCCAGGTGTTCCAGGCCATCAGCAGCATCCCGCTCAGGAAGCACACGCCACCGACGAAGCGCACGATGAAGCCAGGGTGGCTGGCCACCAGTGCCTCCACGAACGAGTAGGTGAGGGTGCCGTCGTCGTTGATCGCGCGCCACATCAGGCCCTGGGTGATGCCGTTGACCCACATCGAGGCGATGTACAGCACGGTACCGATGGTGGCCAGCCAGAAGTGCAGGTTGATCAGCCCGATGCTGTACATCTTCTCGCGGCCGAACACCTTGGGAATCATGTGGTACAGCGCGCCGAAGGTGATCATCGCCACCCAGCCCAGCGCACCCGCATGC
>NZ_QLAD01000003.1:618430-710822 GCF_024355235.1 Pseudomonas sp. S12(2018)
GGGCGGTGTAGTGCAGGTGGTGCGGGCCTGCCCAGATGTACAGGGTGATCAGCGCCCAGAAGTGCACGATCGACAGGCGGTAGGAATACACCGGCTTGCCGACCTGCTTGGGCACGAAGTAGTACATCATCCCCAGGAAGCCGGTGGTCAGGAAGAAGCCCACCGCGTTGTGGCCGTACCACCACTGCACCATCGCATCGGTGGCCCCCGCGTACACCGGGTAGGACTTGAACCAGCTGACCGGAATCGACAGGTGGTTGACCACGTGCAGCATCGCGATGACCACGATGAAGGCCCCGAAGAACCAGTTGCCGACATAGATGTGCGTGCCCTTGCGGCGCAGCAGGGTGCCGAAGAACACCACGCCATAGGCCACCCACACGATCGCCATCCACACCGCGCCGGTGAATTCGATCTCGGCGTATTCCTTGGTGGTGGTAAGGCCCAGGGGCAGGCTCAGCAGCATGATCACGATGGTTGCCTGCCAGCCCCAGAAGGTGAAGGCCGTCAGCCAGTCGCTGTAAAGGCGTACCTGGCAGGTGCGCTGCACCGCGTAGTAGCTGGCGGCAAATTGCGCGCTGCCGGCGAAACCGAAGATCACCAGGCTGGTGTGCAGGGGGCGCAGGCGGCCGAAGGTGGTCCAGGGCAGGTCCAGGTTGAGCTCCGGCCAGACCAGTTGCGAGGCGATCCATACGCCCATGGCCATGCCGACGATGCCCCACACCACCGTCATGACCACGAACTGCCGGACCACCTTGTAGTTGTAGGCCTGTGCCTGTTGATGAGTACTCATGGCTGTTTATCCGCGTTTCCTTCCTAGCCCACCCCCCGACGGGACGAGCACAGGCGCTGACTCTAGAAAGCCTGCCGCAGACAAAACAGACTCAGAAACAGGCCTTATATACGGATCAGATAAAAGCCCTGTATTCATTGGGCAAAATCGCTACTGATCTGTAACAGGTGCGACATTTGAACGCTGTTATGCGGCCTAAATCGCAGCCAACGGGGTGACCATCGGCCGCAGCCAGGGTTCATTGGAATTATCTTGACATCACCGCGAAACGCAGTAGAGAATTTCACAAACTTTGCGCGCAAAGTTTTGCAGGCAGGGGCTTTCTGTCGTTGTTGCAGGCGTTGCGCGATCCGATACGACACTTAACGCGCCAGGGCTAACGGGACGACGCAGGTGCGCATCCCGCGCACGCATTCGGCACCGGAAAATATAATAACGAAGGGAGCAACAGATGAAGCTTTCCAAAGAATTGGTCCTCCAGGCAAAGGCGACATTCGGTACGCCTACCTACCTGTATGACGAGGCGGTGCTGCGCAGCAGTTTCAATGAACTGCGCGACGCCTTGCCCGAATGCGTGGATATCTTCTACGCGCTCAAGGTCAATCCGAATCTGTCGCTGGTGAAGCTGATCCGTTCGTACGGCGGCAACACCGAGGTCTGTTCGCTGGGCGAGCTGGAAATCGCCCTGAAGGCGGGCGTTGCACCCCAGGACATCATTTTCCTGGGCCCCTACAAGAAGCCCGAGGAACACCGCCGGGCGCTGGAAGTGGGGGTGTTCGCCATCGTCGTCGAATCCGAAACCGAACTGCGCGCGCTCTCTGCCCTGGCCGGCTCGCTGGGCTGTACCGCTCCGGTGGCCATTCGCATCAATCCCAATTTCTCGGCCTCGGGCTCGCCCTGGAAGATGGGCGGGCGCCCGACCCACTTCGGTATCGAGGAAGACACCGCAGTGGCCAATTTCGGCCAGTACCTGGCGCTGCCCAACCTGCATATCAAGGGCATTCACGTCTACAACGGCACCAAGATCCTCGACGCCCAGTCGGTGTATGACAATGCCAGCTACATCCTCGACCTGTACCGCAACCTCACCCTTCGCTACGACCTGGACCTGAGCATGGTCGACGTCGGCGGCGGCCTGGGCATCAAGTACTACGAGAACGAAAAGGAACTCGACACCCGTCAGCTCAAGCAGCTGCTGGCGCCGCTGTTCGACAGTTTCCATCGCCAGTTCCCGCGTACCCGCATCATCGTCGAGTCCGGCCGTTTCGTGGCCGGCAAATGCGGCGCGCTGCTGGTCACCGTCGACAACATCAAGCACAACCACGGCAAGACCTTCGCCGTGACCGACGGCGGCACCAACTGCCACGGTGCTGCGGCGGGCAGTGGCCAGGTGCTCAAGCGCAACTTCCGCATCGTGCACGCCACCGGCAGCAATGGCGCGCCGCTGCGCGAGTACCATATCTCCGGCCCGCTGTGCAGCCCCGACGACCTGCTGGGGCGTGACGTGCGCATCGAGACCCTGAGCGAAGGCGACCTGCTGGCGGTGACGGCCTCCGGTGCCTATGGCCCCACGGCCTCGCCCACCCTGTTCCACAGCCATGGTCACCCGGCCGAGGTGATCGTCAGCCACGGCCGCCTGTTCCTGGCCAGGGCCCGTCAGACCGCACTGGAGATCCGCGACAGCCACGCCGACGTGGCGCTGGACGACATGCTCGCCGCCCCGGCCAGCGCACCTGCTGCCAGCAGCGCACCGGGCGTGACGGCCAGCGGCGCCACGCAGGCGCAACTGATCGAGATCCTGCGGGTGGTGCTCAAGCTGCCAGCCAGTACCGAGGTGCGTGCCGACTCGCACCTGCGTGACCACCTGGGGCTCGACTCGCTCACCTCGATGGAGCTGCTGGTCAGCCTGGAGGACGAGATCGAAGGCTTCTTCGTCAACCCCGACACCATTGCCCCCGGGCACTTCAATACCGTGACGACGCTGGCGCAGTACATCGACGCCAACCGCCAGAACGCCCCCGAAACCGCCTCGCAAGGCCAGCCAGAGGTACAGTATGAGCCGGTCTAGCGTGCTCCTGCAGCAGGTACTGGAGGCCAGCAACGGCCTGTACCCGCGCAAGGCGGCAGTCATCTATGCCGATGAAACCTACACCTATGCCGACCTCGACGATTCCAGTTCGCGGCTGGCCTCGGGCTTGCAGGCCTGTGGCCTGCAGCGTCAGGAACGGGTGGTGCTGTGCCTGGGCAACCGGGTAGAAACCATCTGTGCCTTCTGGGGTGTGCTCAAGGCCGGTGGCGTGGTGGTCAATGTCGGCCTGGAGACTCATGCCGAGGGCCTTGACTACATCGTGCGGGACGCCGAGGCCTCGGTGCTGATCACCACCTCGGAGAAGTTCGCCAGCCTGTCGGTGGACACCCCGAGCCTGCCGTACCTGCGCACCATCGTGCTGCTGGACGGCGAGGCCGACTCGGCGCTGACACGCACCTTCGAGGGTGTGCTGATGCAGGGCAACGGAGCTCCGGTGCCTTGCGGCACGCTGGACCTGGACCTGGCCGCGATCATCTATACCTCCGGGTCCACCGGCGAGCCCAAGGGCGTGATGCTGACCCATCGCAACATGCTCGCGGCGCTGTCGTCGCTGCACACCTACCTGGGCTACAACGACAGCGACCACGTGCTCTGCTCGTTGCCGCTGTCGTTCGACTATGGCCTGTACCAGATGATCATGGCGCTGAGCGCGGGCGCCACCCTGGTACTGGAAAAGGAATTCACCTGGCCGATCTTCCTGATCAAGAAGATCCGCCAGTACCAGATCACGGTCATCCCGTTCGTGCCCACCATGCTCATGCTGCTGCATGAGTACGCGAGCAAGCGCAACGCCAGTTTCGAGCACGTGCGCATGGTCACCAATACCGGCGCGGCGCTCAAGCCGCCGCACATTGCGCAGATGAAGGCGCTGTTTCCGCAGGCGCAGATCTTCTCCATGTACGGCCTGACCGAGTGCAAGCGCTGCACCTACCTGCCGCCAGAGGACATCGACAGCAAGCCGGGCAGCGTCGGCATCGCCATTCCCAACACCGAGTTGTGGCTGATCGACGAGCATGGCCAGCGCATCGACCAGGCCCACCAGGTGGGCCAGTTGGTGATTCGCGGCGCCACGGTCATGGCCGGCTACTGGCGCAACCCGCAGGCTACGGCGAAAAAGCTCAAGCCCGGCCCCTATCCCGGGGAGAGCGTGCTGCATACCGGCGACTACTGCCACCTGGACGAAGACGGCTACCTGTATTTCGAAGGCCGGATGGACCACGTGATCAAGTCCCGCGGCATGAAGGTCAGCCCGGCGGAAGTGGAAGACTTCTTCTATGCCATGGCAGGCATCGACGCGGCAGCGGTGGTCGGTGTCGAGGATACTGCGGCCGGCGAAGGGCTGTGGGCTTTCGTGACCTTGAGCCAGGGCGTCACGCTCAGCGCCGAGCAGTTGCTCGAACGCTGCCGCGCCGGGCTCGAGCCGCACAAGGTGCCACTGGCAATCAGTATCGAGCTCACCTTGCCGCGCACCGCCAACGGCAAGTTCGACCTCAAGCAGTTGCAACACACGGCACGCTCGGCACAGCTGGCGGCCGCCGGCTGACAGGCGCTGCGGGTGTTGCCCGTTACCTCGAAACAGTGCTTACGCAGGGAGTATCTACATGCGTCTTGGCAATAAAGGCAGGGACCAGACCCTGGACGTCAACGGGCAGACGTTTGCCCTGCGGGTCTGGGGCGAGGAGGGGGCTCATCCGGTATTGGCCGTGCATGGCTGGCTGGACAACGCCGCCTCGTTCGAACAGGTGGCGCCGTACCTGAAGGATTGCTTCGTGGTGGCACCGGACCTCGCCGGGCACGGACGCTCGGACCATCGGCGTGCCGACAGTGGCTACTATCTGTGGGAACATGCCGACGACATGAATACCCTGGTCGAGTGCATGGGCTGGAAGCGCTTTTCGGTGATCGGCCATTCCATGGGCAGCGGCATCGCGTCGATCCTGGGGGCGATGAACAAGTCCATCGACAGCATGATCTTCCTCGATGGCATGGGCGCTCCGTTCACCATCGCCGAAGAAGACACCGTGGAGCACCTGAAGAAGGCCCATCGCCTGATGCGCCTGGCCCTGCGCACCCGCCTGCACGGGTTCTCGGCCCCCGACAGCGTGCAGTTCAGCAGCGTCGAGGCGGCGGTCAACGAGCGGCGCAACAGTATCGACGGCCTGCTCTCGCCGGCCTCGGCACGCCTGCTGGCCATGCGCGACCTGCTCAGCGTGGGGGATGGCTACCGCTGGCGTCACGACCCGCGGCTGGTGCTGCCCGAACCGATGCAGCTGACCGAGCGTCAGGCCTGCGACTTCCTGCGCCAGATCAGTTGCCCGCTGCATGTGATGCTCGGGCGCCAGGGCCTGTTTGCCGGCCCGGAATTCGACAAGCGCAAAAAAGCGTTGCCCTGGGCCAGCCGTGTGCACTGGCATGATGGCGGGCACCATTTTCATCTCGAAGCGGCAAGTGACAGCCTGATCGCACAGATCAACACCGCCCTTGCGCAAAACGAGCAGGGCCCGGTGCGACGAATAGCCAATGAGTAACGGAGTAGGCGTGTGAAAGAGTTCTGGATTGCCCCGTCGATGCTGGCGGCCGATTTTGCCCGGTTGGGCGAGGAAGCCGAGCGGGTTCTGGCTGCCGGTGCCGACGTCATCCACATCGACGTGATGGACAACCACTACGTACCCAACCTGACCATGGGGCCGCAGTTCTGCAAGGCGCTGCGCAGCTACGGCATCACCGCGCCGCTGGATGTGCACCTGATGGTCACCCCCGTGGACCCGATGATCCAGGCATTTGCCGAGGCGGGTGCCGACTACATCTCGATTCACCCCGAGGCCACCGTTCACCTGGACCGCTCCCTGCAACTGATCAAGGATCTGGGGTGCAAGGCGGGCCTGGCCTTCAATCCGGCCACAGGGCTGGAGGAATGCAAGTATGTGTTCGACAAGCTCGACCTGTTGTTGCTGATGTCGGTCAACCCCGGCTTCGGCGGGCAGTCGTTCATCCCGGCGGTCTTGCCCAAGATCGAAGCAGCGCGCAAGCTGATCGATGCCAGTGGCCGTGACATCCGCCTGGAAGTGGATGGCGGGGTCAACCTTCACACCATCGGCCAGGTCGCTGCGGCCGGTGCCGACATGTTCGTGGCCGGTACGGCGATCTTTTCCCAGCCCGATTACCGCGCCACGCTCCACGCCTTGCGCAGCACGATTGCCGATGCCGCCCCGCGGCGCCAGTCATGAGCTGTGCAGTGAATTTCGCGAACCAGCATGAGTTACCCGTCCTTGCACAATAATACGTTTATCAAGGCCTTGCTGCGCCAACCCACGGCGCATACGCCTGTCTGGCTGATGCGCCAGGCCGGCCGCTACCTGCCCGAGCATCGTGCCCTGCGTGCCAGGGCCGGCTCGTACCTGGACCTGGTGAAGAACCCGGACCTGGCCACCGAGGCCAGCCTGCAACCGCTGCGCCGTTTCAGCCTGGACGCCGCCGTGGTGTTTGCCGACATGCTCAGCCTGCCCGACGCCATGGGGCTGGGCCTGTACTGCGTGAACGGCGATGGCCCGCGCTTTCGTCACCCCTTGCGTGACGAGGCGGCCATCGAGCGCCTGCGCGTGCCCGAACCCGAGGCGCTGGAGCACACCTACCAGACCCTCGCCCAGGTGCGTCACGAGCTGGAGGGCAAGGTGCCGGTGGTGGGCTTTGCCGCAAGCCCCTGGACCCTGGCCTGCTACATGGTCGAGGGTGGCCCGCCGGGCGACTGCCAGTTGATCAAGAAGATGCTGTACCGTCGCCCGGAACTGCTGCACCGGTTGCTCAAGGTGCTCGGTCACGCGGTGGCTGCCGACCTCAATGCACAGATCGAGTCCGGCGCCCAGGCGGTGATGCTGGTGGACAGCTTCGGCGGTGTGCTGGCCGACGCTGCCTATCGGCGTTTCTCCCTGTATTACCTGCGTGAAGTGCTGGCGCGCCTGCACAAGACCCAGCATGGCGTGCGCATTCCCTCCATCGTGCATACCCGTGGTGGCGCCCAGTGGCTCAGCCCGCTGGCCGACAGCGGCGCCGATGCGCTGGGCCTGGACTGGACGTGTGACCTGGCGCTGGCACGCCAGCTGGTGGGCAACTGCGTGGCGCTGCAGGGCAACCTCGACCCGGCCGTGCTGCTGGCAGACGAGGCGAGCATTCGCCGCGAGGTGCGACGCACCCTGCAGACGTTCGGACCACCGGCGGCCGGTTTCGGCCACGTGTTCAACCTGGGGCAGGGCATTTCGCCGGCCACTTCGCCAGAGGCGGTTGCAGTACTGGTCGACGCGGTGCATCACTACAGCCGCGTCGCGGGAGGTGTGCATGCTTGACCCGACGTTCGACTTCGACAAGATGCTGTGTTTCTCGCTGTATTCGACAGCCAACGCCATGGTTCGGGACTATGCCGAACCGCTCAAGCGACGTGGCGTCACCTACCCGCAACTGCTGGTGATGGCCGGGTTGTGGGGCAAGGATGATGTGTCGATCAGCGCCTTGAGCGAGCTCACCCTGTTCGACCTGGGCACGTTGACGCCAATCGTCAAGCGCCTGGCGGATGCGGGGTTCATCACCGTGTACCTGGACCCCAGCGACCGACGCCGGCGCAACCTGCTGCTGACCGACAAGGGCCGTGAGCTCAAGGCCGAGGCGGCGCAGGTGTTCAGCAACATGGCGTGCAAGATCGACCTGGGCGAGGGCGAGGTGGAGCAGGTGCTCAACGTGTGCCACCGGATCCGTACCCGCCTGCGCTGACCCGCACCCATTCGCCAGCAAGGCCTGCTCCTGTAGGAGCCAGCCTTGCTGGCGAACAGCCACACCACCCACCACATTGGCACACTCGCCAACCACCCTGGCAGCCAGCGAAACATCCCGCCTGCGGCGGCGCCATACACTCTCCTGGGATGTTCCCAACCATAACAAAAGGAGTGTTCATGACTGCCGGCACCGTACCCCTGCTAGCCAGTGTCCAGCGTTTTCTCGGACGCCAACACGGCCTGTACATCAATGGCGGCTGGCGGCCGTCCACCTCCAGCCAGACCCTTACCGTCTTCAACCCGGCCAACGGCCAACCCATTGCCGTGACCCCCGATGCCAGCGCCGAGGATGTCGACCAGGCCGTGCAATCGGCGCATCGGGCATTCGTCAGTGGCGTGTGGGCGCGCCGCGCCCCGGCCGAGCGCGAGCGTATCCTGCTGCGCTACGCCGACTTGCTCGAACAGCACGGTGAAGAGCTGGCCCAGCTCGAAACCCTGGAACAAGGCAAGTCGATCAACATCGCCCGCGCCTTCGAAGTCGGCAGCACCCTGAACTGGATGCGCTACACCGCCGGCCTCACCACCAAGATCTGCGGGCGCACCCTGGATGTGTCGATCCCGGTGCCTGAAGGCGCCCGCTACACCGCCTATACGCGCAAGGAGCCGGTCGGCGTGGTGGCTGGCATCGTGCCGTGGAACTTCCCGCTGATGATCGGCATGTGGAAGGTGATGCCCGCCCTGGCGGCCGGCTGCTCGATCGTCATCAAGCCCTCCGAGATCACCCCGTTGACCTTGATGCGCATGGCCGAGCTGGCCACCGAGGCCGGCATCCCGGACGGCGTGTTCAACCTGATCACCGGCAGCGGCAGCGTATGCGGCAGCGCCCTCACCAGCCACCCGCGGGTGGCGAAGATCAGCTTTACCGGCTCTACCGCCACCGGCAAGCACATTGCCCGTTCGGCAGTCGACCGCCTGACGCGCCTGTCACTGGAGCTGGGTGGCAAGAACCCGGCCATCGTGCTGGCCGACGCCGATCCGCAGCAGGTGATCGAAGGCCTGATGATGGGCAGCTTCCTCAACCAGGGGCAGGTGTGCGCCGCCAGTTCGCGTATCTATGTCGAGGCGCCGCTGTTCGACCGCCTGGCAGCGGACTTCGAGCAGGCGATCAAGGGGCTGAGCGTAGGCCCGGGCCTGGACCCCAGCGCGCAGATCAACGCCCTGGCTTCCGGCGCGCACCAGCAGTCGGTGCAGGCCTACCTGGCCGATGCCCGCGAGCAGGGCGCGCAGATCATCAGCGGTGCCAGCGCGCCGGATGCCAATGGCTACTACGTCAGCCCGTCGTTGATCCTCAACCCCGACGACAACCTGCGCCTGACCCGCAGCGAAGTGTTCGGCCCGGTGCTGAGCCTGACCCGCGTGGCCGATGTGGAAGAAGCGCTGGCCCGCGCCAACGACAGCGACTATGGCCTGACCGCCAGCCTGTGGACCACCAGCCTCAAGTCGGCCATGGACCTCACCCCGCGCATCGAGGCCGGTACCGTGTGGGTCAACAGCCACACCCTGATCGATGCCAACATGCCGTTTGGCGGCTTCAAGCAATCCGGTACCGGGCGTGATTTCGGCGTCGACTGGCTGGACGCCTTCACCGAGACCAAGTCGGTGTGCATCCGCCACTGAGGCGGCTGGCAGGCCGCAGGCGCTCAGCTGTAGCGCTTGCGGTACTCGCCGGGCGACACGCCGAAGCGCTGCTTGAACGCGGTGGTGAAGTAACTGCTGTTGGAGAAGCCCCAGGTGTACCCCAGCGCCGACAGCTTGAGGGTCGACTGCGGGTTGCGCAGGGTTTCGGCGCAGATGTCCAGGCGCCGGTTCTTGATGTACTGCGCGATCACCAGGCCCTTCTTGGCGAACACCCGGTACAGCCCGCGCATCGACACGCCGATGTCCCGCGCGATCATCTCCGGGCACAGCGCCTCGTCGGCAATGTGCGTCTCGATCAGCGCCAGGCTTTTGCGAAAGATGCGTTCATGCGGGTCGGGGTTGCTGTCGCTGCCGCACAGTGCCGGGCGCATCAGGCTGATCAGCGCATCGATCACCGCTTCGCTTTCGGCCAGGCTCACCTCGTCCAGCTGGGTCGAGGACAACAGCATCTGCTGGGCGAGCAGGGCGACCGGCGAGCCGGCCGGGATCTTGCGCCCGATCTCCACCGGGGTGAAGCGCAGCAGCTGGTCGACCCGGTCGTGGGGCAGTATCAGCGAGATCTGCTGGGAGGCATCGCCAAAGGTGAAGTCGCTGGGGCGTGCACTGTCGATCAGCAGGATGTCCCCCGGCATCAGCACTTCGCGGGCGTCGTCCTGGGCCATGTTGGCCATGCCCTTGAGCTGGAACACCGCAAAGTACTTGTGTTCGCTGCTGCGCTGCACCTCGCGCGGCGTGCGCAGCAGCCGCGCGTGAGAGCTGCTCACGTGACTGAAGCGCAGGGCGCCCAGCTGGCGGGGGCGAATCTCACCGCTGAACGCATCCCCCAGCGCGGCACCGTCGAACTCGCCGCAGGCATGGTTGATGTCGGCCAGCCATTGCTGGAAGTGCTGCTGGGCAGTAGCGGTATTCATGGGTCACACCTCACACCTGGCATTGTTGTTAGGGTGCATGTGATGGCTGGGGGCACGCGCTGCAGGTTAGCGCAGCCCGCCGAAGCGCCGGTAGAAGTTTTCGCTGGCATCGGGCAGCGGGCCGTCTGCGGTTTCCATCGCACTGCTCAGCCACTGTTCGGCCGGGGCACAGGTCAGTCGATACAGGTTGCGGCACAGCTGGCGTGCGGCGCGGCCCTCCCAGTCGCCCGGCAGCAGTTCGTCGGGCAGGTGCGGGTCGCGCAGCAGCAGCTTGCGGTACTCGTGAATCAGCAGCAGGCGCACCATGAAGCAGTCCATCGGCTGCAGGCTGTCCTGCTCGCGCAGCGCCTGCCACACCGGGCGAAACAGCTGGATGAACTCGCTGTACTGCGCCCCCAGTTCCTCGATACGCCAGCTTTCGCGCACCTGGGCACGCAAGGCGCGGGAGGCCATCACGTCCTGGCCGGTGGTCTCGAACAGGATGGTGTCTTCCAGCGCGTCCAGGTCCAGCAGGGTGGCGTTGATGTCGGTGCGGTCGGCCCGCGGGCTGGCCAGCACCACCGGCGAGATGGCGCCAAAGCCCTGCCATTCGAGCTCTTCGCGCACCTGCTTGCGCTTGTCGGCAGACAGCTGGGTGAGCATCGCCAGGTGCCAGGAGCCATCCCACTGCGGCACCACCGAGCTGTACACCCGCTTGAAGGCCTTGTCGAAACGCCGCCGCCCGGCACCGGTGAGGCTGTAGTAGCTGCGCCGGCCGACCTTTTCGGCGGTCAGCCAGCCTTCTTTGGTCAGGCGGAACATCGAGGTGCGGATCAGCCGCTCGTTGATGCCGAAGGGCTCGAGCAACTGGATCAGGCTGCCCAGCCAGACGGTGCCGCCGTGGGGTTCGATGGCATCGCCATACAGGGTGACGATCAGCGAACTGGCACGGATCGGGATCTGTTCCTGGAAACGGGTGACGAGCTGATTGAGGGGCGCGAGCGACGACATGGAGGATCCGCTGGGTGAAACCCCGGAATATAACTGCCGTTTGTCCTTCAAGGCCAGCGTTGCCGCCGGCACTTCAGGCCGTGTGGTTTTTCGGGCGGAACGTACTGTCGCTGACACGTCTGCGGTCCTGTTCGGGTTGGCTCAAGGGGCTGCATTCCACCATCTGCTCCAGGCAGCGCCGGGTCAGTGCGTGGTACTCGCCCGTGCCGCCTTGCTTCCAGTGCACTTCAGCGTCGCTCAGGCTGCGTTTGACCTGGGCCGGCGAGCCCACCACCAGCGAGCGGGGCGGGCAGTCGAAGCCGGCCTTGACGAAGGCGGTGGCACCGACGATCGAGCAGGCACCGATCACGGCGCCGTCCATGACCACCGCATTCATGCCCACCAGCGCATCGGCACCGATGCGGCAGCCGTGCAGCACGGCGCCGTGGCCCACGTGCCCGTTGCGCTCGATCACCGTGTCGCTGTCGGGGAAGCCGTGCATCACGCAGGTGTCCTGCAGATTGGCGCCCTGTTCGAGAATGATGCGTCCGAAATCGCCGCGCAGGCTGGCCAGCGGGCCTACATAGCAGTCGGGGCCGACGATCACGTCGCCAATCAGCACCGCCGAAGGGTGCACGTAGGCGCTGGGGTCGATGACCGGGGTGATTCCGCCAAGGCTGTAGCAGGTCATGTCGGTTTCCTGTGGACGGGGATGACAGCGAATATAACGTATTGTTACTTGTTTGCAATGCTTCGATGTATCGCTTCTTGGCGCTTTACTCGCTATAAGTGCAGTGTTTGCTGGGTTTGTTTGGCACGCATGGAAAACAAATAGACACAGACAAGTCGCAGTAATGTTGATTTTGTGTATCGTATTGTGGCTATACTCTGCCGCAATCGGCCTCGACCCAACAATAACAGCCAGCCTCGACTGGCCCGTGCGGTGACCGTCATGCCTGACACCCTGTTGCTTGATAACTCCCACGCCGGCATCTGCCTGGTGACGCTGCACCGCCCCGAGGTGCTCAATGCCCTCAACACCCGCCTGCTCGGCGAGCTGGCAGCCGAACTCGAGCGCCTGGAGCGTGACGACAGCTGCCGCGCCGTGGTGCTCACCGGCAGCCGCAAGGCGTTTGCCGCCGGCGCCGACATCAACGAGATGGCCGAGCGCGATGCGGTGGGCATCCTCAACGACCCGCGTGTTGCCTGTTGGCAGCAGATCAGCCGCTTCAGCAAGCCCCTGGTGGCGGCCGTCAACGGCTTTGCCCTGGGCGGTGGCTGCGAGCTGGCGATGCACGCCGACATCATCGTGGCGGGCGTGGATGCGCGCTTCGGCCAGCCGGAAATCAACCTGGGCATCATGCCTGGCGCCGGTGGTACCCAGCGTCTGCTGCGCGCGGTGGGCAAGTCCATGGCCATGCAGATGGTGCTCACCGGCGAGCCCATCGATGCGCGCACCGCGCAACAGGCCGGCCTGGTCAGCGAAATCACCCAACCCGAATTCACCGTCGAGCGCGCCGTGCAGATCGCCCAGGCCATCTCGCGCAAGGCCCCGCTGGCCGTGCGCCTGGCCAAGGAATCGCTGCTCAAGGCCATGGATACCGACCTTGCCAGCGGCCTGCGTTTCGAGCGCCACGCCTTCACTGTGCTGGCCGCCACCGATGACCGGCGCGAGGGCATCAGTGCCTTTCGCGAAAAACGCGCACCGGTGTTCACCGGCCGCTGAGTGCGCCGGCCCCTTTTACTTCAACCTTGCGAGCGGTACTGGTCATGACCTTCGAGCACATTCTTTTCGACATAGACGACGGCGTGGCCTTTCTGCGCCTGAACCGTCCCGAGCAACTCAACAGCTTCAACGCGCAGATGCACGCCGAAGTGAAGGAGGCGCTCAAGCAGGTACGCGCCAATGCCCAGGTGCGTGTGCTGCTGCTTACCGGTGAGGGGCGCGGCTTCTGTGCCGGGCAGGACCTGTCCGACCGCAACGTCGCGCCCGGTGCGCAGATGCCCGACCTGGGCGAGTCCATCGAAAAATTCTACAACCCGCTGATTCGCGCCCTGCGCGATTTGCCGCTGCCGGTGATCTGCGCGGTCAATGGCGTGGCCGCCGGCGCCGGGGCGAACATCCCGCTGGCCTGCGACCTGGTGCTGGCGGCGCGTTCGGCCAGCTTCATCCAGGCGTTCTGCAAACTCGGCCTGGTGCCCGACTCGGGCGGTACCTGGTTCCTGCCGCGGCTGGTCGGCGTGGCGCGGGCCAAGGCCCTGGCGCTGCTGGGCAACAAGCTGTCGGCCGAGCAGGCCGAGCAGTGGGGGCTGATCTACCGCTGTGTCGACGATGAGGCCCTGCGCGACGAGGCCCTGGGCCTGGCGCGACAGCTGGCGACACAGCCCACCTCGGGCCTGGCACTGATCAAGCGCGGGCTCAATGCCAGCCTGGACAACAGCCTTGACCAGCAACTGGACCTGGAGCGCGACCTGCAACGCCTGGCCGGGCGCAGCGAGGACTACCGCGAGGGCGTGGCCGCCTTCATGGCCAAGCGCGCCCCCGTGTTCAAGGGGTGCTGAGCATGAGCGCACTGGACACAAGCGTTGTGGTGGCGGTGATCGGTGCCGGGGCCATGGGCGCCGGCATTGCCCAGGTGGCGGCGCAGGCCGGGCATCCGGTGCTGCTGCACGACAGCCGCCCGGGGGCGGCGAGCGCGGCCATCGAGGGGCTGGGTGTGCAACTGGGCAAGCGGGTGGAGAAGGGCAAGCTCGACCCCGCGCAGCGCGAGGCCACTTTGGCGCGCCTGCACGCGGTGCAGGCGCTCGACGAGCTGGCGGATGCGGGGCTGGTGATCGAGGCCATCGTCGAGAACCTCGACGCCAAGCGCGAGCTGTTCGCTCGCCTGGAAGCAATCTGCACGGCCGACTGCGTGCTGGCCAGCAACACCTCGTCGCTGTCGATCACCCGCATCGCGGCCGGCCTGGCGCGGCCCGAGCGGTTCGTGGGGGTGCACTTCTTCAACCCTGCGCCGGTCATGGCGCTGGTCGAGATCGTCTCGGGGCTGGCCACGGCGCCGCAGGTAGCGGCCAGCTTGTATGCAACGGCCAGGGCCTGGGGCAAGGCGCCGGTGCATGCCAGCTCCAGCCCGGGCTTCATCGTCAACCGCGTGGCGCGTCCGTTCTATGCCGAAAGCCTGCGCCTGTTGCAGGAGGGTGCGGCCGAGTGCGCCACGCTGGATGCGCTGATGCGCGAGGCCGGCGGCTTTCGCATGGGTGCGTTCGAGCTGACCGACCTGATCGGGCATGACGTCAACTACGCGGTCACCTGTTCGGTGTTCGATGCCTATTACGGCGACATGCGCTTCCAGCCGTCGCTGATCCAGGCGGCGCTGGTGGATGCCGGCCGGCTGGGACGCAAGAGCGGGCAGGGGTTCTATGACTATGGGCCCTCGGCCGCGCGCCCGGTGGTCAGCGAGCTGCGCAGTGGTTTGCGCATCGAGGCCTGTGAAGTCGAAGGCGACCTGGGCATTGCGCAGGGCTTGCTGGCGCGTATCGAGGCGCACGGCATCAAGGTGTCGCGGGCCCCGTCGCGGGTCGAGCCCGCGCCCACCGGTCGTTGTGGGAGCGGGCTTGACCCGCGATGCGGGCACGCAGTCATACGCGTGGGCGACGCCGTGCTGGCCCTGACCGACGGTCGCCTGGCCAGCCAGCGTGCCCGCGACGAAGGCTTGCACAACCTCGTGCTGTTCGACCTGGCGCTGGACTACGCCACCGCTGGGCGCATCGGCATCAGCTGGTCCGCCGACACCACCCCCGCTGCCCGCGACCAGGCTGTGGCCTTGCTGCAAGCCGCGGGCCTGGTGGTCAGCCCGCTGGCCGACGTGCCGGGGCTGCTGGTGATGCGCACCGTGGCCATGCTTGCCAACGAAGCCGCCGACGCGGTGCTGCAGGGCGTGGCCACGGCGGCGGATGTCGACCTGGCCATGCGCAAGGGCGTGAACTACCCCCAAGGCCCGCTGGCCTGGGCCGACGCCATCGGCCCGACGCAGGTGCTGGCGGTACTCGACAATCTGCAGGCCGCCTACGGCGAAAGCCGCTACCGGCCATCACTGCTGCTGCGGCGCACGGTCGCCGAGGGGAGGGCATTGCATGACTGACCTGAACGCCACCGAGCTTGCCAGCCAATGTGCCCAGGCCATGCTCGCCCGTGACCGCGCCAGCCTCGCGCTGGGCATGCAACTGCTGAGCGTCGCGCCGGGCAGGGCGCGCCTGAGCATGCCGGTGCGCGCCGACATGATCCAGGGCCATGGCACCTGCCATGGCGGCTACATCTTCACCCTGGCCGACTCGGCGTTTGCCGTGGCCTGCAACACCTACAACCAGGTCACCATCGGCCTGGGCTGCAGCATCGACTACATCGCCCCGGCACTGATGGGCGACACGCTCAATGCAAGTTGCGTCGAGCAGAGCCGTGGTGGACGCACCGGCAACTACGACGTGCGTGTGGAAAACCAGAACGGGCAGCTGATCGCGCTGTTCCATGGCAAATCTTACAAGGTGCAAGGCACAGTGCTTGCCCAGGAGACCGCAGATGAATGACGCCCTTATCATCGACGCCGTGCGCACCCCCATCGGGCGCTATGCCGGCGCGCTGAGCACGGTACGTGCCGACGACCTGGGCGCGGTGCCGCTGCGTGCGCTGATGGCGCGCCACCCGCAGGTGGACTGGTCGCAGGTGGACGACGTGCTGTTCGGCTGCGCCAACCAGGCCGGCGAAGACAATCGCAACGTGGCGCGCATGTCGGCGCTGCTGGCCGGCCTGCCGATAGAAGTGCCGGGCACCACGGTCAACCGCCTGTGCGGCTCGGGCATGGACGCCATCGGCCTGGGCGCACGCTCGATCCGCAGTGGCGAAGCCGGCCTGCTGCTGGTGGGCGGGGTAGAGTCGATGTCACGCGCACCGCTGGTGATGGGCAAGGCCGAACAGGCCTTCTCGCGCCAGGCGCAACTGTACGACACCACCATTGGCTGGCGCTTCGTCAACGCGGCGATGGAAAAGGCGTATGGTATCGACTCGATGCCGGAGACTGCCGAAAACGTCGCCGCACAGTTCGGCATTTCCCGTGCCGACCAGGACGCCTTCGCCCTGCGCAGCCAGCAACGTGCGGCGGCTGCCCAGGCCAGCGGGCGCCTGGCGCAGGAGATCGTGCCGGTGTCGATTGCCCAGCGCAAGGGCGAGCCCAGGCGCGTCGAGCACGACGAACACCCGCGTGGCGACACCACGCTGCAGATGCTGCAACGCCTGGGTACGCCGTTTCGCGAGGGCGGCAGTGTCACGGCGGGCAATGCCTCGGGGGTCAACGACGGTGCCTGTGCGCTGCTGCTGGCAAGCCCGGCGCAGGCTGCGCGCTTCGGGCTCAAGGCCCGTGGGCGGGTGGTGGCGATGGCCACGGCCGGCGTCGAGCCGCGCATCATGGGCATCGGCCCGGTGCCGGCCACGCGCAAGGTACTGGAACTGGCCAACCTGAACCTGGCCGACATGGATGTCATCGAGCTGAACGAAGCCTTCGCCGCGCAGGGCCTGGCGGTGCTGCGCGAGCTCGGGCTGGCTGACGACGACCCGCGGGTCAACCCCAATGGCGGCGCCATCGCCCTGGGGCATCCGCTGGGCATGAGCGGCGCTCGCCTGGTGACCACCGCACTGGTGGAACTGGAGCAGCGCGGCGGGCGGTACGCGCTGTGCACGATGTGCATCGGCGTGGGGCAGGGTATCGCGATGATCATCGAGCGAACCTGAGCCGGCAACACAGCGGGAGCCGTGCAGCTCCCACACTCGGGCCCGTCAGGGGCTGAACCATAAAAAGAATCAGAGTGAACACATGAACATGGCCGCCTTGAACACTGCTGTACTCGACCCGCTGGAGACCGCCAGCATCGATGAACTGCGCCAGCACCAGCTTGACCGCCTGCGCTGGAGCCTGTCCCACGCCTACCAGAACGTGCCGCTGTACCGCCAGCGCTTCGACCAGTTGGGGGTGCACCCCGACGAGGTGCGTTCGCTGGACGACCTGGCCCGATTCCCGTTCACCACCAAGACCGACCTGCGCGACAACTACCCCTACGGCATGTTCGCCGTGCCCATGCATGACGTGGTGCGGGTGCACGCCTCCAGCGGCACCACCGGCAAGCCGACGGTGGTGGGCTACACGCAGAACGATATCGACACCTGGGCCAACGTGGTGGCGCGCTCGATCCGCGCCGCGGGCGGGCGCAAGGGCGACAAGGTGCATGTGTCGTATGGCTACGGGCTGTTCACCGGCGGGCTGGGCGCGCATTACGGCGCCGAACGCCTGGGCTGCACGGTGATCCCGATGTCGGGAGGGCAGACCGAGAAGCAGGTGCAGCTGATCAACGACTTCCAGCCGGACATCATCATGGTCACGCCCTCGTACATGCTCAACCTGGCCGACGAGATCGAGCGCCAGGGGCTGGACCCGCACAAGCTGGCGCTGCGCCTGGGGATCTTCGGTGCCGAGCCGTGGACCGACGAGCTGCGCCGCTCCATCGAGCAGCGCATGGGTATCACCGCGCTGGATATCTACGGGCTGTCGGAAATCATGGGCCCGGGCGTGGCCATGGAGTGCGCCGAGACCAAGGACGGGCCGACCCTCTGGGAAGACCACTTCTACCCCGAAATCATCGACCCGGTGACCGGTGCGGTGCTGCCCGACGGGCAGATGGGCGAGCTGGTGTTCACCTCGCTGAGCAAGGAGGCGCTGCCGATGATCCGCTACCGCACCCGCGACCTGACGCGACTGTTGCCCGGTACCGCGCGGCCAATGCGGCGCATTGACAAGATCACCGGGCGCAGCGACGACATGCTCATCGTGCGCGGGGTCAACGTGTTCCCGACCCAGGTCGAGGAACAGGTTCTGAAAATAAAACAGTTTTCAGAGTGCTATGAGATTTATCTGTATCGTGATGGAAATCTCGACACGGTGGATGTGCACGTGGAGCTGCGTGCCGAATGCCAGCACTACGACGAGGCCCAGCGCAGGCTGCTGACCGCCGAGCTGGGCAAGCAGATCAAGACCTACATCGGCATCAGCACGCGCATCGTGCTGCAGCCGTTGGGCACGCTGAAACGTTCGGAAGGCAAGGCCTGTCATGTGTATGACAAGCGTCTGGCCAGCTGATAGCTGATGGCTGCCGAAGCCCCGACCTGGTCGGGGCTTTTTTTGTTCTTGGATAAAGCGTGTTCCTGTGGGAGCGGGCTTGACCCGCGATGGAGCGCGTAGCGGTCCGCTTTCAGTGCAAAGCGATACAAAAAAACATTAGATACACTAAAAAGCTGTTTGATATTGAATTGTGTATCGCTTATAAATACTCCCATGCCCAACCAGCCTTGAGGCGGGAGCCCGAACATGTACGCACAGCTTGTCGAAACCGGCGTCAAACGCATCAAGTCCCTGGACGAGATGTCGCCCCAGGAACGTGCCTTCCAGGAAAAGATCGACGCCGAAATCAAGATCGAAGCCAAGAACTGGATGCCCGACGCCTACCGTCAGACCCTCATCCGCCAGATTTCCCAGCACGCCCACTCCGAGATCGTCGGCATGCTGCCCGAGGGCAACTGGGTCACCCGTGCCCCGACCCTCAAGCGCAAGCTGCAGCTGATGGCCAAGATCCAGGACGAAGCCGGCCACGGCCTGTACCTGTACAGCGCCATGGAAACCCTGGGCGCCGATCGCGACGAAGAGATCGCCAAGCTGCACAGCGGCAAGGCCAAGTACTCCAGCATCTTCAACTACCCGACCCTCAACTGGGCCGACATGGGCGCGGTGGGCTGGCTGGTGGATGGCGCGGCCATCGTCAACCAGGTGGTGCTGCAGCGCACCTCCTACGGCCCCTACGCACGGGCCATGGTGCGCATCTGCAAGGAAGAGAGCTTTCACCAGCGCCAGGGCTACGAGATTCTGCTGACCATGATGCGCCACGGCACCCAGGCCCAGAAGGACATGGTGCAGGACGCGATCAACCGCCTGTGGTGGCCGGCGCTGATGATGTTCGGCCCCAGCGACGACAACTCGCCCAACAGCGCGCAGTCGATGGCCTGGAAGATCAAGCGCCAGAGCAACGACGAACTGCGCCAGCGCTTCGTCGACCAGACCATCCCGCAGCTCGAACTGCTGGGCTGCACCGCCCCCGACCCCGACCTGAAGTGGAACGCCGAGCGCGGCCACTACGATTTCGGCGCCATCCAGTGGCAGGAATTCTTCGACGTGCTCAAGGGCAACGGCCCGTGCAACCAGGAACGCCTGGCCACCCGACGCAATGCCATCGAAAGCGGCGCCTGGGTGCGTGAAGCCGCCGTCGCCTACGCCCGCAAACAACAGAACAAGAACGCCGCCTGAACTGGCGACTGATGGGAGATACACGATGTCTGTCTGGACCCTCTACGAAGTGTTCGTGCGCAGCAAGCACGGCCTGAACCACAAGCATGTAGGCAGTGTGCATGCCGCCGACGACGCCATGGCCATCGAGAACGCCCGCGAGCTGTACACCCGCCGCAGCGAAGGCGTAAGCCTGTGGGTGGTGCCCTCGGCGCTGATCGTGGCCTCCTCGCCGGACGAGAAGGACCCGCTGTTCGACCCGGCCGACGACAAGGTCTACCGGCACGCCAGCTTCTACGAGCTGCCCGACGAAGTCGGACACATGTGAGGTCGACCATGAACAGCACCCAAGACGATCTGATCCATTACCTGCTGCTGCTGGGCGACAGCGCCCTGATCCAGGGCCAGCGCCTGTGCGAGTGGTGTGGCAAGGCGCCGGCCATCGAGGAAGAGCTGGCGCTGATGAACGTCGGCCTGGACCTGGTGGGCCAGGCGCGCAACTGGCTGGACTACGCCGCCGAGCTGCTGGCCGACGGCCGCGATGCCGACGACCTGGCGTTTCGCCGCGACGAGCGCGCCTACCGCAACCTGCTGCTGGTGGAGCAGCCCAACGGCGATTTCGCCGTGACCATGGCCAAGCAGTTCCTGTTCGACGCCTGGCACCTGCAGGTGCTCAAGGGCCTGTGCGACTCCACCGACCTGCGCATCGCCGGCATCGCCGCCAAGGCGCTCAAGGAGGTCACCTACCACCTGCGTCGCTCCAGTGAATGGGTGCAGCGCCTGGGTGGCGGCACCGACGAAAGTCGCCGGCGCATGCTCGCGGCCATCACGCAGGTGTGGCGCTTCACCGTGGAGCTGGCCAGCGGCAGCGAGGCTGAAACCCGCCTGGCCGCAGCGGGCATCGGCGTCGACCCGGCGCAGGTCGGCGCGGCATGGCTACACCAGGTCGAGGCCACCTTCGCCTCGGTCGAACTGCCGCTGCCGCCTGCGGCCAGCCACTTCTACCTCAGCGGGCGTACCGGCATGCACACCGAGCACCTGGGCATCCTGCTGGCCGAAATGCAGTTTTTGCCACGGGCCTACCCCGATGCAACCTGGTGAGCTGATCGCCAGCGACCACGGTGCGCGGGCACTGCGGGCCGATGACCTGAGCCACGCCTGGACGGTGCTGGAGCAGGTGATGGACCCGGAAGTGCCGGTGGTCAGCGTGGTCGACCTCGGGATTGTGCGCGACCTGCACTGGCAGGCCGGCCACCTGCACCTTGTGGTCACGCCGACCTATTCGGGCTGCCCGGCCACCGAGGTGATCGAGGGCGATATCCGCCAGGCGCTGGAGCAGGCAGGGTTCGCCGCGCCGTGCCTGGAGCGGCGCCTGACGCCGGCCTGGAGCACCGACTGGATCACCGAGCAGGGGCGCGAGCGCCTGCGTGCCTATGGCATCGCGCCGCCCGTGGGCAGTGCCAGCAAGCGCAGCCTGCTGGGCGAAAGCCCGCAGGTGCTGTGCCCGGTGTGCGCCAGCAGCCACACCGAGCTGCTCAGCCAGTTCGGCTCCACGGCCTGCAAGGCCCTGTACCGGTGCCGCGAGTGCCTGGAACCTTTCGACTATTTCAAATGCATCTGAGCGCGCTGGCGCCGTGCAGCGGGAGAACAGCATGAGTCAATTTCACAGCCTGACCATCAAGGATGTGCGCGCCGAGACCCGCGATGCGGTGTCGATTGCCTTCGAAGTGCCGGCGCACCTGCAGGACGATTTCCGTTTCACCCAGGGCCAGTACCTGGTGATGCGCACGCAACTGGACGACGAGGAAGTGCGCCGTTCGTACTCGATCTGCAGCGGCGTGGAAGACGGCGAGCTGCGCGTGGCGATCAAGCGCGTGGCCGGCGGGCGCTTCTCGGCGTTTGCCAACGAGGTGCTCAAGGTCGGCCACAGCCTCGAAGTGATGCCGCCTTCGGGCAGCTTCCACGTGCCACTGGACCCGAACCGTCGCGGCAACTACCTGGCGGTGGCGGCGGGCAGCGGCATCACGCCGATCCTGTCGATCATCAAGACCACCCTGGAGCGCGAACCCGACAGCCGCTTCACCTTGCTCTACGGCAACCGCTCAAGCTCCGGCGCGCTGTTTCGCGACAAGCTCGAAGACCTGAAGAACCGCTACCTGCAACGCCTGAACCTGATCTTCGTGTTCAGCCGCGAGCAGCAGGACGTGGACCTGTACAACGGGCGCATCGACGCCGACAAGTGCGGTCAGCTGTTCTCGCGCTGGCTCGACCCCAGGGCGCTGGACGCCGCCTTCATCTGCGGCCCGCAGGCGATGACCGAGACCGTGCGCGCCAGCCTCAAGGCCAATGGCATGGCGGGGGAGAAGATCCATTTCGAGCTGTTTGCAGCGGCGGGCGACGAACGCAAGCGTGAAGCCCGCGAGGCGGCGCGCCAGCTGGACGCCGCCGTCAGCCAGATCACCGTGATCAGCGACGGTCGGGCGCTGGCCTTCGACCTGCCGCGCAACACCGTCAGCGTGCTGGATGCCGGCAATGCCATCGGCGCCGAGCTGCCGTACTCGTGCAAGGCCGGGGTGTGCTCGACCTGCAAGTGCAAGGTCATCGAAGGGGAGGTGGAGATGGACAGCAACCACGCCCTGGAGGACTACGAAGTGGCGGCGGGGTATGTGCTGTCGTGCCAGACGTACCCGGTCAGCGACAGGGTGGTGCTGGACTTCGATCAGGTCTGATACCGCGTCGACTCAATCGCGGGTCAAGCCCACTCCCACAGGTACAGCACCGGTCTTGAGGAGAGTGCAGACCCTGTGGGAGCGGGCTTGACCCGCGATGAGGCCCGCCTGAACACCGCAACACCTGTGTGCCCTGAAAACTAAAACAACAACACCAAGAGAGCGCCCCAATGACCCCCGAAGACATCGACAGCATCTGCAAGCACCCCGACTTCAAGCAACTGGTACGGCGCAAGCAGCGCCTGAACTGGTCGCTGACCCTGGCCATGCTGGTCATCTACTACGGCTTCGTGCTGCTGGTGGCGTTCTCCCCCAGCACCCTGGGGCAATCGCTCAGCGGCGGCGTGACCACCGTCGGCATGCTGGTCGGCGTACTGGTGGTGCTGGTGTCCTTCGGCCTCACCGGGATCTACGTGTACCGCGCCAACAACGTGCTCGACCCGCTCAACGACAAGGTCCGCCAGGAGTGCGCGAAATGAACTGGACAGCCATCAGCATGTTCCTGCTGTTCGTCGTGTTCACCCTGGGTATCACCCGCTGGGCCGCACAGCGCACCCGTTCGGCCAGTGACTTCTACACCGCAGGCGGCGGCCTCACCGGCTTTCAGAACGGCCTGGCCATCGCCGGCGACATGATCAGCGCCGCCTCGTTCCTGGGCATCTCCGCGATGATGTTCCTCAACGGCTATGACGGCCTGCTGTACGCCCTGGGCGTGCTGGCCGGCTGGCCGATCATCCTGTTCCTGATTGCCGAGCGCCTGCGCAACCTGGGCAAGTACACCTTCGCCGACGTGGTGTCGTACCGCCTGGACCAGACCCCGGTGCGCCTGACCTCGGCCCTGGGCACCCTGACCGTGGCACTGATGTACCTGGTGGCGCAGATGGTCGGCGCCGGCAAGCTGATCGAGCTGCTGTTCGGCATCAGCTACCTGTATGCGGTGATGCTGGTGGGCGTGCTGATGGTGTTCTACGTGACCTTCGGCGGCATGCTCGCCACCACCTGGGTACAGATCATCAAGGCCGTGCTGCTGCTCTCGGGCACCAGCTTCATGGCGTTCATGGTGCTCAAGCACTTTGGTTTCAGCACCGAGGCGATGTTCAGCGCCGCCACCGAGGTGCACGCCAAGGGCACCGCGATCATGGCCCCGGGCGGGCTGCTGTCCAACCCCATCGATGCGATTTCCCTGGGCCTGGGCATGATGTTCGGCACCGCCGGGCTGCCGCATATCCTGATGCGCTTCTTCACCGTGAGTGACGCCAAGCAAGCGCGCAAGAGCGTGTTCTACGCCACCGGCTTCATCGGCTACTTCTACCTGCTGCTGATCATGGTGGGCTTCGGCGCCATCGTGATGGTCGGCACCGACGCAAGCTACCGCGACGTCAACGGCGCGATCATCGGCGGCGGCAACATGATCGCCGTGCACCTGGCCCAGGCCGTGGGCGGCAACCTGTTCCTGGGCTTCATCTCGGCCGTGGCCTTCGCCACCATACTGGCGGTGGTGGCCGGGCTGGCGTTGTCCGGCGCCTCGGCGGTGTCCCACGACCTGTACGCCTGCGTGATCCGCAAGGGCCAGGCCACCGAGAAGCAAGAGATGCGCGTGTCGCGCATCGCCACCCTGGCCATCGGCGTGCTGGCGATCATCCTGGGCCTGATGTTCGAGTCGCAGAACATCGCGTTCCTGTCCGGGCTGGTGCTGGCGATTGCCGCCTCGGTGAATTTCCCGGTGCTGTTCCTCTCGATGTACTGGAAGGGCCTGACCACCCGTGGCGCGGTGATCGGCAGCATGAGCGGGCTGGTCTCGGCCATCGTGCTGCTGGTGCTCAGCCCGGCGGTGTGGGTCAACGTGCTGCACAACGAAACGGCGCTGTTCCCCTACAGCAACCCGGCGCTGTTCTCCATGAGCCTGGCGTTCCTGGGCGCCTGGGTGTTCTCGGTCACTGACACCTCGGAGCGGGCAGCGCAGGAACGCGGCCGCTACCTGGCGCAGTTCATCCGCTCGATGACCGGCATCGGTGCCGCAGGCGCAAGCAAACACTAATAAACCAAAACGATTGTCGGGTATAAAAATAATGAACCACATTCGCTTCATGCCGGCTTCGCTGCTGGCCGGCTTTGCCTTGCCCCTGGTCGCCGCGCCGGCCCTGGCCGACTTCATCGACGACAGCCATGCCAAGGTCGAGTTGCGCAACCACTACATCAATCGCGATTTTCGCCAGAGCAACGCGCCGCAATCCAAGGCCGAGGAGTGGGCCCAGGGCTTTACCGTGAAGTTCGAGTCCGGCTTCACCGATGGCCCGATCGGGGTAGGCGTCGACGCCATGGGGCAACTGGGCATCAAGCTCGACTCCAGCCGTGATCGGCGCGGCACCGGGCTGCTGCCGTTCGGGCCCGACAGCCTGGAACCGGCCGACGACTACAGCGAGCTGGGCCTGACCGCCAAGCTGCGCGCCTCAAAGAGCGTGCTGCGCCTGGGTACCTTGCAGCCGATCCTGCCGGTGGTGGTGTACAACGACACCCGCCTGCTGGCCGCAAGCTTTCAGGGTGGCCTGCTGACCAGCCAGGAGATCGACGGCCTGACGTTCAACGCCGGGCGGCTGACCAAGGCCAACCTGCGCGATTCCTCCAGCCGCGACGACATCGGCTACGGCGCGGCCAGCAGCGACCGCTTCGATTTTGGTGGCGGCACCTATGCCTTCACCCCGCAACTGAACCTGACCTACTACTACGCCAAGCTCGACCAGATCTACCGTCAGCAGTTCGTCGGCCTGGTGCACACCCAACCGCTGGGCGAGGGCCTGAGCCTGCGCAGCGACCTGCGCTATTTCGACAGCCGTGGCGACGGCGCCGAGCGGGCAGGGCGCATCGACAACCGCAACTTCAATGGCATGTTCACCCTGGCCAGCGGCGCGCACAAGGTCAGTGCCACCTTCCAGCAGATGTCGGGCGACAGCGCCTTCCCGTTCCTCAACGGCGGCGACCCGTACACCGTCAACCTGGTGACCTACAACACCTACACCCGCGCCGGGCTCGACTCCTGGCAACTGCGCTACGACTACGACTTCGTCGCCCTGGGCATTCCGGGCCTGAGCTTCATGACCCGCTACACCGACGGGCGTCATGCCAGGACCGCGACCGTGGACAACGGCCGCGAGCGCGAACGCGACACCGACATCACCTACGTGGTGCAGAGCGGCCCGTTGAAAAACGTCAGCCTGCGCTGGCGCAACGTCACCTTCCGCTCAGGCAACGGCTTGACCAACAGCCTGGACGAGAACCGCCTGATCATCGGCTACACCCTGGCGCTGTGGTAAGCGCGCCCCTTAAAAGAACCGGAGGACACCTCATGTCTGTTGCCCCAACCTTGCAAAGCTTCATCGCCGGCCGCTGGCTCGGCCAGCATGGCGCGCAGCCGCTGCGCAGCGCCCTGGACGGGCACGTATTGGCGTACAGCCATGAAGAGCGGCCCGACTTTGCCGAAGCCATCGAGCATGCGCGCCGTGAGGGCCTGCGCAGCCTGATGGCGATGGACTTCCAGCAGCGTGCCGCGCGGCTCAAGGCCCTGGCGCTGTACCTGGCCGAGCGCAAGGAACAGCTCTACGCACTGTCCCACCACAGCGGCGCAACCCGCGCCGACAGCTGGATCGACATCGAGGGCGGCAACGCCACGCTGTTCGCCTATGCCGGCATCGGCAGCCGCGAACTGCCCTCGGGCAACCTGCTGCACGAAGGCCCGGCCATCCCGCTGGGCAAGCAGGGCACCTTCGCCGGCAGCCACATCCTGGTGCCGCGTGCGGGGCTTGCGGTGCACATCAACGCGTTCAACTTCCCGATCTGGGGCATGCTCGAAAAGTTCGCGCCGACCTTTCTGGCCGGCATGCCGTGCATCGTCAAGCCGGCCACCTCCACCAGCTACCTGACCGAGGCGGTGGTGCGCCTGATGGATGAGTCCGGCCTGCTGCCGGCCGGCAGCCTGCAGTTGGTGGTGGGCAGTACCGGCGACCTGCTCGACCGCCTGCAAGGCCAGGACGTGGTGACCTTTACCGGTTCTGCCGACACCGCGGCCAAGCTGCGGGTGACCCCGAACCTGATCCGCCACTCGGTGCCGTTCACCGCCGAGGCCGACTCGCTCAACTGCGCGATCCTGGGCCCGGACGTGAAGCCGGACGATGCCGAGTTCGACCTGTACATCAAGGAAGTGGTGCGCGAGATGACCACCAAGGCGGGGCAGAAGTGCACCGCCATCCGCCGCGCCATCGTGCCGGCCAAGCACCTGGACGCCGTGGCCACGCGCCTGCGCGAGCGCCTGAGCAAGGTGGTGGTGGGCGACCCGTCGGTGGAGGGCGTGCGCATGGGCGCGCTGGCTTCCCATGACCAGCAGCGCGACGTGGGCGAGCGGGTGCGCAGCCTGCTGCAGAGCTGCGACCAGCTGTTCGGTGCCAGCGATGGTTTCGAGCCACGGGGCGAGGGCGTGGGCGAAGGGGCGTTCTTTGCGCCGACCCTGCTGCAGGCACGCGACCCGCATGCCGACGGCGGTGCCCACGACATCGAGGCCTTCGGCCCGGTGAGCACGCTGATGGCCTACGACGACCTGGACGAAGCGCTGGCGCTGGCCGCGCGCGGCAAGGGCAGCCTGGTGGCCAGCCTGGTGACCGCCGACCGCGAGGTGGCAGCCAAGGCCATTCCGGTGGCTGCAGCCTGGCACGGTCGGTTGCTGATCCTCGACAGCGAGGCGGCGGCGGAGTCCACCGGGCACGGTTCGCCCTTGCCGCAGCTCAAGCACGGCGGCCCTGGGCGTGCCGGTGGCGGCGAAGAGCTGGGCGGGCTGCGGGCGGTCAAGCACTACCTGCAGCGTGCGGCAGTGCAGGGTTCGCCGAGCATGCTGATGGCGGTGACCGGCGAGTATGTGCGCGGTGCCCAGGTGTACGAGAGCGAGGTGCACCCGTTCCGTCGTCACTTCGAAGAGCTGCGCATCGGCGAGTCGCTGCTGACCCATCGGCGTACCGTGACCGAGGCGGACCTGGTGAACTTCGGCTGCTTGTCGGGGGATCATTTCTACATGCACTTCGACGACATTGCGGCCAGGCAGTCGCAGTTCGGCAAGCGCATTGCGCATGGCTACTTCGTGCTGTCGGCGGCGGCGGGGCTGTTCGTGTCGCCGGGCGAGGGGCCGGTGCTGGCCAACTATGGCCTGGACACCCTGCGTTTCATCAGCCCGGTGGGCATTGGCGACACCATCCAGGCGCGCCTGACCTGCAAGCGCAAGATCGATCAGGGCAAATCCAGCCCGCTGGGCCAGCCGCAAGGGGTGGTGGCGTGGGATGTGGAAGTGACCAACCAGCTGGGTGAACTGGTGGCCAGCTACGACATCCTGACACTGGTGCTCAAGCGCCCGGTGTAACGCCGAGCGCTGCGCGCTCGATCGCGGGTCAAGCCCGCTCCCACAAGGATTATCGCCATCCCTGTGGGAGCGGGCTTGACCCGCGATGGGCTACGCAGCAGCCTCCGCAATATGGCACGCACACAAAAATACCTGGCACACACGCAAGCGCTTTACCCCCTCCGACTTTGCTCTAATCCCGTCATGGCCTGCCACGCCACTCATTGATCCACCCAGAACGGGATAACAATAAAAAATGAAACGCTTGATGCCGCTTGCCGTGCTCTACGTGTCAACGCTCGCCCATGCCGGCACGCCCGGCAACATCGACGCCAACCGACTGCTCAACGCCAACCAGGACGCCGCCAACTGGCTCGCCCACGGGCGTACCTACGACGAACAACGCTTCAGCCCGCTGACCCGCATCAACGACCAGAACGTCGCCGGGCTTGGCCTGGCCTGGACGCAGAAGCTCGACATCGATCGCGGTACCGAAGCCACCCCCATCGTGGTCGACGGCGTGATGTACACCACCGGTGCCTTCAGCATCGTGTATGCCTTCGACGCCGCCAGCGGCAAGCCGCTGTGGAAGTACGACCCCAAGATCCCCATGGAGAAACTCAGCCAGGGCTGCTGCGACGTGGTCAACCGCGGTGTGGCCGTGTGGCAGGGCAAGGTCTACGTGGGCAGCTTCGATGGGCGCCTGATCGCCCTCGATGCGGCCACCGGCAAGGAGGTGTGGAGCGTCGACACCGTTCTGGACCCCAACAAGAGCTACACCATCACCGGCGCCCCGCGCATTGTCAAAGGCAAGGTGCTGATCGGCAACGGCGGCGCCGAGTTCGGCGTGCGCGGCTATATCACCGCCTACGATGCCGATACCGGCAAGCAGGCCTGGCGCTTCTTCACCGTGCCCGGCGACCCGGCGCTGCCACCGGAAAACGAGGCCATGGCCAAGGCCATGAAAACCTGGAAGGGCAATGGCTGGGTCAAGTGGGGCGGTGGCGGCACCGTGTGGGACTCGATGTCCTACGACCCCGAACTCGACCTGCTGTACGTGGGCACCGGCAACGGCTCGCCGTGGAACTACCAGTTCCGCAGCCAGGGCGAGGGCGACAACCTGTACCTGTCGTCGATCGTCGCGCTGCGCCCGGAAACCGGCGAGTACGTGTGGCACTTCCAGGTGACGCCCGGCGATCGCTGGGACTTCACCGCCACCCAGCAGATCGTGCTGGCCGACATCCAGATCGACGGCAAGACCCGCAAGGTGCTGATGCAGGCACCCAAGAACGGTTTCTTCTACGTGATCGACCGCACCAACGGCGAGTTCATCTCGGGCAACAACTTCGTGCAGGTGAACTGGGCCAGCGGCCTGGACCCCAAGACCGGGCGCCCCATCCTCACCGACCAGGCCGACTACGCCAAGGCGCCGAAGGTGATACAGCCAAGCTTCCTCGGCGGCCACAGCTGGCACCCGATGTCGTACAACCCCAACACCGGCTATGTGTACATCCCGGCCCAGGACACCGTGGCCGAACTCAAGGCCGCCGACAAGCCACTGTTCCTGCCGACCAAGTCGGTGGTGAACTTCGGCCTGGACGTGCCCGACCTGCCGGAAGACCCGAAGGTGTTCAACCAGATCCGCAGCGCCTGGCGCGGGCACCTGATTGCCTGGGACCCGGTCAAACAGCAGGCCGCCTGGACCCACGACTATGTCGAGTCCGGCAACGGCGGCACCCTCAGCACCGCCGGCAACCTGGTGTTCCAGGGCACCTCGGACGGCCGCGTCATGGCCTTCAGCGCCGACAAGGGCAAGCAGCTGTGGGAGCACCGCGCCAACTCCGGCGTGCTCGGCGGGCCGGTCACCTATGAGGTCAAGGGCGAGCAGTACGTGGCGTTCATGGCCGGCTGGGGCGGCATCATGCCGCTGATCGCAGGCGGCCTGACCGACAAGGGCAAGGTGCAACCCGAATCCCGCGTGCTGGTGTTCAAGCTTGGCGCCAAGGGCGAACTGCCGCCGCCGCGCAAGGCCCCGGTGCTGCCACCGCAGGTGCCCGCGCTGACCGCTTCGGCGGATGAAATCGCCCAGGGCCGCACCCTGTTCAACGGCATGTGCGGCGCCTGCCACGGCCTCAACGCCGCCAGCGGCGGGGTGATCCCCGACCTGCGCTACCTGAGCCCGGACAAGCACCAGGCCTTCGTCGGCATCGTCAGCGGTGCGTTCATGAGCAAGGGCATGCCGAGCTTTGCCGGGGTGCTGGACATGCCGCAGATGCAACTGATCCAGCAATACATCATCAAGCGCAGCCTTGACCTGCGCGCCGCCGCCGACGCCACTGCGGCGCAGTAAGCCACCCCTCGACCCCGCTCGCCAGGCGTGCGAGCGGGGCAGCCTCAACCCGTTCCAATAACAATTAACCGGTAGACAGGTGATCCCCATGAAAGCGCTTTTGCACAAAGGCGGCGCATTGCCGTGCTCGCTGTTCCTTGCCCTGTGCGCCAGCCCCGCGCTGGCCGATGTACGCCCCGACTCCGGCGACTATGCCGCGCTGCCACCGGGCACCGACCTGGCCTTGCTGTACCAGCAGAACCCGCGCATCGACCGCTCGTATATGGGCGGCAAGCGCGCCGCCGACAACCTCGACCTGGACCTGACCGTGGGCGTGCTGCGTCTGGTGCACTTCACCGAGTTCTTCAACACCGGCCTGATCTGGGACCCGCAGATCATCATCCCCTACGGCCATCAGGAAATCGGCGCCACCGGCCAGAAGAACAGCGGCCTGGGCGACATCACCTTCGGCGCCACGGTGTGGAGCCTGGCCGACATGGAACGCAACCGCCACCTGGGCTGGTCGCTGTTCGTCACCGCGCCCACCGGCGCCGACAAGAACCAGGGCTTTGCCCTGAGCGGCAACCGCTGGGCGGCGGACTTCCAGGTGGGCTATGTGCACGGCTTCAACGAACGCTGGACGTGGGACGTGATCGCCGAGACCGAGTTCTACCAGGAGCAGCGCGACACCGGTGCGCACCGTGACCCGCTGATCCAGCTGCACAACCACCTGCGCTACAACTTCACCCCGGCCACCTCGGTGGCGCTGTCGTACCGGCACAACTGGGGCTCGCGCGAGACGCTGGACGGGCAGACCCTGGAAACCAGCCACAACAACGGCACGGTCGGCCTGTCGGCGACCACCATGCTGGGCAAGCAGTGGCAGGTAATGGGGCAGTACTGGCGGGATGTGGACGTGCGTTCCGGGCCCATGACCGACCACTCGCTGCAGTTCAGGTTGGCGTATATCTACTGAGGCGAGCCTGACGCACACCGGGTGAGGGGCACCCGGTGTGGTCACACGCCATGGCCGGGCTTAGACTGCGTGGCTTGGGCCTGTCAGTCGCCACGCGCGGGGCCGGACACTTGAACTGTGACGTGAACATGAAGCTCAAACTGTGCCTGCTGCTGCTTGTCTGCCCACCGCTGTTGGCCCAGGAGTTCGCCTGCCAACTGGGTGGCAAGATCGTTCCCGTTGCCGAGTATCGGCAGCCGACCCCTGTCTTCACCCGGCTGAAAAATGACGGGCATCCGATGACGGCCTTCGGCTTTTCAATTGCGCACAGTCAGGTGCTGGGGGCCGACAAAGCCACGCGTGACTATTGCCAGTCGCTGATCGCAACAACGCGCACCGTGCTGTTGTCAGGTCAGTACCCGGCTGATCACTTTCACCCGGGCCAGACCCTGTCGCTCAAGCATGTGCATCGCGACCGCCATGTCTGGCCTTACTGGCCAGACTATTACTGGCTCGCAGATAGCCCCCGGGGCCGCTGACCGATTCTTCGCTGCCGTGTCGCCTGGCGTGTATCGACCAAGGGGAGGGCGGCGCGCAAGGCGCTATCGCGGATCGGCGCCGCAGAGCTGAATCATCAGTGGCGTGCCGACCGGTTCAGCACAGCGGCCTCTACCGAAGGAACTCGCACCCGCAGTGCAATCAGCACCGCGGCAAGCAGCATCAGCACCGCCGCCGCCACGAATACGCCTGCGCTGCCACCGAGGCTGAACATTGCCCCACCCGCGGCTGCGCCTGTGGCGATGGCCGACTGTACCGACGCTACCACCATGCCCCCGGCGCTTTCCGCCTGGTCAGGGACCGCGTTGGCGACCCAGTTCGACCACGCCACCGGCACACCGCCAAAGGCCAGGCCCCACACCGCCAGCAGTACGGCCTGCCCTGGCACCGACGCCGGCAACAGGACCAGCGCCAGTGCCGCAACGCCCACCAGCGCGGGCATCGACACCAGGGTGGCCAACGGGTGGCGAGCAAGCATCCACCCGGCCACCAGGGTGCCGACAAAGTTCGCCACACCAAAACCCAGCAGCATCAGCGACAGCCCCTGCGGGCCAATGCCGGTCGTGCCTTCGAGCAATGGCCGAACATACGTGAACATCGCGAAGTGGCCGCTGTGCACCAGCACACAACCGAACATCCCCATGGCAATGCCTGGGCGCAGCAATACTTCAAGCACTGTGCGCAGGCGTGCCGGGCGGCGCGGCGCAAGGCTCGGCAGCGTGATTGACTGGAACGCCAGGGTCACCACCCCCACCGCCGCCGCTGCAAAGAACGCGCTGCGCCAGCCATATAGCCCACCCAGATAACTACCCAGCGGGACCGCAACCACCGTCCCGACGGCGATGCCACTGAAAATGATCGAGAGCGCTCGCGGCAACAGCGCCCCCGGCACCAAACGCATCGCCACCGCCGCCGCCATGCTCCAGAACCCGCCAAGCGCAATGCCCAGCAAGATACGCATCAACAACAGCACCACGAAACTGGAGGAAACGGCGACCAACAGATTGGACGCGATCATCAACGTGGAAAAAACCAGCAACACCCAGCGGCGATCGATACTGCGAGTCAGGCCTGGCACCAACAGGCCGGCGAACAGCGCCACCACGGCTGTCACCGTTACCGCCTGGCCAGCCAGCGCTTCGGATACCCCCAGCTCGGTCGCCATTGGCGTCAACAGGCTGGCCGGAAGGTACTCCGCAGTCAGCAAGCCGAACACGCCCATGGCCAGCGAGAACACGGCCATCCACGCGGGGGTTGCAGGTTCTGCATCCGGCCCGGCGCCGGGACGGCTGTCGGGTACGGCATTGCAAACAAGGTCAGTCATTGCACGGATCTCCCAATCTTCAATTGCGACCCGCAGTCTAGGCGCGAGAATCCGGATGATCTATGATCGAAAAACTCGATTTTTTGACCAGAACACCTGAATCATGCCGACGGACCCCTCTGCCTTCTCTTCCGATCTCATCAACGAGCTGTTGCGCGGCATGCGCCTGCGCGGTGTCGACTACCGGCGTATCCAGGCGGGCCCGGCCTTCGGCTTGGGCTTCGCTGCCAAACCCGGGCATGCCTGGTTCCACTTCCTGGCGGTCGGCAACGCGGTGCTGCGCATGGAAGACGGCACAACCTATGCGCTGTGCGCCGGTAACGCCGTCTTCATCTCCCATGGCGCGGCCCATCAATTGCTCTCGGATACACACGTGCCCGTGCAGCAAATCGACCTTCTGGACGGCGAGCCGCTGGGCGACGCCGTCAGCGCGGTGGACACCGGAACCGATGTCGGTGCCATGCCGACCACGCTTTTGTTCAGTGGCTGCATGGAGTTCGAATTGGGCAGCCTGCATGGCCTTGGCAAGCTGATGCCGGGCCTGATGCTGATTGATGCCGGCGGCCAGCGTTACCCCGGGCTGGTGCCGATTCTCACCACCATGGAGCGCGAGGTCAGCGCCGCACGCATCGGCTTCGCCGGCATCCTCGCGCGGTTGGCCGACGTGGTCGCCGCCATGGTCGTTCGAGGTTGGGTCGAGTGCGCCTGCGGTAACGCCTCTGGCCTGGTTGCCGCCCTGCGCGATCCGCGCCTGGCTGGTGCACTGCTGGCGCTGCATCAACAGCCGGGCCGCGACTGGACCGTCGAGCAGTTGGCGGAGCAATGCAATACGTCCCGCTCGGTCTTTGCGGAGCGTTTTCAATTGACGATTGGCATGACCCCGCTGCGCTACGTCACCGAAGTGCGAATGCGGCTTGCCAGCCAGTGGCTGACGCTGGAAAGGTTGCCGATTGAAGAGGTCGCGCAGCGTTTGGGCTATACGTCTCAGGCGGCGTTCAGTCGGGCGTTCAAGCGTGTTACGGGTAAGACGCCTGGGTTGAGTCGCAGGTTAAGGCAGTCGGCTGCCGTCTGAAGCTGAGTGGGATGGGCGAGTGGGCCATCTTGGGCGGCCTTGGCACTATTTGAGACAAGGCCGAACGCGGTCGCTCGCACCTCTTTGCTTTCGATAGGCCGCGTGTGCGGCCCGTGTGTTGCGTCATCAGTTACTGACCGCTTTCGCCTCCATGCCATCAAGCACCGACTCGATCAATGCGTTGCTCAATTCCAGCGAATGTTGCGAGGCCATCAGCAGGCTTTTGAACTGCTCATCGGCGCGTTCGCAGGCTTGTGCGGTGGTGTCCCTTGCACACTGGATCATGATCGACAGGTAGACCAGCGCATCTTCGAGCTTGATGTCTTCGCGCACGGAAAACAGGGGAGGGTGATCGCCGTGGCAACAACCGAAGGAGGTGTAGGCGGGTTTGCGCGGGGTGTTGGGGAGTGGGGGATTCGGGACGAACTTAGCCATGTGGTGCTCCTTGATTAGTGGAGCCGACCCTGATTCGGATTCGGCGCTTTTTGCGCCTTGATTTATTTCAGGTGACCAAACCTGGACGCTGGGTTTACAGCGACCGGGCAAGGTTAAAGGGGTTGAGGTGGGGATTCAAGTTTCTGGTAGAGGGAAGGAGGAGGAGGCGTTCCCGTCTGAGTGCTGATGCATTCATTTTGACGATCTGGCTTGCTTTTGAATTTCAAAGGTTTGAGGCGCGCAGAGTGGCCTGCGCTTGAGGCTGACCAATACGTTGCAGTCTGTTGCGGCAGCTAGAGATTCTGGCCGTATGCGGTCTTGGGTGAAAGACCGCTAACAACCCATAGTAGCTTCACGAAGGGCCGCAATCGGCCAATGCCGCAGCAGTGGGCGCCGCAGCATGAGTGCGAAGACCTTTAATTACTCGACCTTGTTACCTGGCAATGGGGCCGTATGAATTTCGTCAAACATAGCGGTTGCCACTGAAGCAGCATAAACAATGTATTTCACATCACTTTCTTTGCTCTTGACTTCATAAATTTCACAAAGAAGGCTTTTGTTGTTCTTGGGCAACACTGCAGGCGACCAGGATGAAGGGCTCTTGAAGTTATACTCAGGGCCTTTGTACATTAAGGATTTTATGCCAACAACGGTGCGCTTGTATTTTTGTCTATCAGGCCTTTTGGAGTTTTCATAGTCGCCTATAAATGACCCTAAAGAACCGGAGACAACATCTATGCACTCCTTGTCTAGCGCGGTCTCATAATCAGCAGCCGCGTATGTTCCAACGCTGCCATGGTTGGAATAGAATTTTTGTCGGGGCGTCAATTTCTCTTCTGGCTGCTTGGGTTTATATTCATCACCCTCGAAATGGTATTCAATGTACCCTCGCGAAATATCCACCCTGTTGTATATTTTTCTCTTTTCTATCACGTCTTCAAAAGTGTACCAGCGATGCTCAATTAGTGTGTGCTCGACGTCTAGCCCGCTCGCCATCACTTTTAAAGAAAGCGCGGAGCCGAACAGGATATATGCAATGTTGATACTTTTCATGAGCTCGCCCAGGGCATGGTTTTTTTAAGTTTACTTGATTCTAGCCAGTGCACGGTAGAGTTGTAAATTTATCTAATGGCAAAATCAACCTCATCAATTGAATTGCCCCGCTTGTAGACGCGTCGTATGACCGCTTTTGGCCGATAGCTGCCACTCACAAACGACCGCTTTCGGCCAAAAGGAGCCAGTCGAAGGCCTCTAGGCTGTACAAAATCCCGAGAACCCAATAGACGCGCCTCATCTGCTGAGGTTTTGTAGAGCCCCCGCCACTCACGGAGACCCTGCCGCCTGCGCCTGCAACCACGCCACCGAAGCGGGCGACGCTTGGCTCAACGCAATCGAGCCCTGGTGCACCGAGCCGTCCCAGCCCTCCATCGTCACCCACAGCAGGGTATCCACCGGTGTCTTCGGGGATATCGGAATCGAGGTGCCCATGCTGTGCGGCGAACCAAAGAAGATCCCGCCCGCCGCGCGCAGGCTGCGGGGTTTGCCCACGCGCAGATAGGTCGCTTTCACTTCGCCGATGCAGGCCTCGCACAAGGCCGCGCTGAAACTCTTGATATACCCCGCCGGCCCTTCGTTGCGCGGCGGCTGGGCGCGAAACTCCGCCAGGCGCAGGCTCCACGGCCCGACCGTAACCTCACCGATCTCTCGCTCGCCGAGCCCCGCCTCACCCTTGAACAACGCCTGATCAGCGAAGTACCTGGGCAAAAATACCAGGGGCACCACCACCAGCACCACGTTCAGATGAAACCGCCATTTCAGCAAGTAGCGCCGCAGCGGCGAGCCACTCACCTCGATCGCCTTGCCTCGCTTGAGCGCAGCTGCAGTGGCCTGCAGCGTGCGCTTGCTCCAGATCAGCAGGCCGCTGAGCACCATCACGCTCAGTAGCAGGCCGAAGACAAACCACACCAGCTTCAGCCACAGCCCACCAAAGTCACCGGTATGCAGCGGGCGCATGGATTCGGTGACGAACTCCAGCGCGCGCCGATCCGACAGTGTGTAGGAGGTGATGACGCTGCCGTCGTACGGGTTCAGGTTCGCGCTCTGCTTCATCAGCGGATAGGCGCCACGCCCGCGCACCTGCAGGGTGTCATAGGCATTGCCCGGCAGCTTGATGAAGCTCGCCTTGAAGCCGGGCACCTGCGCCGAGAAATTCGCGATGGCCTGTTCCACGCTGATGCGCGCGGGTTGCTCGCCAGGTGCGGCCAGGGGCACCGTCTCCCTCGCGACAAGGCCAATGGCAGGCCGGCTGGAAATGGAGATGTGGTTGTCGGCCAGCACCGCCTGGATCAGAAACCAGAGGCCCGTGACCGAAATGATCGCGATGAACCAGATCGACCACACACCGCTCAGGCGATGGAAGTCGCCCCAGAAAATCCGCGCACCCTGGTTCAAGCGCAGGGTCGGTTTGAAAAAGGCCTTCCAGAAACGCTTGTAGACCACCAGCCCGGTCACCAGCGAGGCCAGCATCGGCAAGGCGAGCAATGACACCAGGTACCAGCCCCAGGGGTAGCCATTACCGAAGGGCACCAGCCACCAGCCGTGCAGCGCACGGGTGAAGCCGCGCACGTCGAACGCCGGGCTCACCCCCTGGATCTTGCCGGTGTACGGGTTCACATAGAGGTTGCGGGTGCTGTGGTCCGGTTGTACCACCTGGACCTGCAGGGCGAACGAGTCCTGGTCGGGACGCAGGATGTACTGCACGTCCAGGTCGGGGCGGTCGCGATGAATGGCCGCGAGGATCTGGTCGTAGTCGAGCCGGCGGGCGTCTTGCGTCGGCGGGTTGGCACGCATTTGCGGCTTTGCCAGCCATACCAGCTCCTGGCTGACGACTGCCAGGGTACCGGTGACGCAGACGAGCAGGGCAAAGCACCAGATCGGCAATGCCAGCCAGCTGTGGATCAGGAACCATAACTTGGAGCGCGATTTCTTGGACATGACTCAGCCGTCGTCAGGGGAGTGCAAGAAGGACGACGGACCCCTGGCATGAACACCCATGCCAGGGGCCCGAAACCTGCTCAGAACTGCGGTGTGTACTTGACGGTGAACATGACGTTGCGCGGGTCGCCGTAGTAGTTGTTGGAGGCCACTGCGGTGTAGGACGGAATGTAGTAGACCTTGTCGAAGAGGTTGTTGAAGTTCACCGCCAGGCCGATCTCATCGCTGACCTTGTAGCCGATGCGTGCATTCCAGATCGTGAACCCTGGCGTCTCGAATTTGCGGTCGTAGGCGACGGCGCTGCTCTGGCTGTTCAAGCCACCGCCGACACTGAAGCGGTTGAAGTCGCCTGGCAATGTGTAGTCGGACCAGATGCGCACCGTGTGCTTGGGGGTCCAGGTGGAGAAGATCTTGCCTTCGAAGGTGTTGTCCTCGATAAACTTGGTGGTGTTGTAGACATAGCTGGCAGACGCTTGCAGGCCAGGCAGCACTTCACCGTTGATTTCAGCCTCCAGCCCCTGGCTGCGCACCTTGCCGGATGCCTCGGAGCAGTTCGAGCCCCCGCACTGGGACTCGGTGTTGAGCATTGTGACGGCGCGGTTCTGGTGGTCGTAACGGAACAGGGCAAGCGAGGTGTTGAGCCGCCCGTCGTTGAGCTCGCCCTTGAGGCCGACTTCATAGTTGCTGCCGGTAATCGGCTCGATCGTGGAGCCGCCCACCCCGATGGCGCTCTGCGGAATGAACACGTCCGCATAGCTGGCGTAGGCCGACCACTCGGGCGTCAGCGCATAGACCAGCCCGGCGTAGGGCGTGACCACGCCATTGTTGGCCTTGTCACTGTTGCTGGGGTAGCTGAAGGCATTGCGATCGTAGATCTGCGAGTCGTACTCGTAGGAGTACCAGCTGGTGCGCCCGCCCAGGATCAGTGTCAGGGGGTCGGTGAGCTTGACGCGCCAGGTGCCGTAAATGCCTTTTTGCACGATCTTGTACTGGCTGTCGGTGCGCGTGCCGCGCGCCGCCAGGCTGTCGTAGTTTTCGTACGGCAGGTGGTTGTCCAGGTCGAAGATGTTGGCGCCTACGCTGCGTACTACGGCCATGGTGTTGTCGCTGGTGTAGCGCGAGTAGTTGCCCCCGAGCACGACTTCCTGATCGAAACCCAGGCCATTGAAGTCGCCGTCCACGAACAGGTCCAGGCCGCGGCTGTGCGAATTGAAGTCTGTCGCATAGCGCCAGTTGGCGACGCCGCTGCCATCGTTCGCCACACCGGTGGGTGTCACGATGTAGGCATAGGTCATTTCGTTGCGTTCGTTGATCGCGACCGCTGCTGTCTTGAACTTCCAGTGGTCGTTGAATCGGTGCTCCAGGTCGACGTAAAGGGCCAGTTGTTCGGTCAGCCCGCGGTTCCAGTCGGAGCCGGTGTACGTCGAGCGGGACAGGCCGATGTCACGTCCGTCGCTGTAGCGTGGCAGGCCGGCGACCATGGGCGTGAAGCGGGTCTTGCGATCACTGATGCCAACGCCCAGGGTGGTGTTTTCCGACAGGTCGAAGTCCAGGGCGCCGTAGACCTTCTGCTCCCATCCGCCAACGTGGTCGATGAACGAGTCGCGGGTGTCGTAGTCGACCACGGCGCGACCGCGCACGGTGCCCGCCTCATTCAACGGGCCGCCGACATCCGCCTGGGTAGCGTAGTGGTCCCAGCTTCCGGCCTGTGCGGTCAGGGTCACGGTGGGCTTGGCCTGGCCGCGCTTGCGCACCAGGTTCACCGCGCCGCCCGGGCTGTTGGCGCCTTGCAGCAGGGCCGCGCCGCCACGCAGCAGTTCCACCCGGTCGTAGAAGGCCGTGGATTCGGTGAGGTAGCTGCCCAGTGCATAGATGCCACGGGTCATGGGCACGCCGTCGTACTGCAGCGATTCGATCTCGAACCCGCGCGAGGTGATGAAGCCACCGGTACCGGGGCTTTTGGCAAAGGTCATGCCCGGTGCGTTGGCGAACAGCTCAGGCAGGTTGGTGATGTTCTGGTCGTCCATGCGCTGGCGGGTCATGACCGTGACGCTTTGCGGGATGTCCTTGAGCTTGTGCTCACTCTTGCCGATGGTGACGGTGCCCGTGGTGTAGGAGCCGGTACCTTCGGTGGTGCTGCCCAGCGTCTGGCCGCTGACGTTGATCGCGCTCAGTTCGAGCGAGCCGTTGCCGGGGTTGGACGCGATCAGCAGGTACACGCCATTGGCCTGGCGTGCCACCTGCAGGCCGCTGCCCACCAGCAGGGTGGCGAAGCCGCCTGCGACGCTGTAGTCGCCCTGGAGGGCGGGGGCGCGGCGGCCCTGGGTGCTCGCGGCATCGAACGACAACACCACCCCGGCGGCGCTGGCAAAGCGGCCCAGGCTTTCGGTCAGCGTGCCGGGCGCGATGTCATAGGCACGGGTTTGCTCGCTGGACGCATGCGCGGCCAGGCCGGCGAGCGGCCAGGCGGCAACGCTGCCCAGGGCGAGGTGGGCCGCCAGGGCCAGTGCGGTGTGTGATCGTTGCATGACGCTCATGTTTCCTTCCCCAGAACACTCAGTTGAACTTGTGGGAGGGAAGGCCGGATGAGCGTCGATGAAAGTGCAAGTAAGTGAAAATTATTTTCATTCGTGGTGCCGGCTGGCTCAGGTGCGCGCCACAACCGTCACCCAGTAGCGCGTGCGGCGCTGTACGGTCAGCGGGAATGCGCTTTGCAGCGCCGTCAGGGCCAGTTCGGTATCGGTGATGGGGAACGCGCCGGAAATCTTCATCTGCGCCACCGCCGGGTCACAGTTCAGTACGCCGGGGCGATAGCGCGCGAGTTGCGCCAGCAGGGTCTGCAGCGGGGTATCGACCGCGATCACGCTGCCTTGCTCCCACGCCGCCACAGCGGCGTCGTTGCTGCGCAGGCTGCCGATCCCGGCCGGGCCGAACGCCACCCGCTGACCGGCATGCAGGCGCAGGCGCTCGATCGGCTGCACCGACACCTCCACGGCCTTTTCCAGCACCGCGACTTCGCTGCTATGGTCGTCGACGCTGACGGTGAAGCGGGTGCCCAGGGCCAGGACGCTGCCGTGGCGGGTATCGACCCTGAAAGGCCGGGCGGCATCGTCGCGGGCGGTGGTGATCAGCACCTGGCCGCGGTGCAGTAGCACACGCCGCTGCTGCATATCGAAATCCACGTCCACGGCGCTGTCGGTGTCCAGCAGCATCTGGCTGCCATCCGCCAGGCGCACGGCACGGCGTTCGCCGACGCCACTGCGGTAGTCGGCGTACCATTGGCGACGGGTGTCGCTGCGCCAGCCCAGCGTCCCGAGGACCCCACCGCCCAGCAGCATGGCCAGGCCGTACAGCACCTGGCGGCGGCTGTTGCCGCTGCCCAGCAAGGTGGAGGCGGCGATACGCCCCGGCAGCCCGGCAAAGCTGTGGCTGACCGCCTGCATGCGTTGCCAGGCCTGGCGGTGCAGCGGGTCGCTGTCGTGCCAGCGTTGCCACGAGGCCTGATCCTCGGCACTGACGGTGCCGGATGACAGTTGTGCGTACCAGCGCGCGGCCTCACGCACCGCCTCGCGTTGGGCGGCGGAGGGGGAGCGATTCATTCGACGCTTTCCCACTGCATCAGGCAGACATGTTCCATGGCCTTGGCCATGTGGTTGTTGACCGAGCGCAGGGAAATATCCAGGCGCGTGGCGATCTGCGCGTAGGGCAGGCCCTCGAGCTGGGACAGGATGAACACCTCACGCACCTTGGCGCCCAGGCCGGCGAGCATGCGGTCCAGCTCCACCAGCGTTTCGAACATGATTGCCTGCGCTTCGGCGCTGGGGATGTCGGCAAGCGCAATGCTGGCCAGGGTTTCCATGTAGGCCTGTTCGAGCGAGCGACGGCGGAACAGGTCGATCATCAGGCCTTTGGCCACCGTCGACAGGTACTGGCGGGGTGCACGGATTTCCAGTGATGTGCGGGTCTTGAGGAGCTTGACGAACGTGTCCTGCACCAGGTCCGCCGCATCGCAGTGGCTGCCCATGCGCTTGCGCAGCCAGCCGTGCAGCCATGAGCTGTGCTGCGCATACAGCGCGCCGACAGCAGCAGGTAGGGCAGGTGACTCGACCGGCATGATTGCATCTCAAATGGGAATTGGTTGCATTATTATTCGGATCACGAGGAGGTGGCAATATCGGCAGGTGCCAGTGCGACGTGGCAGCGGGGGCGCTGACTCGCCACGAAAGGGTGCTTGCCAGGCGTTCGCCGAGTCATCCTGGATGGCAGCTGAAGGATTTCGCAGGGCGCGAGCAGGGGCGGGGGGTGTACGCAACGGTGTGTCGATCGAAAGGCAGGACGTGCGTGGCGCACCGCGCACAGACAACAACACGGCGCATCCCTGCGCCACTTCACATCAGAAACTGTACTTGGCCGTGAGCATCATGTTGCGCGGTGTGCCGTAGGTGTCGCTGCCATAGGTGGTCGAGTTGGAGATGGACGAGTAGTACTTGCGGTCGAACACGTTGTTGGCGTTCAGCTGCAGGTCCAGGTTGCGGGTCAGCCGGTAGCCGGCCATCAGATCGGTGACGGCGTAGCCACCCTGTTCCAGGCGATAGCTGCCACCGTTGGCCAGCGCCACGTCGTTGTACAGGCGGCTCTGCCACGACACGTTGCCACCCACGCGCAGTTTCTCCAGCGGGCCCTGGAAGCGGTAGGTGGTGGTCAGCTTGAACAGGTGCTCGGGCGTGTCGGTGTCAAAGCGCTGGTTGACGTTCTGCGGGTTGGCGGCGTCCTTGAGGGTGTGCACGCGGGCATAGGTGTAGCCACCGCCCACCTGCCAGTTCTCGGTCAGCGCACCCTGCAGCTCGAAGTCGATACCCTGGCTGCGGATCTCGCCCGAGGCCTCGTAGCATTCGGTCTGCGGGCAGTTCGGCACGAACACCTGCACCGCGCGGTTTTCCTGGTCGATGCGAAACAGCGCCAGGCTGGCGTTGAGCGCACCCTCGAAGTACTCGCCCTTGATGCCCACCTCGTAGTTCTTGCCCACGATCGGCTTGACCGGGGTGCCGGAGGTGCCCTTGCTGCTCTGCGGGGTGAAGATGTCGCTGTAGCTGACGTAGACCGAGTGATGCTCGTCCAGGTCGTAGATCAGCCCGGCATAGCGGGTGACGTTGCGGGTGACCTTGTAGTCGCCGTCGCCATCGCGGTTGTCGTAGTCATACCAGTCCAGGCGCCCGCCCAGTATCAGCTTGAGCGGGTCGGCCAGGCTCAGGCGGGTGGTCAGGTACACGCCATCCTGGGTGGTCACTTCGCGGCTGTTGCCGGTGTGGGTGAAGTTCGGCTTGCCGGCATCGATCGGCCAGTTGGGGTCGTAGGGGGCATAGTTGTGGGTGGTCATGTCGTAGATGCGCTTGCTGGCACCCACCACCAGTTCATGGGTGCGCCCCAGCGCCTCGAAGGGCCCGCTGACAAAGGCATCCACGCCGGCCTGGTTTTCATCGTGGGCCGACTGGTACACGGTGCGTGCCAGCGTGTTGTTGACCCAGCGCGACTGGTACGAGCCGGAGAACAGCGCGTTCTGTTCGGAATAGTTGGCGTTGACCTGCAGCTTCCAGTCGTTGGCCAGGCGCTGGCGTACCTCGGCAAAGACGGTGTTGATCTCCTGGTCCTTGTTCTCCCAGGGGGTACCCGGGTTGTACGAGCGCGGCAGGTTCAGGTGATGGCCATCCAGGCCGACCATCGAGGCGCCCCAGAAGTAGTTGGTCTTGTCCTTCTGGTTGGAGAAGCCGAGGGTCAGGGTGGTGTCGTCGCTCAGGTCCGCCTCGGTGATGGCGTAGAACAGGCCGTGGGTCTCGTCCACGCCATCGACGAAGCTGTTGCTGTCGCGGTAGGACGTCACCACCCGACCGCGCAGGGTGCCGCTGTCGTTGAGCGGGCTGGAGGCATCGACCTCGCCGCGGTAGTCGTCCCAGCTGCCGGCCGCACCGGTGAGGGTGACCTTCTGTTCGGCCAGCGGGCGCTTGCGCACCAGGTTGATGGCAGCCGAAGGGTTGCCCGCACCGGTCACCAGCCCGGTGGCGCCGCGCACCACCTCCACCCGGTCGAACATCGCCAGGTTCGGCTGGGCGCCCACGGTCCAGCCCTGGTAGCCACTGGGGATGCCGTCGTACATCAGGTTGTCGATATCGAAACCGCGCGCCGAATACGTCTGCCGGCCAGGGCCGCTGGAGAAGTCGAGGAACAGCCCCGGGGTGGCCTTGACCACGTCGTTGATGCTGGTCATGGCCTGGTCGTCCATGCGCTGGCGGGTAATCACGGTAACGGCCTGGGGCGTTTCGCGCAGGGTCAGCGGCAGCTTGGTCGCCGTCGACATGGCGCCGGTGGTGTATGACTGGGTGCCTTCGGTGGTGCTGCCCAGTTGAGTGTTGACGATTTCGGTGGCGCCCAGCTCCAGGGTCGCAGCCTTGGCTGGCTGCGGTGTCTCAGAGCTGTCATCGGCCAGGGCGGGGGTCAGGGTGGCCATGCAGATGGCCATGGCCAACAGATTGCGGGGCAGGCCGGAGCAATGCGGCGGGGTAGGGCGCGACATGAAGGGTTCCAGTGGTAGTGATAAATATAATACATATGAGAATCGTTACCAAATGATGTGTCAAGGTGTGTCGCAATAAATAGCGGCGTTCTGGCCGATGCCGCGTCCTCTGCTAGGTTTCTAACCATCACCTTTTGTCACCCCACCCCCAGGCATACAGGCAAGGAAGCACCCGATGAACAAGACACCACTGTTTTTCAGTGGATTGCTCGCTACCGCGGTACTGCTCGGTAGCGCAGCGGCCCAGGCACAGACCCAGCCGGTAGTGCAGGTTGCCGGGCCCGAAGCGGATGTGAAGGTCACGGAAACCTACGTGCGGATGATGGCCAGGGAGGCGTACTTCTGGGGTTGGCCCATGGCCAACATCTTCAACCGCCGGCAGAAGTTCAAGGACCTGCCCGAGGCGGGGTTGATGGGCGGCATCGTGCCTGTGGCGCCGATCAACCACCTGTCGATGCTCACCGACTACATCTCGCCCGGGGAACGGCTCGTGGCCTGCCCCAACCAGGATGTGGTGTATGGCGCAGGCAGCATCGCCCTGGACGTCGAACCCGTGGTGATCCAGGTACCGGACTTCGGCGACCGTTTCTGGGTGTACCAGATGGTGGACCTGCGCTCCGACAGCTTTGCCGAGCTGGGCAAGATGTACGGCACCAAGCCCGGCTTCTACCTGCTGGTGGGCCCGGACTGGAACGGCAAGGTGCCGCAGGGCATCACCCAGGTGTTCCGCGCCAGCACCAACACCGGGTTCGTGATTCCACGGGTGTTCCAGGACGATACAGACGACGATCGCAAGGCCATCCAGCACTATCTGTCGGGCATCGACATGTACCCCTTGTCCAAGTACGACGGCAAGCCCAAGCAGCGTGACTGGAGCCAGTCGCCGAAATTCCCGGCCGAGGCGGCGGGTGAAGAGGAAACCCGCTGGGTGTTCCCGGAAACCTTCTTCGACGAGCTGCCGGCGATTCTCAAGGATGCCAGGCCGCTGCCCGGCGAAGAGGCGCGCTATGCGCAACTGACGGTGCTGGCGCAGATAGCCCAGCGCGATCCCGAGCTGAAGAAAGCCATGATCGACGAGGCGCAGAAGGCTGACAGCGAGGTGGTCAAGCCGTTGCTGCAATTTCGCAACTACGGCCAGCAGTTGCCCCACCACTGGAGCACCATCAGCAACGGCGCGGCGTTCGGCACCGATTATTTCCTGCGCACCGCGGTGGCCCGTTCGAACATCTTCGTCAACAAGCAGATCGAGACCAAGTACTTCTACCAGGACCTGGATGCCTCCGGCACCCGGCTCAACGGTGGCCAGCGCTACAGCGTGACCTTCCCCAAGGGCGCGCTGCCGCCGGTCAAGGGGTTCTGGTCGTTGACGCTGTACAACCAGCAGCACTTCTTCGCCGAAAACCCCTTGGGGCGCTACTCCCTGGGTACCAAGAACACGTCGCTCAAGACCAACCCCGATGGCTCGCTGACGCTCTACGTACAAAGCGATTCGCCCGGCGCGGACAAGGAGAGCAACTGGCTGCCCGCGCCCAAGGGGGCCGACTTCTCGCTCTACGTGCGGGCCTACTGGCCACAGGCGGCGGCGATGAACGGCCAGTGGACGCCGCCGGCAGTGGTCAAGGTCAACTGAACGGATTACCCCATCGCGCCACGAGGACACCTCATGAACCGCTTGAGCAGCACCGTGACGGCCCTGGCCGTAGCCATTTCCCTGAGCAGCGTGGCCAATGCCGCCACCCGGTACGAAGAACTGGCCAACCAGCCCTTCGAAAAGGGCTTCCCGACCGAAGCAACCGCACGCAGCCTCATCGACGAGCTGGTGTTCCAGCGCGCCGTGCAGTCGTACCTGTGGGCGTTGCCGGCGATCAACATCTGGTCGATGAAGGAGGCCTCCGAGAAGCACTTCGGCGCCGGCTACAACATCCTGCCCACCTGGAAGAAACGCATCAACGCCAAGACACTGGTGACCACGCCCAACTCCGACCTGGTCTACGCCATGAGCTACCTGGACCTGGCCAAGTACGGCCCGCTGGTGGTCGAAGCCCCGCCTGGGGTGCAGGGCATGTTCGACGACTTCTTCCAGCGCCCCATCGTCGGCCCGACCATCGACGGCAAGACCTGGCGCGGCGACGTGGGCCTGGCCGGCCCTGACAAGGGCAAGGGTGGCACCTACGTGCTGTTGCCGCCGGGCTACAATGGCCCGGAGCCGACCGAGGGTTACGTCTATCGCTCGCGCACCAACAACGTGTTCCTGTTCTGGCGCACTTTCTTCAAGGACCCCAACGACCTCAGCGTGCCGGTGGCCGAGGTCGAGCGCACCAGGATCTATCCGCTGGGCAAGAAGGACTCGGCACTGGCGATGCAGTTTCCCGATGCCACCGGCGCACCGATCAACATGCTGTTCCCCGAGGACGGTCGCTACTTCGACATGCTGTCGCGCTTCATCGACGCCGAAGCGGTGGACCCGGCCGACATGGACATGCGCGGGTTCCTGCACACCCTGGGCATCGAGAAGGGCAAGCCCTTCGCCCCGGATGCCGAACGGCGCAAGTTGCTCGATGAAGCGGCGCGCACCGCGTTCAAGATGAGCAAGGTGGTCACCAGCCACCTGCTGCCCAAAGAGCCTGGCGGCCTGTACTACAAGGATCGCCAGTTCGTGAACACCTTTGCCGGGGAGAACACCGAGTTCCAGGCCAGTGGCACCTTCACCAACCTGGAGCAGCGCGTGGCGTTCTTCACCTCGGCCTATTCGGACAGCCCGGGCATGGTGATGAACCTGGTCGGCGCCGGTGCCAAATACCCGGCCACCACCCGCGATGCCGAGGGCAAGTTCCTCGACGGTGCCCACACCTACAAGCTCAACCTGCCGGCGAATGTGCCGGCGGCCTTGTTCTGGTCGGTTACCGCCTACGACAACCTCACGGCATCGGGCCTGGACAACGGCCAGCCGTTCCCGTCGCTCAACCAGATGGACAAGCCGACGCCCAACAGCGACGGCTCCACCGACATCTACTTCGGCCCCACCTCGCCGGGCGAGGGCAAGAACTGGATCAAGACCCTGCCAGACAAGGGCTTTCTGGTGATCGTGCGGTTGTATGGGCCCAAACAGGCGTTCTTCGACCAGAGCTGGAAGCCGAGCGACCTGGTCAAGCAGTGAGGGTAGTCCAGCCGGCCTGGAACAACTAGTACCTAGGGCTCTTCTTCTGAAGAGCCCTAGGTCGATTTCAAATACCGATATAACGTCTGGCGACTGATATCGAAATCACGCGCCAGCCGGGATTTACTTTCTCCCGCGCGGGCGCGCTCAATTAAACTTACAACCTGATTGTCGGACAGTTTCTTCTTTCGACCTCGGTAGGAACCCCGATTTCTTGCAGTTGCAATACCAGCGGCCTGTTTTTCGCGCAGTGCCGCGCGCTCGAACTCTGCAAGCAACTCCATGGCCGCGACAATGGGGCCCGCAACTTCACGGCCGTCATCTCGGAATGTCAGGTTTTCATCCACAAACTTGAGCGTGACCTGTTTTTCGATCAAGCGGCGAATGAAGTTGCACAACTGCTCGGTATTGGCCGAAAGCGAGGCCATGCTGTCCACGATCACGGTATCCCCGCACTGCAGGTAACGCAGCAGCTTTTCAAAGCCTGCGCGGTGGGTGGCCGTGTCTGCAGGGGCATCGTAAAACACCGCGTCGAAGGCATCGGGGCTGGCTGGGCTGGGTACGCTGGCGTCTGGTTTCGGTGAGGCGAGCCGGCAATATCTGATGCGATGCAATCTCATGGTGCCTCCTTGGCAATACTTGTACAGCGTCGTTTTATATTTGTACAACCTGTAACTAAATTAAATATCCTTACACGTAACTGTCACGCTGAACCCACCCAAAATACACAGTTGCAAAGACTTTTACTTGCCTTATCATTTTGAAGCTTGAAATGATTTTAACAAGCTTCACGCAAACAGTCGATTTGCGTTTATATAATGCGCGCATGCATTCACCTACCCGTTGTATAGCCCGAACAATTGACGCGGCCGGTTTAACCTGGCGGGGGATTGTCCGACACAAACAGAGGATGAGGTATGAAAGTCTTGGAGGCAGCAATGGAACTTGAACGCCCCACTACCGATCAGCAAAAGATTGATCATGTTACCCGGCGTATTACCGAACATGGTAATTACCTGCGCCAGCGCTATCCGATCCTGCAACATCAGAATGCGCTGGGCGCAGGTGTCATGGCGGTGTCCCTGATCGGCATGGTGGTGAGTGGGGGGCTCTACCTGCAGGGGTCCATTCCTGCCTGGGGCTGCATTCTGATAAACGCGCTGCTGACCTCGTTCATTCATGAAATAGAACACGATCTGATTCATCGCCTTTATTTCAGAAAACAGCCGCTGGCGCACAATGCCATGATGTTTTTATGCTGGTTGGCTCGGCCGGGAATGCCCAGCCCCTGGTTAAGGCGAAGTTTGCACTTTCATCACCATAAGGAATCGGGCACCGAGACGGATGTGGAAGCCTGGATCACCACCAGTGGCAGCCCCTGGGGTGTACTGCGGTTGTTGAAACTGGTGGACGGGTTCATCTTCGGTTTTCTCAATGCGGTATTTGCCCCAGGCTGGCGGGAGAAAGTCCGCTTGCTGGTCAAGATCGTCCGGCTCAATACACCCTTCGGGCTGTTGTACTGGGGTTGCTGGTATGTGTTTCTCGGCTACCACCTGTATGCCTGGCTTGGCGCGGTCAGCGGGCACGAGGTGCACAGTTCCGCGACCACACTGGCGGTGATGGACGTGGTCAACAGTGTGGTCGTGATCCTGGTCGCGCCCAACCTGATCCGGCAGTTCTGCCTGTTTTTCATCAGTTCGAACATGCACTATTACGGTGATGTGGCACCGCGCAATGCGCTGCAGCAAACTCAGGTCATGAACGCCTGGTGGCTATGGCCGTTTCAATTGTTCTGCTTCAACTTCGGCAGCACCCACAGTATTCACCACTTCGTTGTCAGGGACCCGTTCTACCTGCGCCAGATGACCGCGCCTTATGCGCATCAAGTCATGGCCGAGGCCGGTGTTCGGTTCAATGACTTCGGCACCTATAAACGCGCGAATCGTTATTCCCTGGCACACACGCACACGCGCTCGCGTGGATGAATGTTCCATCAACCTGTGTGTTTGAGGGGGCGCCCCAGGGGGCGCAGTCGATAGTCAGGTTCACGAGCCAACAGTAATGCGTTCGGGTCTGTCAGGCGCCGAGACAATCATTGTCGCCTGGCAGATCTGCTACGCAGCAACGTCGCTCGGTTACAGGGCAACACTTCAACGACGAGGAAGACGAGGCATGAAAGCGCAAGGGATATGTGCCCAGCCCTTCGAGGCGGTCCGGCAGGCCTTCGAAGCGATGTTCGATGATCCGCAGGAGCGGGGTGCCGGGCTCTGTGTGCAGGTGGACGGGGAGCGGGTCGTCGACCTGTGGGCCGGTGTGGCGGACCAGGAGGGCGGCAGGCCCTGGACGCACGACACGCTGGCCAACACCTTCTGTGTTGTAAAACCCTATGTGGCAGTGGCCATCCTGATGCTGGTCGAGGCGGGCCGGCTGGAACTGGATGCGCCGGTGGCCCGCTACTGGCCCGAGTTCGCCCGCAACGGCAAGGCCAGGGTCAGTGTGCGTCAGGTGATGAACCACACCGCTGGCCTGCCGGCGCTGCGGGGCCCCGACCATAACCCGATGATGTATGACTGGGAGCACATGGTGCGGGTGCTGGAAGACGAGCCGCTGTGGTGGGAACCGGGCACCGACCTGGGCTACGGCACCACCACCTTTGGCTGGATTCTGGGCGAGCTGATTCGTCGGGTGGACGGGCGCGACCCCTGCGCCTTCATCCATGAACAGATGCTGGACCCTCACGGCCTGGACGTGCACCTTGGCGTGGACGAGACGCAGTTTCACCGTATCGCTCGCTTCGACAGTGCCACCGGGCGCGTTGGCGACCCCTACTCGCAAGCGCTGCGCACGGTGGTGAAGAGCGAGCCCTCGCATATCGCCACATTCGCCTTCACCAACCCCGGCATGGTGCCCAGGCGCACCAGTGACCCGCGCTGGTGGGCCTATCGGCAACCGGGGGTGTGTGGCCATGCCACCGCTCACGGCCTGGCCGGTTTCTACAGTGCGCTGCTGGCGGGCCACTTCATCGGCCCTGAACTGCTCGACGAATTCACCCGAGAGCACAGTCATGGCATGGATCGGGTATGGATGCGGCCGATGCGCTACGGGCTGGGCTGCATGCTGGAGCAGCAGGTCGACCCGGCGGCTACCCACGCCATGGGCCCGGACACCTTCGGCCATATCGGGCTTGGCGGCCCGATCAGCTTTGCCGACCCCGAGCGGCGCGTGAGTTTCGGTTTCGTCACCACGACCTCGGGTGGCCACAGCATGATCGATCCGCGCCCCGGCCGGCTGTCAGCCCTTGTCTATGCGGCGCTTTGAGCGCGGCGCCAGCGTGCAGCGGCAGTTGCGTGCGGGTGGCGTCGCTCACCTCGAGCCGGCCGGGATGTCCCGTGGCTGATCCACATCCCTGATGACGCCCGCATCTTCCACCGGCACCTGGACGCAGGCGTCGTGCGCGCCGCGCACGATGTCCTTGCCGCCCTGATCGCCCTGCAGGCATGCCAGGGCCGGCCAGAACTGTCGACCGAAGATCACCGGATGCCCACGCACCCCGTGATGTAGCGGCAGCACGATCTGCCGGGCGTTGCACAGGGCCTTCAACTGCTTGAGCGTCTGCGCCTGCACCCACGGCATATCGCCCAGCAACACCGCCACGGCCGGGGCCGGTGACTGTTCCAGCGCACGCACCCCGGCTGCCAGGCTGCTGCCCATGCCCTGGTCGGCCTGCTCGGCCCACAGAACCCGTACCCGCCCGTCAATTGCCAGGGTCGCGGGATCGTCCCCGGGCCTGAGTACCACCCGGACGTCGTCGAACGCCTCCAATGCCCGTGCCAGCGTGGCTGCCAGCAGCGTTTGCCCCGACGCCAGCCGTGCCAGGCGCTTGTCGCTGCCAAAGCGCCTGGCACGGCCTGCAGCCAGCACCAGGGCGATGCAGTCACCCTGGGTGCGCACAACACGATGCCTGAGTCGGTGGCGGGTGCTCCACCTGGGGCTGGGTCGGCCCCGCGCCGACAGCGCCGGGCAGGGGCACGCCGTTCTTCACCGCCAGCACCTCGGCCATCACGCTCACCGCAATCTCCCCTGGGGTCTTGCTGGCGATGTAGAGCCCGATGGGCCCATGCAGGCGCCGCAGCGATTCCGGCGTCTGGCCAAAATGCCCGATCAAGCGCTGGCGGCGGCTCTCGCTGTTGCGCCGCGAGCCAATCGCCCCGATGTACATCGCCGGCCCGCGCAGCGCTTCGATCAGCGCCAGGTCATCCAGCCTGGGGTCATGGCTCAGGGCAATCACGCAGGTGCGAGCATCCACCGCAAACGCGCGCACCACGTCGTCCGGCATGCCCATCAGCTTCTCTACCCCGGCGACCGTCCACACGTCCATGTGCTCCGGCCGCGGATCACACACCGACACCTTGAACCCGTTGAACAGCGCCATCACCGCCACGTACTCGGCCAGCACACCGGCGCCGATCAGCAGCATCCGGTAAGCCGGCCCCAGCGGGTTGCTCAGCCGCTGCCCATCGAAGCTGAACGGTGCATGGGGCTGGTCGGCCTGCACCGTCACCTCACCCGAGGCCAGGTCAAGCTCGCGGCGCATCAGTACTCCCTCATCAAGCAGCGCCAGCAAACGGCCCAGCGCCTGCGCGCAGGGTGCGAACTCCAGCACCAGTTCCAGGGTGCCGCCACATGGCAGGCCGAACCGGTGCGCCTCGTCCGCACTCACGCCGTAGCGCACCACCTGTGGCGCGCCGCCGGGTATCCCCGGCCCGCCATGGAGGCTGCTGTACCGGTCAATCAGGTCGTCCTCGATGCACCCGCCCGACACACTGCCCACCGCGCGCCCGTCCTGCCTGAGCACCATCATCGAGCCCACCGGTCGCGGCGACGAGCCCCAGGTGCGCACCACGGTGGCCAGCAGGCAGCGCTCGCCGCCGGCAAGCCACTCCCGGGCAGTTCGCAGCACCAGCAGGTCAATGCTTTCCATGGGGTGTCCTCGACAGGCGTTGCAATGGCATGGGGGCTTCCTGGTAGTGATGCTCAACGCATCTGCAAGATGATCGGGTTGCTGCTGGCCGGCCCGGTGTGCTCGCGCAGCTTGCCCACCGCCTTGGCCTCTACCGCGCCACCGTGATTGCCCCAGGTGCTGCGCACAAAACTCAGCACCTCGGCAATTTCCCGGTCCGACAGCTGTTCGCGAAATGCCGGCATGCGGTAGGCGTCCGGCACGCCCGCGGCGACGATGCGCTGCGAGCCGTTCAGGGTGATGTTGATGGCCGATGCGTCCTCCCCGGCCAGCGCCGAGGTGGCGCCGGCCAGGGGTGGCATCCACTCGGCCTGGCCGCGCCCGTCCAGGCCATGGCAGGTCGCGCAGCGGCTCACGTAGGTGTGGGCGCCGGGGGCCGTGGATGCGGCCGACAGCTCGCTCGCCTGGTACTGCCATGCCGGCCCGTCGCGGCCGGGGTCGCCGGGCAGCGACTTGAGGTAGTGCGCGATCGCGCCCAGGTCTTCGTCGCTCATGAACTGCGTGGAATTGTTGAACGCCTCGGTCATCGAGCCGTACACCACCGCGTGCCGGTTGCGCCCGTGCTTGAGGAAGCTGACGATATCCGCCTCGTTCCAGCGCCCAAGCCCGGTGTTGGGGTCGTTGCGCAGGCTCGGCGCATACCAGCCATCCAGCAGCCCGCCGGCCAGGTACGTCTTGCTGGCCTCGCTCAGGCCCTTCTCGTTGAAGGCCAGGCCGCGCGGCGTATGGCAACTGCCGCAGTGGCCCGGCCCCTGCACGATGTAGGCGCCGCGGTTCCACTGCGCATCCTGGTCCGGCTTGGCCGGGTAGGGCGCGGGGTCGGTGAACAGGCCGTTCCACAGCGCAATCGGCCAGCGCAGGTTCAGTGGCCAGGGGATTTCGCTGGGCTTGTTGGCCTGCGCCGCCGGGCTCACCCCGTGCATGAAGAAGGCATACAGCGCGCGGATATCGTCGTCACTGAGCTTGGCGTACGAGGGGTAGGGCATGGCCGGGTACAGCCGGCGACCGTCCGGGGTCACCCCATGGCGCACGGCGCGGTCGAAGTCGGCCAGGCTGTAGGCGCCGATGCCGGTGGCGCGGTCGGCGGTGATGTTGGTGGCGTAGATCGCGCCCAGCGGGGTGGCCATCTTCAGCCCGCCGGTAAACGGCGCCGCCTCTGGCAGGCTGTGGCAGGCCACGCAGTCGCCCAGCCGCGCCACGTACTCGCCGCGTTGCACCAGGGCCGGGTCTGGCGGTGCGGCACTGGCCTGGGCAGCGAAGGGCGACGCCGGCGTGCGGGTCACGTACCAGGCCAGCACGGCTGCGATGACGAGGCAAAGCAGCGCGAAACAGCCCAGCGTTGTTGCGAGTCGACTCTTGGTCATGTGCGCGGTGTCCCTGATCGAGGCCTAGCTGAAGGTGTAGCGCGACAGCGGCATGCTGCGGATGCGCTGGCCGGTCAGGTGCGCCACCGCATTGGCCACCGCCGGGGCCACCGCCGGCAATGGCGGCTCGCCGATACCGCCCATCTTCGCGCCGCTCTCGACGATGCGTACATGCACCCGCGCCATGCGCTGCGCCGACAGGATCGGGTACAGGTCATAGTTGCGCGCGCGCGGCTGGCCGTTCACGTACACCGCTTCCTCCACCAGTGCCTGCGACAGCCCCAGCGACACCGCGCCATTGACCTGCGCCTCGATGATCGCCGGGTTGACGATGCTGCCGGGGTCGATGGCCTCCCAGATATCGTGCACCTTCACCTGGCCCTGCTCGATGGACACCTCGGCGATCACCGCCGCCTCCGAGCCGAACGGCGAGGCCATGGCCACACCCCGAGCGCGCCGCGAGCCGTCCTCGGCAGTGAACGGGCCACGCTTCCAGCCACCGGACAGATCGCCCACCGCCTGCAGCAGGTTGGTCAGGCGCTGGTTATCGCGCAGCAGGTGCAGGCGCAGTTCGAACGGGTCCTGCTTGCCCTTGTCGGCCAGTTCATCGAGGAACGCCTCATAGAAGAAGTCATTCAGCGAGTTGCCCACCGAACGCCAGTAACCGAGCATCGCCGGGCCTTTCACATAGACCTGGGCGATACGTTTGCTGGGGATGGCGTAGGCCTTGCCCGACAGCCCTTCGAGCGCCGTGGGGTCGATTTTCTCGCCCTGCTTGCCGGCGATGGCTTCGGTGGGGCCTTCGGTGGCGCTGACTGCCTCGATGGCCACCGGCAGGCCCTGGGCGTCGAGTGCGGCGCGGAACTTGACCACGGCCATGGGGCGCAGCGCGTCACGCAGAAACTCCTCTTCGCGGCTCCAGATCAGCTTGACCGGGCGCCCGACCGCCTTGGCCAGCAGGATCGCCTGAGGGTAGGGGTTGGCGCTGTCGTACAGGAAGTGGCGGCCGAAAAAGCCGCCCAGCAGCGGCGAGTGCAGGGTGATCTGTGACGGGTCCAGGCCGGTGCGCTTGGCCATGTCGGCGCGGAACATGTCGGGCGCCTGGTTGGGCAGCCACACCTCCAGCGTGCCGTCGGGGTTGAAGCGCGCCAGGGCCGAAGGCGGCTCCAGCTGCGCATGGTTGAGGAACTGGTTGTGGTAGGTGGCCTCCACCTGGGTGGCGGCGTCGGCAAAGGCTTTGCCGAAGTCGCCTTCATTCTCCTCGTCGCGGGCCGGGCCGGTGGCCGCGGCCAACTGGTCGCGAAAGGCGTCACTGGAAAAGTCCGCAGGCATCTGGCGCACCTTCGAGTCGGCCGATGCCTCCAGCCACTGCACCTGCACGGCCTCCACCGCGCGCTTGGCGTGCCACCAGCGCTCGGCCACCACGGCCACCGCACCGGGCAGCCGATGCACCGAATGCACGCCCTTCATGGCTTTCACCTGCGCCTCGTTGCGCAGCTCGCCCACGCGCATGCCCAGGCGCGGTGCATGCTGCACCGCGGCATGCAGCATGCCGTCGACCTTCACGTCGATGCTGTACACGGCCTTGCCGGTGGACTTGTCATAGGCGTCCACCCGTTGCACCGGCTTGCCGATCCAGCGGAACTGGCTGGGGTCGCGCAGCGTCACGCTGGCAGGGTCTGGCACGGGCAGGTCCATGGCCTGGGCTGCCAGTTCGCCATAGCCCAGCGTGCGCCCCGACGCGGCGTGTATCACCCGGCCGGGCTCGGTGCTCAGGTCGCCCACCGGCACGCCCAGGCGCTCGGCAGCGGCCTGCAGCAGCATGGCGCGGGCCAGGGCGCCGAGGCGGCGCATGGTCGGGTAGCTGGTGCGCACCGACATGCTGCCGCCGGTGATACGCATGCCATTGTCCATCACCACGTACTGCTCGCCGGGCGGTGCGCTGTCGATCAAAAAGGTGGCGGGGTCGGCATCGAGCTCTTCGCCCACGATCTGCGCCATGGCCGTGAAGATACCCTGGCCGCCCTCCATGAACGGGCTGAGCAGGCGGATGCGGCCGTCCGGGCGGATCTCCAGGAAGGCCGGCACCTGGGTGCCGGGCGCCGCTGCGTTGCCCGTGGCGGCCTGCACACGGCTCAGTCCCAGGGGCAGGCCGAAGCCCAGCACCAGTGCGCCCACTGCCGTGCCGGCGCTTGCCAGCAAGAAGCTGCGGCGCGAGATATTGACCGGCTCGCCCACAGGGAAGGGCTGGGCCACGCCGGTAACGCGCAGGCTGTCGTTCATCAGGCGTTCTCCTGCGCGGCGGCCACGTCGTGCACGGCGGCATGGATGGCGTTGTAGGTGCCGCAACGGCACAGGTTGACCATCGCGGCAGCAATCTGGGCATCGCTCGGGTGCGGGGAGTGCTTGAGCAGGGCAGTGGCCGCCATCACCTGGCCCGACTGGCAGTAACCGCACTGGGCCACCTGGTGCTTGACCCAGGCGCTGACCACGCGCTTGCCCACGGCGTCGGCCTCCACGGCTTCGATGGTGGTGATTTCGCGTCCCACCACGCCGGCCACCGGGGTCACGCAGGCACGCACCACGACGCCGTCCACCAGCACCGAGCAGGCGCCGCACTGGGCCAGGCCGCAGCCGTACTTGGTACCGGTCAGGCCCAGGTCATCGCGGATCACCCACAGCAGGGGCGTGTCCGCGTCAGCATCGACCTCGTAGGTCGTCTGGTTGATTCGCAGTTGCATGGCTCACCCGTCATCAGTCGGTCAGGTCTTGATTTCTTATGGGCGTGGCCGTGCGCAAGGCGCAGGCCACCCATAGACGCTAGCACACGGGGCGGCGGGGGCCGTTGAAGGGGCGGGTCAGGTGACGATCAGCAGGGGCTGGCCAGGTCCAGCTTGGCCACGATGGCGCCGGTGAAGAAGTCCACCACCTCGCCACGATGGCTCAGCACGTGGTCGCCAAACCAGTCAGCGGCCAGTCGCGCCTTGGGCATGATGGTGGTCTCGGTATGGCCGGTGGCGGTTGCGATGATGAGATCGCCGGCGAGCGTGGAGCTGTCGGTGGGCGAGGTCGGCAGGCACAGGTGGCTGCCGGATTCGTTGAACAGGATCCGGCCCGAGCCGACATGGCCATACGCACTGACGTCCTTGGTCCATACCGTTGCGCCCTCGCGGTCGCAGCACAACAGCCGGTTGTTTTCCCCGGTCACGAACAGGTACTGCCCGTCGCGGGAAAAGCGCAGGCTGCGCACCTTTGCCTCCAGCGGCACGCTGACCCTGCCGACTTCGCCGCTGGCGCAATCGACCGTCAATACGCCATTGCGGGCACGCTCGTCGGGGGCCCAGAGCCTGCCCTGCAGCGGGTCGATGCTGCCGAACCTGGCGTCCACGTCACGCTCCACAGGGTCGCTGTGTTCACCGCTGTCCAGGTCGATGATCACCGGGCGTTTCTTGCCATTGGCCACGCTGACCAGCGCGTAGCGGGCGCTGGGGTCGAAGCGTGCCCAGTACGACAGCAGGTTCTGGGTTGCATGCAGCGGCGCGCCGTCGTGCACAAGGTTCAGCCGCGAGCGGCTGGCCCCGCGCACCACCAGCCACTTGACCCCGCTCAGCGCGATGCGGCGTTGGTCGCGTGCGATGTCCCACACGCTGTCGTCGGGCTGGGCGAAAGTCGGCCGGCTCAGGGTGCCGGTGTCGGGATGGTACTGCACGAGGCAGGGCGGGCGAACGGTGTCGTCCTTGTCGAAGAACACCAGGCGGCGCGGTACATCGATGTACATTGGAACTCCCAGGGCCAGCGTGCGAAACGATGCAGGATAAAGCCTGATTGCGCTGGGCAAAAGCACTTGCTCATGACAGTTCTGCCAGGCAGCGCTCCAGGATATCCAGCCCGCGCTCCAGCACGTCTGCCTCGGCGGTCAATGGCGCCAGCAACCTGATGATGTGCCGCGCCTTGCCCGCCGGCATCAGCAGCAGCCCGGCCGCGCGTGCCTTCTCCAGCACCTCGGCCAGTTGTGCCGTGGCCGGCTTGCCTTGTGGCGTGACCAGCTCGATGCCGCGCATGGCGCCCACACCGGTCAGGCGCCCGAGGTACGGCGTCAACCCGCGGGCCTTCCACGCTTCATACCGCCCGACGATGGCGCGCTCCTGCAACTCGCCCCAGGTCGCCAGGTTGGCATCGCTCATCAGTTCCAGGGTCGCCAACCCTGCCGCACAGGCCAGCGGGTTGCCCGAATAGGTGCCGCCCAGGCCACCCTTGGGCAGGCTGGCCATCAGCTCGCGCCGGCCTACCACCGCGCCCAGCGGCACGCCGCCGGCAATGCTCTTGCCCAACAGCAGCAGATCCGGCTCGATGCCCAGCCGCGGGAAGCCGAAGCGCTGGCCGGTGCGGCCAAAGCCCGACTGGATCTCGTCGATGATGATCAGGATGCCGTGTGCATCGCAGAACGTGCGCAGGGCCTGGGCAAAGGTGGGGTCCATTGCCAGGAAGCCGGCTTCGCCCTGCACCGGCTCGAAGATGAAGCAGGCCACTTCGTTGACGTCGATCTCGACGCTGAACAGGCGCTCCAGCGCCTGCATCGCCTGCTCGCCGGTCACGCCGTTGTCGGCGCTGGGGTAGGGCAGGTGGAACACCGGGCCGGGCAGCACGCCGACCTTCTGCTTGTAGGGTGCCACCTTGCCATTGAGGTTGAGCGTGGCCAGGGTACGTCCGTGGAAGCCGCCATCGAAGGCCACCACCGCCGTACGCCCGGTGGCGGCGCGGGCCACTTTCAAGGCGTTCTCCGCCGCCTCGGCGCCACTGTTGGTGAGCATGCCTGCCATCGGGTAGCTCAGTGGCACGAACGCCTCCAGGCGTTGCATGAACTGCACATAGGGCCCGTGCGGAACGGCGTTGAACGCCGCATGGGTCAGTTGCGTGGCCTGGTGCTGGATGGCGCTGACGATCGCCGGGTTGCAATGCCCCAGGTTGAGTACGCCGATACCGCCCACGAAGTCGATGTAGTGCTTGCCATCGGTATCCCACACCTGGGCATTGCGCCCGTGTGAAAGTGTAATGGGATGCACAATGGAAAGAGATCGGCTGATTGTTTCGTGCGTCATGGGCAAGTACCTGGGTGACGGAAGTTTTTATATATCTAAGCCAACATCCGGCAAACGCCACAAGCGAAATAAAGTCGAGCAATCATTCCGTCAAATCGTGATCCTGCCCTGTATCCACTCGACGAACGCCTTCACCTTCGGCACCTGCGCCGCATGCTCGGCATGGGCGATGAAGTGCGCGCCCTCGCTGGGCATGGTGTGCGCCCAGGCCACCACCAGCTTGCCCTCGGCCAGTTCTTCGGCCACCAGGTAGCGTGGCACCAGGGCGATGCCGCAGCCGGCCTGGGCCGCGCGGATGCACAGGTAGAAGGTGTCGAAACGCGGCCCGTGGTAGCTGTGCTGGGACTGCAGGTCCTGCTGCAGGAACCACTCGTGCCAGGCCTCCGGGCGCGAGGTGCATTGCAGCAACGGGTGGTGGGCGAGGTCTTCGGCGCTGCGTGGCAGCGCTGCCGCGATCAGCTCGGGGTGACACACCGGCACCACCTCTTCATGGAACAGCTCGATGCAGGTGGCCCCCGGCCAGGTGCCCTGGCCGAAGAAAAACGCGATGTCGGCCTTGTTGTTGAGCAGGTCGAAGGGTTCCAGCTCGCTCTTGATGTCCAGATGGATGTTCGGGTGCTGCCGGCTGAAACCGTGCAGGTTGGGCACCAGCCAGCGTGCGCCGAAGGTGGGCTGGGTGGCCACGGTCAGCACCTGGGTCTCGCCGCCGTAGGTCAGGATGTAGCGGCTGGAGATGTCCAGCTGGGTGAGGATCTTGTTCACCTCGGCCAGGTACAGCGAGCCTGCAGGGGTCAGGTGCAGGCGCCGGCGCACGCGCTGGAACAGGTTGTGGCAGAGCATTTCCTCGAGTTGCGCCACCTGCTTGCTCACCGCGCTCTGGGTCAGGTGCAGCTCCTGCGCGGCGCGGGTGAAGCTCAGGTGGCGGGCCGCCGCTTCGAAGCATTGCAGGGTGGTGGTGGAGGGCATCAAACGCTTGGACATCGAGGGCACCGGGCAGATGAAAAGGACTGAGTTCATTCCATGGAGGAATCATGTGGTGATAAAAGGTCGTTTGTAAGCAGCCTGTTCGCAGATTAATACTGACCTGCGTCAATCATTTCAACTGCTAGTTTCGATGCCCCGAGGGACCGGGAAAAGTGCGTCCGAAACTTATCGAAAAGAGGCCGATCAGTACCCGTTACATTACGTTTGATGCCCAAAAAACAATAACGGCTCCTTACATTTCTGCTGCCGCACACTTTCCATGAAGACCTTGGCCTGACCTGCGCGGTCATCGCGCAACCAGGTGCAGCAGGCATTGGCCAGAGAGGCAACCATGTCGTCCCTACAAGAAAAACCGCAACGCTCGCTCAAGCACGGCCTGACCTCGCGTCAGGTCTCGATGATCTCCATCGCCGGCATCATCGGCGCCGGTTTGTTCATCGGTTCGTCCAACGCCATCGCCAAGGCCGGTCCGGCCATCCTCATCTCCTACATGATTACCGGCCTGCTGGTGCTGCTGGTGATGCGCATGCTCGGCGAAATGGCCATCGCCGACCCCAACAGCGGCTCGTTCTCCACCTACGCCGGGCGGGCCATCGGGCCATGGGCAGGCTTCACCATCGGCTGGCTGTACTGGTGGTTCTGGGTACTGATCATTCCGGTCGAGGCAATCGCCGGTGCCGATATCCTGCACGCCTGGTACCCCGACGTGCCGTCCTGGGCCTTTGCCTTCCTGATCATGATCGTGCTGTCGTGCAGCAACCTGATCAGCGTGAAGAATTTCGGCAAGTTCGAGTACTGGTTCGCCCTGGTCAAGGTGGTGGCGATCATCGGCTTTTTGGTGGTGTGCCTGATGGGGGTGAGCGGTGTATGGCCGCTGGCGCAGACCTCGGGCGTCGAGAACCTGTGGTCCAATGGCGGCTTCATGCCCAACGGCTTCGGCGCCGTGCTGGCCGGCGTGCTGGTGACCATCTTCTCGTTCTTCGGTGCCGAGATCGTCACCATTGCCGCCGACGAAACCGCCAACCCGAAAGACAAGATCCGCCGCGCCACCAACCTGGTGGTGTACCGCATCGCGATCTTCTACGTGTTCTCGATCTTCTTCATCGTCGCGCTGGTGCCGTGGAATGACCCGCGCCTGCTGCAGGTGGGTTCGTTCCAGCGCGCGCTGGAAATCCTCAACGTGCCGGGCGCCAAGTTCCTGATCGACGTGGTGGTACTGGTGGCGGTGACCAGTTGCATGAACTCGGGGCTGTATACCGCTTCGCGCATGCTCTATTCGCTGGGCGCACGGGGTGAGGCGCACCCGCTGACCAAGCGTATTTCCGGCAGTGGCGTGCCCACCGTGGCGGTGCTGTTGTCGACCCTGGCCGGGTTTGTCGGTTGCTTCGTGAACTTCGCCTTCCCGGGCAAGGTGTTCGGCTTCCTGCTGTCGACCACCGGGGCCATCGCGCTGCTGGTGTACCTGGTGATTGCCGTGTCGCAGCTGCGCATGCGTGCCATCGTCGAGCGCGAGGGCACCGAGCTGGCGTTCAAGATGTGGCTGTTCCCGTGGCTGACCTGGCTGGTGATCGTGGTGATTTCGCTGGTGCTGGGCTACATGCTGTTCAGCCCCGACTACCGCTACGAGACCTTGATGACGGCGGCGGTGACGGCGTTGATCCTGGGCATCGCGTTCTACCGCAAGCGGGCGCGTATCGAGCATCAGCCGCAGGCGATGACCGAGCAGGGTTAGCGAGCGCTGCGCACTCGATCGCCGGCAAGGCCGGCTCCTGCAGGATCATCGTGACTCCTGCAGGAGCCGGCGAAGACGTCGCTACAGGCCTCAGCCGAAAATGTCGCGCACGCTGCTGCGATAGAACTCGAACGCCGCCAGCGCCCCATCCACCGCCTGGCGCTCCTGTTCCTCACTCAGCACCAGTGCATCGATCAACCCCACGAACTGGCGCCACTGCAGCGTACGCCCGTCCGGGTGCGGCGCCAGATGCCGGGCGCCACGCTGCGCGTCCAGCCCCAGTTGCTGGGTTTGCTTGAACAGAAACGCCGCCCCCAGGTTCGAGCCCTCGCTGCAGTACAGCCAGCCCAGTGCTTCAGCTGGCGCAGACAGCTGCACAGGGGCCGGTACACCGGGCACCGGCAGGCCAAGGTCGCGCAGGTCGGCCTGCACTGCCTCGAACCGCGACAGCGCCGCCAGCCCGGGCAATGTGCGGTTCAACTGCGCATCGCCATACAAGGCTTGAAGGCTGCCATGAAAGCGGTGCTGCACCTGCAGAAACAATGCATAGCGCTCGCGGCTCTCGAACGGTCGAACGCCCAGCACCAGCGTATCGACACTGTCGTGCTCGCGGCGGCTGGCGGCCTTGAGGCGTTGGCAGCGGCCGGTTTCGGGCGCAGGGGAGGCGGGGGCATTCATGGTCGGGGTCTCATGTCGGCAGTGAGCAGGCATTGGTAATGCCAATGCCTAGACTCTCTCGCGCCATCGTCGTTCCGTGCAGCACCCGGCCTGCCAGGCGAGCGTCTTCAATGCGTGGATCTGCAATGGAATCTTCATCCCGGGGCATTCGTCTCTGAACTGCATTCGTGGGCGTCATGGCCGGCGGATGCTTGCATGCGCTCCAGGTACGGTCAAGCGCCGCGCAGGGCGGGTAGATGCGGGGTTGAGCAGGAGTGTCGAGCAGGCCCCTGCACCCGCAGCGCGGGCGCAGGGGCTGCCAGGTTCATGCCGGTGCGGCGGCTGTCTTGACTGCCCGCGGCTTGCGCAGCTGTTCCAGGCGTGAACCGCTGTAGGTGGTCTCGCGGAAGAACTTCCAGCGCCCGAACAGGCAGTACACGTGCGCCACGCGCCCCTGTTCGTGATAACCCATGCGCAGGTGCAGCTTCATGGCCGGTACGTTGTGCGTCTCGACCACGTCCACCACCTTGTTGCAGCCCTGGGCCTGCATGGCCGCCCACAGGTTGACCTGGGCATCCACCGACAGCCTGGTGCCGAAGTACGACGGGGTCATCTCGCCGCCGAACTCGAAGAACTCGCCCTCCTTGACCGGGAAGGTGCAGCCGTAATAGTGACGGTCCAGGTAGTCGCGCTTGCTGCCCCAGATGAACGCCACCGCATTGTCGGCATCGTCCAGGTACATGTGCCCGGTGTGGCCTTCGCGGGCAAGCTCGGCCATGGTTTGCACACGGTCGCCGAAGTGGCGGGCAAAGGCGACGGCGTTGTCCTCGGTGATGGTCACCAGGCGCACCGGCTTGTGCGGTCGCAGGTTGTGCGGCGGTACCGCACTGACCAGGTCGCGCTCCATCCACAGCAGTTCCCAGTGATAGAACACATGGCGTTCCCAGAGGGTTCTGGCGACGCGGCGCAGGCCTTTTCTTCTGATCTTGTCGCGCACGTTCTGCAAAGCACCCATGGTGCCTCCTTGCCGGATAGGGCGGATGAAACGGTGGGTTTGATGAAATCTTTTTCATGGTATAGCCCAGCGTTTTGACGGCGTGTCAAAAAGCCATCGCAGCGGTTGTTTCAAAATATGTGTAACAAGGGTGAACCGCTCTACACCGGAGGTTACCGGCATAGAGCAGTTGATCGGAAAGGTCTGACGCTTTTTTGACGATTTAATGGCGCCTGAATCAAGGCGCGGTTCTGCTCAGGCGATGAAGGTGTCAGGGGCCCGTGGCCGGGCCCGCGGCGCCAGGTGAGCGAGGCGCTTGCCGCTGTAGTGGGTGGTGCGCGAGAACCGCCAGCAACCGAACACTCTGTAGGCGTGGGTGATGCGACCCTGTTCCTGATAATCCAGCTGCAGGTGCATCTTCACCGCCTGCACGTTGTCCAGCGCCACCACATTGACGATGCGCGTACACCCCTTGGCCAGCATGGCGGACCACAGGTCAAGCTGGGCCTGGGTCGACAGGCCCGTACCGAAGTAGGCGCGGTCGACTTCCCCGGCAAACTGGAAGTATTCGCCCGGCTGCACCGGGAAGGTGCAGCCGTAGTAATGGCGGTCGTGGTAATCGCGGGTGCTGGCCCACACCATCGCCACCGCGTTGCCGTGGCTGTCCACGTACATGTGGCCGGTGTGGCCCTGTTCGGCGAGGTCGGTCATGGCCTGCACCTGGCCAGGGAAGTAACGGCTGAAGGCCTCGGTATTGTGGGGTGTTATCACTACCAGGTGCACTGGCGGGCAGGTGCGCCTGCGTTGCGCGGCGACGGGCGCAAGGGGGCTGCGCTGCAACCACACCAGTTGCCAGTGCGAGAAGATGTAGCGGCGCCACAGCGGGCGAAGCGCACGCAGCAAGCCTTTTTGTCTGATGCGCTGGTGGGCGATTTCGATCAATTGCATGAGAACTCCGACAGGTTCTATTCCAGGAGCTCCGATTAGGCGTCCACCGGCAGTTGCATGCCATCGGCCTTCTCTACAGCCCCGGTAAGCTGAAGGTCATGCGCGCTGCATGACCTTGCAACCCGGGGCGTAGGCGCTCAGGCGTCGGTGTCGTGCAACTGCGGCGCCGGCTCGCTGTCGGCCTTGCGTCTGGCCCGCGGGGCCAGGTGGGCCAGGCGCGAGCCGCTGTAGTGGGTCACGCGGGAGAAGTACCAGCGCCCGAAGAACCTGTACGCGTGGGTGATGCGACCCTGTTCGTGGTAGTCCAGGTGCAGGTGCATCTTGACTGCCTGTGCGTTGTCCAGCGCCACCACCACCACGATGCGCGTGCAGCCTTTGGCGAGCATGGCCTCCCACAGCTCGGTCTGTACCCGCGTGGACAGGCCGGTGCCGAAGTAGGCGCGCTCGACTTCGCCGGCGAACTGGAAGTATTCGCCGGGCTGTACCGGGAAGGTGCAGCCGTAGTAGTGCCGGTCGTGATAGTCACGGGTGCTGGCCCACACCATCGCCACCGCGTCACCGGCTTCGTCCAGGTACATGTGGCCGGTGTGGCCTTCGCGTGCAAGGTCGTTCATGGCCTGCAACTGGCCGGGGAAATGGCGCGCGAACGCGTCGGTATTGCTCGGGGTGATCTGGACGAGCCGCACGGGAGGGCAGGGGCGGGTGCGTTGTCGAGGCACCCTGGCCAACGGGTCGCGGTCCAGCCACACCAGTTGCCAGTGCTGGAACACGTGGCGTTGCCACAGCGGGCGCAAGGCGCGACGCAGGCCTTTTTGTCTGAGACGTTGGAGCAGTTGCGAAACTAGGCGCATACGGCCTCCTGGCAGATCCGGTACTCAAGGGACCCCGATTAGGCGTGTGTCGGTAAACCCTGACCATCGGACAATGCTGCAGCCCTTGTCAGGCTTTGCACTACTACGGGCTCATGACAAAGACACTGCATGTCCGTGGCAAGTTTCATCGGTGGGGCCGGCGCGGCGCGGCGAGCGTTATTGTCGCCCCCCGACGCATGACGTACCATCGGGCCTGCGACCCGCACCTACCTATAACAACCTTCTGCAGCGCAACACCCAGGCCGCCGGCCCAGGGGTGGCTTTTGCCTGCGCGCCTTTTGCCGCGCAGGTTTCATTGAACCCAGGGTCGCGTCTGACGCGCCCGCCCCGGAGCCTTGCCCCGTCCGATGAACAACCCCGCAGATACCCGTAATGGCAGCTGGCTCAGCGTTTTCGCGCTGGCCCTGGCTGCATTCATCTTCAACACCACCGAGTTCGTGCCGGTGGCCCTGCTCAGCGATATCGGCCGCAGCTTCGACATGCCCACCGCCCAGGTCGGGCTGATGCTGACCATCTATGCCTGGGTGGTGTCGCTGGCCTCGCTGCCGATGATGCTGATGACCCGCAACATCGAGCGGCGCAAGCTGCTGGCGTTCCTGTTCGTGCTGTTCATTGCCAGCCATGTGCTGTCGAGCATGGCCACCAGCTTCGGCATGCTGCTGTTCAGCCGCATCGGTATCGCACTGGCCCACGCGGTGTTCTGGGCCATCACCGCGTCGCTGGCGGTGCGGGTGGCGCCGCCGGGCAAGCAGGCCAAGGCCCTCGGGGTGCTGGCCACCGGCACCACCCTGGCCATGGTGCTGGGCATTCCGCTGGGGCGAGTGGTGGGCGAGGCGCTGGGCTGGCGCACCACCTTCATGGGCATCGCCGGGGTCTCGGTACTGACGTTGCTTTGGCTGATGCGCTCGCTGCCGCGCCTGCCCAGCCAGAACTCCGGTTCGCTGCGCAGCCTGCCGATGCTGCTCAAGCGGCCGGCGCTGCTCTCGGTGTATGCGTTGGTGGTGCTGGGCATCACCGCGCAGTTCACCGCCTACAGCTACATCGAGCCGTTCAGCCAGCAGGTCGCGGCGATGAGCGGCGAAATGACCACCATCCTGCTGTTGCTGTATGGCGGGGCGGGCATCTTCGGCTCGATCCTGTTCAGTCGCTACAGCGAGCGTTTCCCGCGGGGGTTCGCGATTGGCGCCATCGGCGCCATCGCCCTGAGCCTGTTGCTGCTGGCCCCGCTGGCAGTCAACCCGACCCTGCTCTGCGCGCTCAGCATGGTATGGGGCATGGCGATCATGTGTTTCAGCCTGGCCCTGCAATCGAAGGTGCTGGTGCTGGCTTCCGATGCCACCGACGTGGCCATGGCCATGTTCTCCGGGCTGTACAACGTGGGCATCGGTGGCGGGGCGTTGCTGGGCAGCCTGGTCAGCACCCACATGGGCCTTGGCGACATCGGCCTGGTGGGCGGCGCGGTCGCGGTCAGCGGCCTGGTGCTGTGTTGCGTGACCACCTACCGCTATGCCGGGGTGCTGGGCGCCGACAAACCGGCGTAAGCACCTCACCAGGGGCGCAGGCCCCGCTCGCTGAAGTAGCGCTCCACGGCGGCGGTGGAGGCCGAGGGTTCGGCCAGCGCCACGTAGCTGTCGGGGCGCAGCAGGTACAGCGCGTTGCGTGCCAGGCCGGCGGCCGTGCAGGCGGCCGACCAGGGGTAAACCTGCAGTGGCAGCTGGCGTGCGGCGCACCAGGCGCTCAGTTCCTTGCTGGCCAGGCCGTACACGTGTACCTGCCAGCCCAGGTGCGACAGCGCGCTGAAATTGTCGTGTTCCTGCGTGACCACCCAGGGCAGGCGGTCGCCGCCCTGCACATGGCCGGCGCTGCCGAAGCTCAGCGGCATCAGGCGGTAGTTCAGGCCCAGCTGCGAGACCGTGCGAAACAGCAGGCTGCGCGCCTTGGCGAATGCCGCCATGCGCGGTATCAGCACCGGTGCCAGGCGCGTACGCAACAGGTTGGCGATGCTGCCATCGGCGGTAGCGAAGGTGAACACCTGGTCGGTGGTGGCCACCAGGCGCCGGGCGAAGGCCATGCGCTCGACCGGGTAGCTGTCGAGCAGGTCATCGTGGGCCTTGCCCTTGAGTACGCTGCACAGCTTCCAGGCCAGGTTGATTGCATCGCCGATGCCGGTGTTCATGCCCTGGCCGCCGGCCGGGCTGTGCACGTGCGCGGCGTCGCCGAGCAGGAAGGCGCGCTGCTGGCGGAAATGCCCGGCCACGCGATGGTGTACGCGGTAGGTGGAAAACCAGTTGACCTTGAGCACCTGCAGTTGCAGGTGCTCGATGGCGCGTTGGCTGACATCCTCGAAACGCAGTTGCTCGGGGTGTTCGGCGCGTGCGTCGCGCACCGTACCGATCAACCGCGCGCGGCCTGCGCCGGCCAGTGGGAACACCGCCAAAAAGTCCGCCTCGTCCAGGTCCACGTGCAGCTCGCCGTTCATGGGCGGGCCGCTGGCATCCACGTCGGCCACGTAGAACAGCTGCTGGTAGGTGCCGCCGGGGAAGTCGACATGCAGGCCGTTGCGCACGGTCGAATGGGCGCCGTCGCAGCCGGCCAGGTAATGCGCCTCGCAGTCTTGCTCGCTGCCGTCGGGCAGGCGCAGGCGTGCGCTGACGGTGGTGTCGTGCTGGGTGAAACCGAGCAGTTCGGTGCTGCGTTCGACCTCCACGCCAAGGCCGCGCAGGCGCTCGATCAGCAGGTTCTCGTGCTGGTCCTGCGGGTAGATTTCGAGAAAGGGGTAGGGCGTGAGGTTGGCGCCGATGCTGTCCAAAGGCAGCCGTGCGGCGGGCTCGCCCTTGACCCAGAGGTTGGCGGCGGGCACCTGGTGGCCGGCGCCAACGACCGCGTCGGCCAGGTCCAGCTGGCGGTACAGCTCCAGGGTGCGGGCTTGCACGGCGAGCGCGCGGGAGGTGGTGCCGGCGGCGCTGGTCCTGTCGAGGATACGTACCGAGATGCCCAGCTTGCTCAGCCACAGGGCCAGGACCAGGCCGGTGGGCCCGGCGCCGATGATCAGGACGTCAGAGTGGGGCATGGCGCGGTCCTCCGGGAAGGTGCGGTGGCACTGACAAGTGTAGATGCAGGTGGCCACACCCCTCATCCAATTCGGTGTACCTTTGCATCCCCCCAACGCCCAGAGCACACCCATGATCGACTGGCTCAGCAACCACCCACACCACAGCGATACCCTGGCCCGCTGGCTGCACGAGCAGTTCGCCTACGAATACGCCGATGTACCGCTGGCCCAATGGCAACAGGAGTTCGCCCATGGCCAGGCTGACGGCAGCCTGTACAGCCTGCTGGCGCTGGATGACGGCAACCTGCTGGGCAGCGCTTCACTGGCCCGCGACGACCTGCCCCTGCGGCCCGACCTGAGCCCCTGGCTGGCCTGCGTGTTCGTCAGCCCGCAAGCCCGCGGCCAAGGCCTGGCCGAAACGCTGATCGAGGGCATCTGCACCAAGGCCAGGGCCCTGGGGCACACGCACCTCTACCTGCACACCCACGACCGCGCCGAGTACTACCACAAGCGGGGGTGGCAGTACCTCGAGCAGTTCCAGGCCTGGGGCAAATCACACTGGCTGATGCAGTACCCGCTCTAGCCCGGGAACAGAAACGGGTTCACGCCGCTGCGATCGAACCCCTGGCGCTCCACCTCGGCATCCAGCGCGATCGAGGCCAGGTCATCGGCCACCAGCTCAAGGTCGCGCTCGTGCTCGGGGTAGAACACCTTCAGGTAGCTGTGGCAGTCGTCGCAGCTCTCGGCCTTGATCGCGGTTTCATGGGTATCCAGCGACCAGTAGTCCAGGCTGCCGGTCTCTTCGCAGTTGCTGCACTTGAGCCGCACCATGTGCCAGCGGCTCTCGCACAACCCGCAGTGCAGGTAGCGCAGCCCGGCCTGGGCACCGGTCATGATCACGCTGGCCACCGGCGCCCCGGTGCACACCGGGCAATGCTGGCGCTGCTCGCCCACGCCGGCATTGCCGATGGCGGGCAGGTGCGCCGCCAGCTGGGTGAAGTACAGCGACAGGGCCGCCCACAGGAACAGCGCCTGACCGCTGTCGATCTCGCTGAAGCGGCCTGCCAGCAACGCATCGGCCGCCACGTCCAGGGCGGCCTCGCCCTGCGCGCACAGGCCCTGCAGGGTGGCGTGCTCGATGTGCTCGCCAAGCCCGCGCAACAGTTGCTGCCAGTAGGCATCGCGCGGCAGGCTGGCCCAGGCCAGCGGCGCCTTGCCGGCGGCTACCCGCCCGGCCAGGCTGCTCACCAGCGTTGCCGGTAGCGGCAGGCGTTCGAGCAATTGCTGCTGGGCATCGGCCACCTGTGCCACGAACTGCAGGTAGTCGGCCATCGGGTGCCCCTCGGCCAGCTGACGCAGGCGGGTGGCGCGCTGGCGGTAGCGCTCGCCCAGGGTCGGCAGCAGCACGGCAGGTATTTCGCCAACGCCGGCGCTACGCTGCTCGGCAGGGGTCATCTGGATGCTGTTCATTGCTGCTTGCCACTCCCGCTCTGCTTGTTGCTGATCTGTCGGTACCAGCGATCATGGTGGGTCTTGGCCCAGCTGCGGCTCACATACCCGGTGACCATGCCACGAATCGAACCCTTGACCCAGAACGCCAGGTACGCATGGCCGATGATCAGCAGGATCAGGCAGATGCCGGCAATGGCGTGTACCAGCAGGCCGATGCGAATCGACGGGATGCTGAACCACGGCGCGAAGTACGGCCGCCAGATCACCACGCCACTGACCAGCAGCACGCTGATCAGGCCCATGATTCCCCAGAACAGGATCTTCTGCCCGGCGTTGTACTTGCCGATCTGCAGCGCCGGCTCGTGCTCGCCGGCCAGCACCTGGCGCACGTTCCTGAACCACGCGAGGTCTTCACGCTCGGGCAGGTTGTACTTGACGAAGCGCACGAACAGGAACGCCAGCAGCAGGAACACCACCACCCCGAAGAACGGGTGCAGGATGCGCGCCAGCTGCGGGGTGCCGAACACCGCGTTGAGCCCGTTGAGCGACGGGAAGAACCACGACAGCCCCGACAGGGCCACGGCAAGGAAGCACAGCACCATTACCCAGTGGCTGGCACGCTCGATGAAGCGGGTGCGCAGGATCAGTTTGTCCTTGTTCATGCGTGAGTGTCCTCCTCGTGTTTCTCGTCGGCTTCCTCGACCTCGTTCGGCCCCACGCCCACATAGTGGAACAGGGTGCCGGCCAGGGTAGCGAAGAAGGCCACGGCCGCCACCGGCTTGAGCCAGCCCTTCCAGCCATGGATGGCGCTGCTGATGCGCGGGTCGGTGGGCAGCTTGTGGTACAGGTGCGGCTTGTCGGCGTGCTGCAGCACGTACACCACGTGGGTGCCGCCCACGCCCTGCGGGTCGTAGATGCCGGCGCCGGCAAAGCCGCGGCCCTGCAACTCGGTCACGCGCTCGCTGGCCTGGTGCAGCATGTCCTGCTTGCTGCCGAAGTTGATCGCCCCGGTGGGGCAGGTCTTGACGCAGGCCGGCTCCTGGCCGACCGACACGCGGTCCACGCACAGGGTGCACTTGTAGGCCTTGTTGTCCTTCTTGCTGATGCGCGGCACATCGAACGGGCAGCCGGCGATGCAGTAGCCGCAGCCGATGCAGTGGTCGGACTGGAAGTCGACGATGCCGTTGGCGTACTGGATGATCGCCCCCGGTTGCGGGCAGGCCTTCAGGCAGCCCGGGTCGGCGCAGTGCATGCAGCCGTCCTTGCGGATCAGCCATTCGAGCTTGCCGCTTTCATCTTCGACTTCATCGAAGCGCATCAGCGTCCAGGTTTCGGCCGACAGGTCGGCCGGGTTGTCGTACACGCCGACGTTGTGGCCGACCTCGTCGCGCAGGTCGTTCCACTCGTTGCAGGCCACCTGGCAGGCCTTGCAGCCGATGCAGATGCTCACGTCGATCAGCTTGGCCACTTCGGCCTGGTGGTCGCGCGCACGCGGCGCCGGGGTCAGCACGTTGGTGGCCGAGCGCTTGATGATGTCTTGGGATTGCATGGACATGAAGTTCGCTCCCTCAGGCCTTTTCGATGTTCACGAGAAACGCCTTGTATTCCGGCGTGTGGGTATTGGAATCGCCCACCCCCGGGGTCAGGGTATTGGCCAGAAAGCCCTTGCGCGTGGTGCCTTCATAGCCCCAGTGGCAGGGGATGCCGATGGTGTCGACGTCCTGCCCGTCGATGGCCAGGCGGCGGATGCGCTTGGTCACCACGGCCTTGGCCTTGATGTAGCCACGCTGGGTGCTGACGCGCACCAGGTCGCCCTGCACGATGCCCTTGTCGGCGGCCAGCTTCTCGCCGATCTCGATGAACTGCTCGGGCTGCACGATGGCGTTGAGCCGCGCATGCTTGGTCCAGTGGCGGAACAGCTCGGTGATCGAGTAGGTGGTGGCCACATACGGGAACTGCTCGCGGCTGCCCATGCGCTTGCGATCGCTTTCGTACACCCGCGCGGTGGGGCTGTAGGTCACGTTCGGGTGCAGCGGGTTGTTCGCCAGCGGGCTTTCGGTGGGCTCGTAGTGTTCGGGGAACGGCCCGTCGTTCATCGCGCCCACCGAGAACAGCCGGCCCAGGCCTTCAGGCAGCATGATGAACGGGTTGGTGTTGCTGCCCGGTGCAGCGGTGACGGCGAAGTCCGGCACGTCCACGCCGCTCCAGCGCGCCCCGTCCCAGCCGATCAGCTTGCGCTTGGGGTCCCACGGCTTGCCCTGGGGGTCGGCCGAGGCGCGGTTGTAGAGAATGCGCCGGTTCTGCGGCCACGCCCAGGCCCAGCCCGGGGTGCAGCCCAGGCCGCTGTCGGCGTTGTCGCGCCGTGCCATCTGGTTGCCCTTTTCGGTCCAGGAGCCGGCGAAGATCCAGTTGAAGCTGGCAGTGGTGCCGTCGTCGCGCAACTGCGAGAAGTCGTCGAGCAACTGGCCCTTGCGCAGAATCAGGTTGCCCTGTTCGTCGTGCAGGTCGGCCAGGGCGCGGCCGTTGGATTCCTTGGCCACTTCCTCGGGCTTGGGGTCGAACGGGTCGGCGTAGTCCCAGGCCATGTTGAGGATCGGCGCGGGGTTGGCACCGCCTTCCTTCTCGTACAGCTCGCGGATCTTCAGGAACAGGTGGCCGAGGATCTTGCCGTCGTGCCAGGCCTCTCCGGGCGGCGCAGCGCCGGCCCAGTGCCATTGCAGCCAGCGCCCGGAGTTGACGATCGAGCCGTCTTCCTCGGCAAAGCAGGAGGAGGGCAGGCGGAACACTTCGGTCTGGATCGCCGCGGTGTCCACGTCGTGCTCCTCGCCGTGGTTCTGCCAGAAGCTCGAGGTCTCGGTGGCCAGCGGGTCGATGATCACCAGGAACTTGAGTTTCTCCAGCGCGGCCTGGGCCTTGTTCTTGTCCGGGAACGCCGCCACCGGGTTGAAGCCCTGGGCGATGTAGCCGTTGACCTTGCCCTCGTACATGCGGTTGCTGTAGTTGAGCACGTCGTAGCTGTCGTCCCACTTGGGCAGCCAGTCGAAGCCCCAGTCGTTGTCCTTGGTGGCCTTGTCGCCCCACAGGCTCTTCATCAGGCTGACGAAGAACTTGGGGGTGTGCTTGTAGTAGTTGACCTGGTCGGGCAGCACCGCGCTGGGCGTGGTCTGCTTGAGGTAGGTGGCCAGGTCGGTCTGCGCATCCGATGGCAGGTTCATGTAGCCGGGCAGGCGCAGCGAGAGCAGGCCCAGGTCGGTGTAGCCCTGGATGTTGGAGTGGCCGCGCAGGGCGTTGACCCCGCCACCGGCCATGCCGATGTTGCCCAGCAGCAGCTGGATCATGCCCGAGCCTCGGATCATCTGCGCGCCGTTGGTGTGGTGGGTCCAGCCCAGGGCGTAGAGGAAGGTGGCGGTCTTGTCCGGGGCACTGGTGGTGCCGAGGATTTCGCAGATCTGCAGGAAGTCGGCCTTGGGCGTGCCGCAGATGTTGGTGACCATGTCCGGGGTGTAGCGGCTGACGTGGGCCTTGAGCAGGTTCCACACGCAGCGCGGGTGGCTCAGGGTCATGTCGCGCCTGGCGAAGCCGTCGGCGTCCAGCTCGTAGGTCCAGGAGCTGCGATCGTAACTGCGCTTGGCCGGGTCGTAGCCGCTGAACAGGCCGTCGTCGAAGCTGTAGTCCTCGCGCACGATCAGGCTGGCGTTGGTGTAGGCGCGCACGTAGTCGTGCTGGATCTTGTCGTGGGTGATCAGGTAGTTGACCACGCCCATCAGGAAGGTCACGTCGGAGCCGGCGCGAACCGGCGAGTAGAGGTCGGCCACGGCGGCGCTGCGGTTGAAGCGCGGGTCCACCACGATGACCTTGGCGCCATTGCGGATCTTGGCCTCGATCACCCACTTGAAGCCCACCGGATGCGCCTCGGCGGGGTTGCCGCCCATGATCAGCACCACGTTGGCGTTCTTGATGTCGACCCAGTTGTTGGTCATGGCGCCGCGCCCGAAGGTCGGCGCCAGGGCCGAGACGGTAGGGGCGTGGCACACGCGGGCCTGGCTGTCGGTGCCCAGGATGCCCAGGGCGCGGGTGAAGCGCTGGTCCAGCGAGCCGGTTTCGCTGCTGGCGGCCGAGCTGCACAGCATGCCGGTGCTCAGCCAGCGGTTGACCGTGGTGCCCTTGTCGTTCTTCTCGATGAAGTTGGCGTCACGGTCGTCCTTCATCAGGCGTGCGATGCGCTCGATGGCGTGATCCCAGCTGATGCGCTGCCATTTGTCCGAGCCAGGGGCGCGGTATTCGGGGTAGAGCAGGCGTTGTTCGCTGTGGATGTAGTCCACCAGGCCCGCGCCCTTGGGGCACAGCGAGCCGCGGCTGACCGGGTGATCGGGGTCGCCTTCGATGTGGAAGATACGCGCCTTGGCGTTCTTGGCGCCGTCGCCAAGGCTGTACATCAGCACGCCGCAACCCACCGAGCAGTAGGTGCAGTTGTTGCGGGTTTCCTTGGCGCGCAGCAGCTTGTACTGGCGTGATTGGGTGGCCTGGGCCATGCCCGGGGCGAAGCCCAGGCTGGCCGCAGTGGCGGTGGCAGCGCCGACGGTGCACAGCTTGAAGAACTGTCTTCTGCCCAGTCCCATGGTTATCTCCTTGTACAAACGAGCTCCAGAATCGGCCGCGCACGCGCAGGCCCGCCGAGATCAGCGTCAGGATCGGTAAGTGGTATGCAGGCTAGTCACAGAGGGTGCGCGCCAAGACCCTTTCTATCGTGGGTGAATTGCGCGCATTCGGGGGCAGTTTATGCCCTTACTTAATTTGTGACTAATCGACCTTGTCGATGAACCTATAGAGGGATTCGATTGTTTGGCACTCAGCGCGAGAGGTCGGCGGGGATCATCGCGGTATCGATCACGATATCCACGGGCGCGGTGACGATAAACGCCAGCGGGCACACGATCAGCGGCCAGCAGAACTGCGCCGAGGTGGCGCTGAACAGGAACGAGAAGTTGTTGCGCACGCCCCGGTACATGCCTGGGGATGCACATTCGGCGCAGTACCCACCGCGCATCATGGTGCCGCAGCTGGTGAGGGCGAGGGTAGAGACGATGAGGGCGAGCGAGAGGATTCGGATGGTGCTGTTCCTTGGCACAGGGGGGAGGGTCCGTTTTTCTGCGCGGCATTCTCTCACCGGGGGCTGGGGCAATGCTACAGTCGCTCCTTTTTCAATCAGCAGGCCAGGGCTCTTCGCTGGCAAGGCCAGCTTCTGCAGGGCCAGCGAAGAGCCCGGTACTGCCGACACACAACCAACGGGAGAGACAACCATGCGCGCAGCAATGCTATTGGGTACGGCACTGGTGCTGGCCGGATGCGCCTCGTCGACGATGAACCAGGCTCGCCTGGGCGCACCGCACAAGACCTTCACCTCGGCCAAGGCCGAGCCGCTGGTGGCCGAGTGCATCCAGTTCGGTTGGCAGGACGAAGCCGTCTTCGGCGTGGATGCCAGCGGCTACCTCGACGCCGGCCCCAACGGTGGGGCCACGGTGTCGACACGCGATGCCGAATACTTCGCCGATGTGCGCGCCGAAGCCGGCGGCACGGTGGTCAAGTTCTACACCCTCAAGGACGATGCATTGGCCCAGCGGCGCATGGCGGCGTTGGCCACCTGCCTCTAGCCACGCCCCTCGAAACGCCCGGTGATGCGCTCGCGCCAGCTCAGCGGGCGCGCAACGTGTTCATGCGCGCCGATCTCAACCAGGGTGAAGGCGCAGCGCACGATATCGCTCACTTCCTGATCGGCCAACCGTGCGCAGGCTTCGCGGTGCGCCTGTGCCTGATCGCGACCTGCCAGGCTGTGCACCTCGAAGCCAAGGTTGCGTTTGGTGATATGCCAGTGGTGAAACACAGCGACAAAGCGGCTCATGTGCGCCCCGTAGTCAGATCAGGGATGGGGTCATGCATGCAGCTTGCCCGTGATGCGCTCCAGCCAGCTCAGGCGCCGGGGCGCCAGGGCAGTGCTGGCAATCTCGATCACGGTGAAGTCGCAGGTCTGATCGTCCTGGTAGCCCTGTTCATTGCGTATGTCGCCCGCTTCAAGGTGCGCATCGGCATGATTGTCGCTGTGTAGCGCGTGCACCTTGAAGCCCCTGTCCACGGCATGCCGGCTTCGCAGGTGAAACACCCCCACGAAGCGGCTCATGCCTGCGAAGCCCCGCGCTGTGCTTCAAGCGCCTCGATACGTGCCTGCAGGCGTTCGCGTTCCTGGCGTTCGGCGCCGATGTCCTCGAACACGCTGATCAGATGCTGCGGCTGGCCGTCCTGGCGGCGCTGCAGGGCGGTACGTGCACGTACCCAGATGTAGTGGCCCTGCTTGTGGCGCACGCGCTTTTCCACTTCGTAGCGCTCGATCTCGCCGGCCAGCAGGCGCTGCAGCAACTGCAGGTTGGCGGCCAGGTCGTCGGGGTGGGTCAGTTGCTGGAAGGTCATGCCGTACAGCGTTTCGGCGCTGTAGCCCAGCAGCTCGCAGAAGCTGCCGTTGACCCGCTGCCAGGTGCCGTCCGGGTCGATGTAGGCCAGCGCGCCCCAGGCCAGTTCGAAGATGGCGCGAAAACGTTCCTCGCTGTTGCGCAGTTGCTCTTCGGCGACCTTGCGCTCGGTGTTGTCCATGCTGATGCCGACCATCTTCACCGCGCGCCCGGCGCTGTCGCGCACCACCGTGGCGCGGGAGGCGATCCAGCGCATCTCGCCGTCGGGGCGATAGATGCGAAAGTCGCACTCGCAGCCTTCGCCTTCGAGCAGGGTCTTGCTGTACAGCGCCTGCAGCATCTCGACGTCTTCGGGGGGCAGGTGCACCCAGAAGTCTTCGTTGCGGATCACCTGCCAGCCGTACACGGCCTCGACGTTGGGCGAGTAGGTGAGTTCGTCGCTGATCAGGTTCCATTCCCAGGTCACGATGCGGGCGCCTTCCTGGGCCAGCTTCATGCGGGTTTCGCTCTCCATGATCTCGGCGGTGTAGCGCCGGCGCAGGTCGGTCATCGGCAGCTCCACCACCTGGGTCTGCTGCACGTCCTGCAGGGCTTCTTCGCCGTAGCGCAGCCAGATCCAGTTGACCTTGAGAAAGTCGGCCAGCTTGCGCAGGTTGGCGTAGTCGATCTCGCCGCCGCGGGTCCATTTGTGCACGGCGGTGCGCGAGATCCCCAGGGCCGTGCCTACCGCCTGCAGCGTCAGCTTGTGGTGTTCGAGCAGTTCCTTGAGGCGAAAGGCGAAGCTGTTTTCGGTCATGCGCTGGGGTGTCCTTGGCGAGGGCATGGCCGGCCAGTATACATAAGCTGTCAACCTCAGGTTGACGGGGGTATGCGCGTCGCATCGCGGGCCTGACCCGCGATGCATTCAGCGCCGCTCACCAGCGCACACGTACCCCCAGGTTGCCGATCAACCCGTTCAAGTCGTTGTCGTCCACGTCGCTGCTGTAATCGGCACTGACAAACAGCGCCACCTTGGGCGTCACCCGTGCCACCAGGCCCAGGCCCACCTCCACGGTGGTGGCGTTGCGTCCGCTGCTTATCTTGTCGACCTTGTCCAGGCTCACCGTGTCGGCGTTCGAGAAGTCGTACCACACGTTGGTGCGCACATAGGGTTCGATGGGCATGCCGCGCACCTCGTAGCGGGCCGACAGCTTCGCCCCCACCCGGCCGGTCCAGCTCGGCTGGCTGTCATAGGCCTGCAGGGTCTGGGCCTGGGCGTCGTTGCCGGGGTAGTACTGCTGGTTGATCAACTGCGCCTGGGGCTCGATCACCCAGTGCTTGCCCAGGCCGATGGGGAAGCCGCCCTCCACCGAGAAGGTCAGCGCGTGGCCGTTGCCATCGAGCCGTTCGCCGTCGCTGCCGCGCCCGCTGGCGTCGAAACGGGTGCCCATGGCCACCGCATCCACATGCCAGCCCTGGTCATGCTGCAGGCTCCAGTACATGCCCAGGCTTTGCCCTTCCAGGCGCACGGCGTTCTGCTTGTCGCCCAGCTGTGGCCGGCGATTGTCCAGGCCGCCCTGCAGGTTGCTGTGGCCCATGAAGATCCCGGCGCGGTGGGTGTTGCCGCCGGCGGTTTCCCGCACGAACAGGTCGGGGGCGATCTGCAGGTTCTGGTTGGGGGCATCCAGGCGTTGCGGGGCGGTCCTGACCGGGGTGGGAAAGAACTGCGCCCACTGGCTGGCAATGCCTTCGTCGCCGAACACCGCCGTGCGCTCTGCCAGGCGTTCGGAAAACGCCCCCAGCGTACCCAGGCTCAGCCCCGACACGCTGGCCGGGACCAGCGACGGCAGCGCCAGGCCGTGTGCCGGGTTGAACATCGGGTCGTCGTCTTCCAGCCCCGCCGCCAGGCTTTCCAGCGGGGTTGCCAGCAGCAGCGACGTCGACAGTGCGTAGAAAACATACTCGAGCCCCGAAGGGCAGGGTGCGCTTTTCATGGCCGATCTCCTCTGTGTGTTACAGCCAAAGGTCTGGCCTGATGTCACGGGCTGTAAGGCAGGAACAGAGAGCGACCCAAACCAGCAAACCTGCCCCATGGCGCGCGCAAAGCCGCGTGCCAGAGGCCCGGAATGAAGTTGAACACGGTGGTTCTAGGTGTAGCTAAGGAGAGTCGCAGGCAGGCGTCAAGATAGTGTGATTATTTTGTGATGGCCGTGTTGGAGGGGGTAAGCGGTTGAAAAATAGCGGTTCCTGATTGGGCATAGCCGCGTTGCGAATGACAACGCGGCTGGCTATTTCGAATGATTGCTAAAGCGTCAGGCGTCCTCGTCCCGTTGCAGTTCCAACAGCAGCAACGAGCGTCCGGTGACGTTGAACACGCTGCCGAATTCCAGGCGCTGGGCCTTGCGCAGCTGCGGCCGGTCGGTGTCGATCAGGCAGTTCCAGTACTCGCCCTCGGGCACGTCGGGCAGGGTGAAGTCCACGCCGTCGTGGTGCGCGTTGACGATCAGCAGCAAGGTGGCGTCTGCCCCCGGGCGCAGGATGCCGCTGACCTGCGCGCGCCCGTCCATGAGCATGCCCAGGCAGCGCCCTTGCGGGTCTTCCCACTGCTCCACGCTCATCTCGCTGGCGTCCGGCGCCAGCCAGGTCACGTCCTTGACCCCGATCGCCTCGTTGTAGTCGCCCACCAGGAAGCGGCTGCGGCGCAGGATCGGGTAGGCCAGGCGCAGCTTGGTCAGGCGCTTGACGAACTTGAGCAGGGCGCTGCCTTGCTCGTCCAGGTCCCAGTTGATCCAGCCGATCTCGCTGTCCTGGCAGTAGGCGTTGTTGTTGCCGTGCTGGGTGCGGCTGAACTCGTCGCCGGCCACGATCATCGGCGTGCCCTGGGCCAGCAGCAGGGTGGCGAAGAAGTTGCGCATCTGGCGCTGGCGCAGGCTGTTGATCTCGGGGTCGTCGGTGGGCCCCTCGACCCCGTGGTTCCAGGAGATGTTGTTGTTGCTGCCGTCCTGGTTGTTCTCGTCGTTGTCCTCGTTGTGCTTGTCGTTGTACGACACCAGGTCGCGCAGGGTGAAGCCGTCGTGGGCGGTGATGAAGTTGACCGAGGCATAGGGGCGCCGGCCGCGGCGGTTGAACAGCTCGCCGGAGGCGGTCATGCGCGCTGCAAAGTCGGCCAGCTGGCCTTCGTCGCCTTTCCAGAAGGCGCGCACGGTGTCGCGAAAGCGGTCGTTCCATTCGGCCCAGCCCGGCGCGAAGTTGCCCACCTGGTAGCCACCGGGGCCGCAGTCCCAGGGTTCGGCAATCAGCTTGACCTGGCTCAGCAGCGGGTCCTGGCGACAGGCCACCAGAAAGCTGTGCCGCTCGTCGAAGCCTTCGTGGTAGCGGCCCAGGATGGTCGCCAGGTCGAAGCGAAAGCCATCAACGTGCATCTCGCCTGCCCAGTAGCGCAGCGAGTCGGTGACCAGTTGCAGTACGCAGGGGTGGCTCAGGTCCAGGGTGTTGCCGGTGCCCGAGTCGTTGATGTAGTAGCGCTTGTCGTCGGGCATCAGGCGATAGTACGAGGCGTTGTCGATACCGCGCATCGACAGCGTGGGGCCCTGCTCGTTGCCTTCGGCGGTGTGGTTGTAGACCACGTCCAGAATCACCTCCAGGCCGGCGTCGTGCAGGTGCGCGACCATCTCCTTGAACTCGGCGATCTTGCCGTTGGCCAGGTAGCGCGGGTGGGGCGCGAAGAAGGCGATGCTGTTGTAGCCCCAGTAGTTGTTCAGGCCCTTTTGCAGCAGGTGCTGGTCGTTGACGAAGGCGTGGATCGGCAGCAGCTCGATGGAGCTGACGCCCAGGCCCTTGATGTGCCCCAGCAGCTCGTCGTTCATCAGCCCGGCGAAGGTACCGCGCGCCGCTTCCGGCACCGCCGGGTGACGCATGCTGATGCCGCGCACGTGCGCTTCGTAGAACACGGTACGGTCCCACGGCACGCCCACGCGCTGGTCGCGGCCCCAGGTGTAGGCCGGGTCGATGACCTTGCACTTGGGCACGAACGGCGCACTGTCGCGCTCGTCGAAACTGAGGTCGCCATCGGGGTGGCCGATGGTGTAGCCGAACAACGCCTCGGACCAGCGCAGCTCGCCGACCAGCTGCTTGGCATACGGGTCGATCAGCAGCTTGTTGGGGTTGAAACGGTGCCCGTTCTGCGGCTCGTAGGGGCCGTACACGCGGTAGCCGTAGATCTGCCCCGGGTGCGCGTCGGGCAGGTAGCCGTGGTAGATCTCGTCGGTGTACTCGGGCAGTTCGATGCGCTCGAGCTCATGTTCGCCGCTGGCGTCGAACAGGCACAGTTCGACCTTGGTGGCGTTGGCCGAAAACAGTGCGAAGTTCACACCCAGGCCGTCCCAGGTGGCGCCCAGGGGGAAGGGCAGGCCCTCGCGGATGCGCGAAGGTTCAATGGCGTCGGGCTGGGTGTTGTGTTTGGACTTGGGCTGGGTCATGGCAATCCTTGTAGCGATCCTTGGGGGGCGAAAGGCGACGCACTGGGCGCCGGGGCAGCGTTGCGCTGCCCCGGGGCGGTAGTGACGCAAGGTACGGCGGCGTCAGGGCGTGGCGGGCTTCTTCGCGGTACGCGGCTTCTTTGCCGGGTCGGGCTTGGCCGCAGGGGCCGGTGGCTTGGCCTTGGACGCCGCGGCGCCGGGCTTTGGCTTGGCGCCAGGGGCTACCGGCGGTGCGCCTGGCGGGGTGGTACGGGGCTTGCGCGGGGCGGCCTTGGGCGCAATGGCCTCGGCTTCGGCCAACTTGCGCGCCATCTCCCAGTGGCGCTCCTCCTGGCCTTCGGGTTTACCTTCCGACTCCCAGATCTGGTAGGCGAATTCGCGGATACGTTTTTCCTCAGCACTCATCTCGACGCTCCTGATGACTCAGTCTGTTCTATGAAGAGATTGACGGGGAAGGCTTTGAGCGCAGTGCTCAGCCACAGCTCGTTAGAGGGTGTGACTGCGCCCTGGGCGAAAAGTCCCGTGCAATTGGCAGCGCACAAGGCGAACGGTAAAAGCACACGGGTATCGTCCCAGTTCTGTGCCGGGATCAAGGGTTGCGTGGCGTTGCCCAGCAGGCCCGAGGCCAGCCGCGGCACCACCACCACCGCACGTTGCGCCTCGCCGATACGAGCAAAGGCGAGCACCCGCTCGGCGTGTTTGCCGCGTACCTCCAGGGGTTGGTAGCGGCCGTGGCGAAACAGCTCTGGGTAGGCCCGGCGCTGCTCCAGCACCTGGGCGATCAGGGCCTGCTTGACCCGCCCGTCCTGCCAGTGCCCGAGCAGTTCGGCGGGGGGCAGGCTGTCGTCCAGGGCCTGGCGGCGCGCGGCGTAGTCCACCGCGCGGCGGTTGTCCGGGTCGACCAGGCTCAGGTCCCAGCATTCGTTGCCCTGGTACAGGTCGGGCACCCCCGGCACGGTCATGCGCAGCAGGCTCTGCACCAGGCTGTTGAGCGCGCCCGGGCAGGCCAGGGCCTGCGCCGCCTCGGCCACCGACTGGCGCAGCTGCTGGCATTGCGGCTCCAGCAGCAGGGCGTCGATGAAGCGTGCGCAGGCCTGCTCGTAGGCCTCGTTGGGGGCGCTCCAGCTGCTGCGCAGCTTGGCCTCGCGCAGGGCTTTGCGCTGCCATTGGCGCAGGCGTTCGGCGTAGCCGCGCAAGGCCTGGGTGTCATCGCAGCGCAGCGTCATCGGCCAACTGCCGAGCAGGGTCTGGTACAGCAGCAGTTCATCGCCGGCACTCGGTGCCACGCCATCGGCCAGTTGTGTGCGCAGGGGCCAGGCCAGTTCACGCCACAGCTCCACGCGCTGGCAGAACCAGTGGCTGCGTTCGCTGATCACCGCCAGGCGTGCGCGGCAATCTTCGCCACGCTTGTGGTCATGGGTGGCGGTGGCCAGCAGGTTGTCGGGGAAGTGCGCCAGGCGTTGCTGGCAACTGGCATGGAAGGCCTCGGCCGGCGCGCTGAAGCGCTCGGCGTCGAAGCCCACGTCGTTGCGCGACAACAGCACCGCCGAGCGATAGAAGGCGGTGTCTTCGACGGCCTTGGCGGCGGTGGGCGAGGTCAGCTGCTGGAAGCGCACGCAGGCGTGGCGCAACTGCTTGCGCGCCCGCCCCGGGCCCAGCTCGCGCCAGGGCTGGCCGCCCAGCCAGCGCTGCAGGTAGTCCAGCAGCGGCCAGTCGGCTTCGCCCAGGCTCGAACGCGCATCGGCCAGGGCCTGCTGGAAGAACCCCTCGTCCATCGCCGGGCGCCCGCAGGCATTGATGTAGGTGCGGTACACCGGGTAGTGCTCCACCAGCGCCTGCAACGCGCGGCGGATGGCGCCCAGGGTCAGGTCGCGGCTCATGATGTCGTTGCGCGCCACCTGCAGCAGGGCCTGGGCCACCGATTCGAAGTCGCCGGCCAGGCTGGCATTGAGCACCAGCTGGCGGGCCAGGCGCAGTTCCTCGACGAACGCCGGGCGCTCGCTCAGGTCGTGCCACAGCGCGGTCAGTTCGGCTTCGCCCTGCGGGTCATGCTGCAACAGCGAGACCTGGTTCATGAATTCGTAGCCGGTGCTGCCGTCCACCCGCCAGTCGTCGTGCAGGCGCTCGCCGGGGCCGAGGATCTTCTCCACGTAGATCGGAAAGTGCTCGAGCGCAGCGCTCAGCGGCCGGCGTGGGAGCAGGCCGTCTACGCGTCGGCGCAGCTTGCGGCAGTAACCGCGTGGGTCGGCCAGGCCGTCGATGTGGTCGATGCGCAGGCCGTCGACCAGGCCGCGCTCGATCAGCTCGAACACCTTGGCATGGGTGGCCTCGAACACCGCCGGGCGCTCCACGCGCAGGCCGCCCAGCTCGTTGACGTCGAAAAAGCGCCGCCAGTTGATGTCGTCACCGGCGGTGCGCCAGCTGGCCAGGCGGTAGTGCTGCTGTTCGAGCAGTTGATGCAGGTGCTCGAAACCGCTGGGGGTGCGCCCGTCGAAGGCGGCCAGCACCTGTTCGATGGCCTGGCCGATGCGCGGCTCGCGGGCCAGTTCGGCCAGGGCCTGGTGCACCGCCTCGACGTTGGCCGGGGCGTGGCGCTGGCCCTCGAAGGCGGCAAAGCGTGCCCCCAGTTCGCTCAGTTCCGGGTGGCCGCTGACGCACAGGATGCGCGCATAGTCCGGCGGGCTGATCGGGAAGCGGTGTTCGTGGTGCTCGATGTGAAAGCGCCCGTGGCGGGCGTCGAAACGCAGCGGGATTTCCCCGGCCTGCAGCACCGCGCCATAGTCGCTGGCCAGGAACGGCAACAGCAACTGGCCTTTGAGCAACGGGTCGGGCGAATGCCACTGGATGTCGAAGAACTCGGCGTAGGGGCTGCGCCGGCCCCAGGCCAGCAGGTCCTGCCACCAGGGGTTGTGTGCGCCGCCCACGGCCATGTGGTTGGACACGATGTCCAGGATCAGGCCCATGCCGTGCTGGCGCAGCGCGGCCACCAGGCGTTCCAGCGCCGCCTCGCCACCCAGTTCGGGGCTCACCCGGGTCGGGTCGACCACGTCGTAGCCGTGGCGCGAACCGGGCCGCGCCTGCAACAGGGGCGAGGCGTACAGGTGGCTGATGCCCAGCCGGGCGAAGTAGGGCACCAGCGGCACCGCATCGTCGAGGCTGAAGTCGGCATGAAATTGCAGGCGCAGTGTGGCGGTGAGGCTGTTCATCGGTCACGCTCGAAGGCTTGTTCACGGGCCTGGGCCAGCAGCTCGAGGCGTCGCGCCGCATCGCTGTCGTCCAGCAGCTGTGCGGCGGGCAACGCGAAGCGGCGGCGCCAGTTGGGGTGGGTGTCGACAGTGCCGGGCAGGTTGGGTTGTTCGTCCACGCCCAGCAAGTCTTCCAGCGGTACCAGCACCAGCGGCGCGCGGGTATGCCCGAGCAGGCGCAGGCTGGCGTCGATCAGGGTGTCGGCTTCGCTGCTGGTGTCGCCGTAGCTGCTGTGCAGCAGGCGACGCAGGCCCTGGATTTCATGTTGGCGGCTGTCGCGCCAGTCGCGCTCGGTGATCGCGTCGATCGCCCCCAGGCGCTGGCCCCAGTCGATGTCGCGGGCCTGCAGCCAGCCTGCCAGCGGGGGCAGGTCGTGGGTGCTGGTGGTGGCCAGGGCGTTGTCGGGCCAGTCGAGGATGGGGGTGAACTGCCCGGGCGGGTCCTGCTCGAACAGCAGCACACGCATGCCCAGGATCGCGCGGGCCGCGAGCTTTTCGCGCAGGCCTTCGGGCACCGTGCCCAGGTCTTCGCCGAGCACGATGGCCTTGTGGCGCACCGACTCCAGGGCCAGCAGGCGCAGCAGGTCGTCCAGTGGGTAGTGCAGGTAGGCGCCTTCGCTGGGGGCGGCGCCCTGGGGGATCAGCCACAGGCGCTGCAGGCCCATCACATGGTCGATGCGCAGGCCCCCGGCGTGGGCGAAGTTGGCCCGCAGCATCTCGATGAAGGCGCGGTAGCCGTTGCGGCGCAGGCCCTCGGGGGAGAACGCGCAGATGCCCCAGCTTTGCCCCGATCGGTTGAGGATGTCGGGCGGGGCGCCGACGTGCAGCTCGGCCAGCAGCTCGTCCTGGCGGCTCCAGGCCTGGCTGCCGGTGCCGTCGGCCCCCACTGCCAGGTCGGCGATCAGGCCCACCGCCATGCCGCTGCCGCGCGCCGCTTCCTGGGCACGTTCCAGGCTGCGTGCGATCAGCCACTGGCAGAAGGCATAGAAGCCGATCTGCTCGACGTGGTCGGCGGCAAACGCGGCAATCTCGGCGCTGCGCGGGTCGAGCCAGGCGGCCGGCCACTGGCGCCAGTCCTGGCTTTCGCCGCGTTCGGCGGCGGCATCGAGCAGCGCTTCGAAGCGGCAGTGGTCTTCCAGCGCCTGGCCGCCGGCGTGGCGAAAGCTGTCGAAGTCGGCGCGCTGCGGTTGCTCGCCCTTGATAAAGCCCTGGTACAGCGCCTGCAATATCTGCTGGCGTGCCCCGGCCGCCCGTGGCCAGTCGATCAATGGCAGGCCTTCGAGCTGTTCGAGCTGGGCCTCAAGGCCCAGGGCCTGGACCGTGATGCGCACCGTGCGCTCGTCGATCACCGCCTGGGGGCTGGCATACAGGCTGTTCAGAAACAGCCGGCTGGACGGCGAATACGGGCTGTAGCTGGGGTGGTTGCGGGTGAACATGGCGTGCACCGGGCTGATGGCCAGGGCCGTGGCGCCACGCTCGGCGGCGCTGCGTGCCAGGCCCTCCAGTGCCAGGCAGTCGCCCAGCCCGCCGTCGCCCGGGCGGCGCAGGCTGTACAGCTGGGCACTCAGGCCCCAGCACCGTGGGTGCGGGGTGCCCAGCGCATCGGCCAGGCTGTAGCACTGCGCCGGGGCCACGGCCAGGGTGAAGGTGGTGGCGTCGATATGCAGCTGGTGATACCCCAGTGGCAGCCCTGGCGGCAGCAGGGCCTGGGCATCCAGCTGCAGCTGCTGGCGGGTGCCGTCCTCGTGCTGCACCTCGCAGCGGCTGTTGGCCGCGAAGTAGCGCGACAGGTCCAGCGGCTGGTGCTGGTCGACCGTCAGCAGTGGCGGCAGGTGACGGGAATCGTGGGCTTTTTCCAGGGCCTTGAGGCTGTTGGCGATGGCGATGTCGTCGGCGGCCGGGTGGCCAAGGGCGGCCAGGATGCGCCGCAGGACCGGTTCGCTGACACGCTGGGCGCGCCCGTTGGCGTCGATCCAGTCCACCGCCAGGCCAGCGCGTTCGGCCAGTTGCAGCAAGGGTAGGTCAGGCATGCACAGGCTCCGTGGGGCAGGAAGGGGTCAGGCTCACCACGCAGCTCAACGGCGGCAGGCAGGGTGGGCCCGGGGGCAGTTCGCAACTTTCGAACAGGTGCCGCTCGCGGGCCGGCAGGTCCAGGGCCAGTGGCTGCTGGCCGAGGTTGAGGTCGATGCGCAGCTCGCTGCCATCGCCCAGTTGCCAACGGGCGCTCACGCCCTGGCCGTCGACCACCTGGGCGCCCAGGGCGCGGGTGCCCGGCAGGCGCGGGATGATGTGCTGGTGGCGCAGGTACAGCAGGCGACGGTACAGCGCCACCCACTGCTCGCTGTCCTCGCCCCATTGCGGTTGCGAGTCGAGGAAGGTCTGGGCGGCGTTCGGGTCGGGGATGCGCGCCCGTTGCTCGGGGTCGGCGAAGGCCTTGAACCCCTTGAACTCGGCGCGTCGGCCTTCGCGCACGGCGGTGGCAAGGTCGTCGTGGTGATCGGTGAAGAACAGGAAGGGCTGGCGGCACCCCCAGTCATCGCCCATGAACAGCAGCGGGATCATCGGTGCCAGCAACAGCAGCCCGGTGGCGGCGCGCAGGGCCTGGGGCGGGCACAGGCGCTCGAGCCGCTCGCCCAGCGCGCGGTTGCCGATCTGGTCATGGTTCTGCAGAAACAGCACGAAGGCACTGGGCGGCAGATGGCCGCTGGCTTCGCCACGCGGTTCGCCGTTGCGGTCCGGCTGGCCCTGGAACACGAACCCCTGGCTCAGGCAACGCGCCAGCTTGTTCAGCGGCGCCTCGCGGTAATCGACGTAGTAGCCTTCCTGCTCGCCGGTCAGCAGCACGTGCAGGGCGTTGTGGCCATCGTCGTTCCACTGGGCATCGTAGCCCTCCTGGAGCAGGTGCGCCTGGTTGCGCTCGTTCTCGAGGGTGAGCCACACCTGCCGGCCCGGTGCGGTGCTGGCGCGCACGCGGCGGGCCAGCTCATGCAGAAAATCAGGGTCGTCGATGGCGTGCACCGCATCCAGGCGCAGGCCGTCGAAGCGGTAGTCGTGCAGCCACATCAGGGCGTTCTCGATGAAGAAGTCGCGCACCTGGCGGCGGCGAAAATCGATGGCCGCGCCCCAGGGCGTATGCCGGTCTTCGCGAAAGAAGCCCTGGGCATAACGGTGCAGGTAATTGCCGTCGGGGCCGAAGTGGTTGTACACCACATCCAGCAGCACCATCAGCCCCAGCGCGTGGGCCTGGTCGATCAGCGCCTTGAGTTGCTGCGCAGTGCCATAGCTCGCTTGCGGGGCGAACGGCAGCACGCCGTCATAGCCCCAGTTGCGCTGGCCGGGAAACTGCCCGATGGGCATCAGTTCGATGGCGGTCACGCCCAGTGCGGCCAGGCGCGGCAGGTGCCTGGCCACGCCGGCGTAACCGCCCAGCAGGCCCACGTGCACTTCATAGATGACTGCCTCGTGCCACGGGCGGCCCTGCCAGTCGGGGTGTTGCCAGGCATATTCGGTGCTCAGCACCTGGCTGGGGCCGTGCACGCCGTCGGGCTGGGCACGGCTGGCCGGGTCGGCGACCGACAGGTCGCCGTCGATACGGTAGCGATAGCGCGTACCGGCCGGGCAGGGCAGGCGCAGCACGAACCAGCCGTCGTCACTGCGCTGCATGGGTTGCGGGGCGGCGTTTTCACATTCCACCTCCACCTGCCGGGCATCGGGCGCCCAGAGGGCGAAGCGGGTGGTGTGGCTGTCCAGCATCACGGCCCCGTGGGTCGCGTGTTCCTGTGACCTGAAGGGCATACGGCAGTTCTCCTCAGCCTGCGTTGAGCGTGGCGCGCGTCACCAGTTCCTCGTACAGGTGGGCATAGGGTTCCACGGCCTGACACCAGTTGAATGGCTGGGTCATGGCCAGGCAGCGCATGGCATTGAGCAGGTGTTTCTTGCCGTATACGTAGAAGGCCCGCGAGAGTGCTTCGCGGTAGCTCTCCACGCTCGATTCGTCGAACAGAAAGCCCGTGACGCCATTCTCGATGGTGTCGGCCAGGCCGCCGGTGTTGCGCGCCACCGGCAGCGAGCCGAAGCGCTGCGCGTACATCTGGCTCAGGCCGCAGGGCTCGTAGCGCGAGGGCATCAGCAGAAAGTCGCTGCCGGCGAACATGCGCCGTGCGTCGGTCTCGTTGAAGCCGATGCGCACCCCCACGCGGCCCGGGAAGCGGCTGGCCAGCTCGCGCATGGCTTGTTCTTCCTCCGGTTCGCCGCGGCCGATGATGGCGATCTGGCCGCCCTGTTCGACGATGTACTCGGCCACCCCCAGGGTCAGGTCCAGGCCCTTCTGGTACACCAGGCGCGAGACCACGGCGAACAGCGGGCCGGTGGAGGGCTCCAGCTCGAACAGCTCGCGCACCTGGCTGCTGTTGGCCGCCTTGCCTTCCCAGTCGTTGATGCTGAAGCGGTGGGTCAGGTGGGTGTCGGTGGCCGAATCCCAGCTTTCGTCGATGCCGTTGGGGATGCCGCTGAGCAGGCCCTGCTGCGCCTTGCTGCCAAGAAAACCGTCGAGCCCGCAGCCGAAGGCCGGGGTGGTGATTTCCCGGGCATAGGTGGCGCTGACCGTGGTGATGTGGCTGGAGTAGGCCAGGCCGGCCTTGAGAAACGACAGCTTGCCGTAGAACTCCATGCCTTCCTGTTGCAGGGCGTGTTCGGGAATCGCCAGTTCCGGGCAGCAGCCGCGGCTGACCACCCCCTGGTAGGCCAGGTTGTGGATGGTGAACAGGGTGGGGGTGTTCAGGCCGCGCCAGTGCATGTAGGCCGGGGCCAGGCCGGCAGGCCAGTCGTGGGCGTGCACCAGATCGGGCTTCCAGTGCACCATGCCCTCGCCCGCGGCGATTTCGGCGGCGGCCAGGCCCAGGCGGGCGAAGCGGATATGGTTGTCGGGCCAGTCACGGCCATTGTTGGCGCCGTAGGGGGTGCCTTCGCGCTGGTACAGCTCGGGGCAGATCAGTACATAGATGACCAGGCCGTCGGCCAGGTCCATGCGCCCGATCTTGCACGGGGGCAGTGCGGCATGGCCGCCCAGCTCGCCCACCAGGTGGATCGGGTTGTCGCTTTCGAGTACCTGCGGGTAGCCGGGGATCAGCACGCGTACATCGTGCAGGTGGCGCATGGCGCGGGGCAGGGCGGCGGAGACGTCGCCCAGGCCGCCGGTCTTGACCAGGTCGGCGATTTCCGAGGTCACGAACAGCACCTTGCGCTTGTTCGGGTTGCGCCGGGTATCGAGGGCAGGGGCCTTGGCTGTCGTGACGATCTGGGCAGCACGCACCTGCGCGCTGGTATCCGGGTTGAAATGCTCTGCATGAGGTTCGACAGCGGCGCTGATCATACTTGTCTCCGTCCCTTGTTCTGCGGGCGTATCCCACCCGCTGCATGTCTGTACTGTTGTTCTCGCTATGTCATGTGATGCGGTGAAACGCCCCGGACACACGTGCAAGCGCTACGCCAGCCGGCGCTCCTGCCGATGGCGTGCTGACGAGTGGGGGGTGGGCTGCGCCTGGGTAACCAGAGTCGTTGGCCTACTTAGTTGCTGACCTACCGGGTTTGCAGAAGTTTCGACTATTTTCGATCGAGTTTTCCGGACGGTATCAGGTCGATTGAACAGTGTAGGAGAGGGGCGGGATAAATGTGACCCGTTGGTCATGTTTTGTGAATTGGCCGGCACAGGGGTGCACCGACAGCGAGCGTGCACCGCTCGAAGGTGACCCCCGATGGTGCACGTGCCAGCCCGGCTGGCGAAACCGGCGCGGTGGGTCTTCAGCCGCTCATCTGCGCAATCAGTTGCCACAGGCGCTCATCGTCGAAATTCTTCACCACCAGCTGCGCACCGGCCTCCAGCAGTACCTGCGGCGCCTGGCTGGTCGACAGGCCCACGGTAAGGATCCCCGCGCGGCTCGCTGCCGTCACGCCCGGCACCGAATCCTCGAACGCCAGCGCATGGTCTGCCCTGGCCCCCAGGCGCTCCAGGCCGGTGAGGTAGGGCAGGGGATCGGGCTTGGCCCGTGCCAGTTCCTCGGCCACCAGCACATGCTCGAAGCGCTCGGCCAGGCCCATGGCTGCCAGCATGTGCTGCGCATTGGCCCGTGGCGCATTGGTGACCACGGCCATGCCGATGCCGCGGCGCTCGGCATGCGCCAGCAGGCGTTCGAGGCCGGCAGTGGGCTGCAAGGTCGGCGACAGCGCACGAAAGCGCGCCTCCTTGCGGTCGGCGAATGCCTCATGCTCGGCCACCGGGCGCCCGGGGAACAGGTAGCGGCACATGTCGGCGTTGGCCCGGCCACTGACGTGGGCGTCGAACTCGGCCTCGCTCAGTTCGCGGCCCTGCTCACGCAGCAACTGCTGCAGTGCCTGCAAATGCAGGGTATCGGTGTCGGTCAGGGTGCCATCGAGGTCGAACAGCAGGGCTTCAAGCATGGGGCGCGGTTTCCATTGCACGGCGGGCCATCATAACCATTTTGCCGTGGCGATCAGCGGGGCTGGTCAGATAAACCCGAAAAGAGTACAAATGTGCTCCATGAACAGACTATCGCCCAAACGTGCCGCCATCCTGACCTTCATCCGCGACCGCATCGCGCAGCAAGGGCAGCCCCCGAGCCTGGCCGACATCGCCCAGGCCTTCGGTTTTGCCTCGCGCAGCGTGGCGCGCAAGCACATCCAGGCGCTGTGCGAGGCCGGCTTCATCGAGGTCACCCCCAACCAGGCGCGCAGCATCCGCCTGGCCGGTGCGCTGCGCCGCCCCGAGGTGCTGGAGATCCCGGTACTGGGCCAGGTGGCCGCCGGCCGCCCGATCGGGCCCGACGTGGACATCCACGAACAGCTGATGCTCGATGCGCACCTGTTCAGCCGTACCCCCACCTACCTGCTGAAGGTGCGCGGCGACTCGATGATCGACGACGGTATCTTCGACGGCGACCTGGTGGGCATTCACCAGCAGCCCGATGCCCGCGACGGGCAGATCGTGGTGGCCCGGCTCGATGGCGAGGTCACCATCAAGCGCTTCCAGCGCGCAGGCACGCACTACCGCCTGCTGCCGCGCAACCCGGCCTATGCACCGATAGACGTGGGGCCAGAACGCGACTTCGTGATCGAAGGGGTGTTCTGCGGCCTGTTGAGGCGCGACTGATGGGCGCGGTGGTCAGCCTCGACGGGCTGCTCGACGAGCGGCGGGTCTGGAAGGGGCGCCCGCTGGCCCAGCCCCGGGGCCTGCAACCCACCGGGCATGCCGCGCTGGACGCGGTGCTGCCCGGCGGCGGCTGGCCACCGGGTGCGCTCAGCGAACTGCTGCTGGCTGCCGAGGGCGCCGGCGAGCTGCACCTGCTCTGGCCGAGCCTGGCGCGCCTGACTGCCAGCGGCGAACGGGTGGTGCTGGTGGCGCCGCCGTTCATTCCGTACCCGCCCGCCTGGCTGGCAGCCGGTGTCGACCTGCGCTGGCTGTCGCTGATCCAGGCCTCCCGCGTCGAGGCCCTGTGGGCCGCCGAGCAGTGCCTGCGCTCGGGCAGTTGCGGCGCGGTGCTGTGCTGGCCGCAGCAGGTCGACGACCGCGCCCTGCGCCGCCTGCAGGTGGCTGCCGAAACCGGCCAGACCCTGGCCTTTGCCTGCCGCCCGCAGCAGGCGGCACTCAACCCGTCGCCGGCCGCGCTGCGCATTGCCGTCGACCTGCACCCGGCGCAGTGGCGGGTGCTCAAGTGCCGTGGCGGGCTGGCCCCGGCCACCCCGATCGCCATGGCCGGGCGAGGGTGATGGGCGATGCTGTGGGCCTGCATCCTGCTGCCGCAACTGGCACTCGACAGCGTGCTGCGCGGTCGCGACGACCCCCAGGCACCGCTGGTGCTGCTCAGCGGCCCGGCGCAGCGGCGCGTATTGCAGGCGGTCAACCCGGCGGCCCGGGCCCTGGGGCTGCGCGCCGGGCAGAGCCTGAGCACCGCGCAGGCGCTGGCCAGCAGTTTTACCTGCGTCGAGCATGACCCGGCGGCGGTCGAGCAGTTGCAGCAATTGCTGGCCGCCTGGGCCTACCAGTTCAGTTCGCAGGTCAGCCTGCATTACCCACGCACCGTGTTGCTCGAAGTCGAATCCAGCCTGGGCCTGTTCGGGCCCTGGCCGCTGTTCGAGGCCCGCCTGCGCAAGGAGCTGGGCGAGCTGGGGCTGCGTCATCGCATCGTGCTGGCCAGCAACCCGGTGGCGGCGCGCATGCTGGCCAACGCCCATGACGGGCTGGCACTGAACGACCCCCAGGCCACCCGCGCCGCCCTTGCGCAGATGCCCGTGGACCGCATCGGCCTGCCGGTGGAGGCCGCCACGGCCTTGTCGCGCATGGGCCTGCGCGACCTTGGGCAGGTGCTGGGGTTGCCGCGCGACACCCTGGCCAGGCGTTTTGCCGCCAGCGTGCAGGTGCACCTGGATCGCCTGCTGGGCCTGCGCCCCATGGCGCTGGCGTGCTACCGGCCGCCGGACCGGTTCGAGGCGCGCCTGGAACTCAACTTCGATGTGGAATCGCACCAGGCGCTGTTGTTTCCGTTGCGCCGGCTGATTGCCGACCTGGCGGCGTTCCTGGCCAGCCGTGACGGCGGCGTGCAGCGTTTTACCCTGCACCTGGAACATGCCCGGGGCGTCGCCACGCCGGTGGTGGTCGGCCTGCTGGCCGCCGAACGCGAGGCGGGCATGCTGTTCGAGCTGGCACGCGGGCGCCTGGAGCAGTTGAGCCTGCCCGCACCGGTGCGCAGCGTGCGCCTGGTGGCCGACGACCTGCCGGCGTTCGTGCCGCAACCGGGTGAGCTGTTCAATGCGCGGCCCCAGCAGCAACAGGGCTGGGAGCAGTTGCGCGAGCGTTTGCGTGCACGCCTGGGCGATGAGAGCGTGCGGGCTGTGCAGGCTTTTGCCGACCACCGCCCCGAGTGCGCCTGGCAGGCGGCTGGCGGCG